>MVZH01000311.1 GCA_002068325.1 Lentisphaerae bacterium ADurb.BinA184 | reverse complement strand
CCCCTGCCGCTGTCGCCCAACGCGCTGGCCGCGGTTCCGGCCATCATCCGGCTGGTGCCCTCGGGCGGTTGGGGCGGCGCCGCCGAACTTGCCCACGACATCAAGCTGCTTTCGGACGGCGACACCACGCCGCCGCCCACCCCCTGGATCGCCTGGAGCTACGTCGGGTTCTTTGCCGAAACTTCACCCGTCAACTACCTGCTGATCGACACCTTCCGCACGCAACTGCGGCTGGACGCCATCACGCTGCACGAAGACCCGGCGCACCCCGAATCGTGGCTGCGCGATGCCAGCTTCGACTACTGGGACGCCGCCAAGGAGGCTTGGGTGACCGCCACGTCCCTGCTTGCCGACGCCGCCGTGCACACCCATCGCTTCGCCGCGCCGGTCGCGGCCGCCCGCTTCCGCATCCTGCTGCCATGGGGCGCGGTGGGCAATGTCCGCCTCGCCGAGATCGTCCTGCACGGGGAGACCGCCGGCTGTTCACACCCCGACGCCGCCGCCAGGCGCCCGGTCGCCGTGCTCTTCGACGAACAGGACGAAGTCAAGAACGCCTATACCGTGCCGGACAAGGCCATCGAGACGCAGTTCTCCGGCGCCTTCAGCGGCGGCCGCTGTCTGGCGCTGAAGCCCGACGCGAAGGTGGGGCCCGTCTACCGCGCGCCGTTCGGGCACACCGTCCCGAACTGGGACTTTGAGATTGCCGAGACCCCGGCGGCGGGGCAGTACCGCTACCTGCGCTTCGCGTGGAAGGCGGCCGCGCCCTCGACAACCGGCATGGCGGTCGGCGTCGGCAACGTCGCCCTGCACGCCGGGAAGGCGGCCTTGCCGTCCCCGACGCATACGCCGCGCAAGATCGCGGAGACGGTGCCGGCGGAGTGGCGGGTCGAGACGGTTGACCTGTGGGAGGTCTTCGGCCGGCCGGTGCGCGTCCAGTCGCTCTACTTCGCCAGCGAGGGCGGGGGGATGCTGGTGGACCGCATCCTGCTCGGCCGCAGTCTCGATGCCCTGGACGCCGCCCAGGAGAACCCATAGCCTGGATGCGGGCCGCCGCGGCCTCGGGCGGGCGCATTGACTTCGACGACAGCCCGGCATAGATTACGCGCGGCGTTGCCCGGGGATGGGCGGGCGCCGGTCGCGCGGCCCTCCGGTGATACCATCAGCACGACGGAAGGAGTCATCCTATGGACTGTACGCTTTGCATTGACAATGTGGGGTCGGCGGTGACGGCGGAGCAGCTCAGGGCCCTGCTGGCCGGCCATGGCACGGTCAAGACCATTGACCTGGTGAAGGCCGGCACGGAAGGCGGGTTGCAGGTTGCCTTTGTTGCGGTTCCGAAGATCAAGGAGGCGCGGGCCATGGTGGCGGCGCTGGACGGACAGCCGTTGGCCGACCAGGTGCTGAAGGTCAAGATCCAGAAGCAGCATGGCGGCCTGGGGCACGGGGGGGCGACGGCGGGTTTTGGCGCCAGTGGCGGCAGCCGGGTCGGGCGGGGTGTGTTTGCGGGCCTGGCCGGGGAGCACGCCCGCAAGAACAGCATCAAGAACAGCGGGCGCGGGCGGTAGCCGCGGCCGTCACCGCGAAGGCGGTTCCGGCGTCCTGGGGGTGACGGGCGGTGCCGCCCCTTCCTCCGGTCCCAGCGGCTCGTCGCCTGGGCGGTGTTGCCCTTCCGGGCCTTCGCGTGCCTGCGGCGCCGGTTCGGCTACGGCAGGCCTTGGCGTTTGCGGAGGTAGCAGTCGAGGCAGACGAGGGCGAAGAAGAGGAGCAGGGCGAGGGGGCTGTTCCAGGCTTGGAGGTTGTGCGCCAGCTCGTAGGTCGAGGGGGAGGTGTCGAGGGTGCGCAACCAGTCGTCCACCGAGCCGACGCAGGTTCCGCCGGCCGCCTCGGCGAGCTCTTCCATGGCCGCGCGGTTGGCCGAGAGGTCGGCGAATTCGCTGGCCGCGCCCTCGGCGTAGAAGGCGGCCTCGTGGACTTGGCCGGCGTACTCGGCGCGCACCTGGTGGTTCCCCGGCATGGCGACGGCGACGCGGTACTCGTAGCGGCCCGGCGCCTCGGGCAGGTCGCGCGGGTAGATGTGTTCCTGCCGTCCGTCGGGGCGGGTGACGGTGACCAGGAGGTCGGCCTTGGCGATGGGGTCGAAGTTCTTGTCCTTGAGCACGGTGGACAGCAGCACCTCCTGCCCGACTTGGGGCGAGGGGTCGGCGAGGGCGACGAAGGGGATGCCGGCGCGCTGCTGCGGGGGCGGGGCGAGGTAGCGCACGGCGTTGGCGAGCAGGCCCTGGAGGGGCGGGTCGTCGAACTCCGGCTGCAGCTGCCAGCGCCAGAGCGTGTCCGCGGCCCAGGCCAGGACCTTGCCTTCGCCGACCGCCATGTAGGCCATGAGCGGCACCTCGCGTTCGACCGGTTCGCCGGAGGCGCCCTTCAGCTTCACGAAGCGGGTCATCAGCGGCGTGGCCAGGGGCCGGAAGCGGCCGACGTTGTTGCTGCCGTTCAGCTCGCGCAGGCTGGTCAGGCGGTCGCGGTTCTTGTCGGGGTCGTCGAACAGCCGCAGCAGGGGGTGGGCGGCGGCGGCCTTGGGGGTGTTGGCGAAGAACAGCCCGTCGAACTGCGGCTCCTTGCTGAAATGCGTGCCCAGGTCGAAGGGCAGCACCTCCATGAGCGCGCTGTCCTCGTAGCCGCCGGCCCGGAACACGTCCTGCCCGCCGGTGACGATCAGCCCGCCGCCGCGCTTGACCACGAACTGCACGATGGCCTGCAGCCGGCTCTCCGAGACGTCGCCCCCGGCCAGGAAGTAGCGGCGCGAGACGTCGCGCAGCACCACGATGTCGTACTTGAACAGCTCGGCCTGTGAGCTGATCACCCCCTCCTCGGGGTTGGCATGGATGGCGTTGCCCTGCACGTAGACCCCGCCGCCGGGGATGTGCGAGACCGCCACCAGGTTGACCAGCGGGTCGGTCTCCAGGACGTACTTCATCAGCTTGAACTCGTACCCCGGATAGCCTTCGACCAGCAGCACGTTGATCTTCTCCTCGACGACGGCGGCGCGGAAGGTGTACCGGTTGTTGGCGGCCAGGGTGTCGTCGCCGGCGAGGACGAGGGTGTAGGTGTGGGGGCCGCCGCGGGGTGGTTTGTAGGCCAGGCGGAACGCCGCCCGCGGGCCGCCGTCGGCCTCGATCTGGTGCACCACCCGGCCGTCCTCTTCGAGGCTGACCTGCCAGCGGGTCTCCGCCGCCGGCGCGGTGCCGGCGGCCGACTGGCGGATCTCGCCGTTCACGATGAGGTCTTCGCCCAGGCGGATGACGGCGCGTTCCGGCTGGCCGACGATGGCGCTGTCGCGCGGCGGGGCGCCGCCGCCGTAGGGGAGGATATCGAGGTGGACGCCGCGGGCGCGCAGGCTTTGCCCGAGGCCGGCGAGGTCGTGGTTGGCGGTGTCGCGGCCGTCGGTCAGGAGGACCACGCGGTTGACGCCGTGGGTGCGCAGGGCCGCCTCGGTGAGGGCGTGGTGGAGGTTGGTCGGGCCGGCGCCGGCCTCTTCGCCCAGCGGCTGTCCGCTGACCGTGCGGGTGAGCAGCTCGACGCGTTTCCCCGCCCGGTTGCGGAGGCGTTCAAGGTCGGCGGCGGCCGCCTGGAAACGCGATTGGGCGTTGCCGTTGGCGGCGTCGCGCGTGCGCATCGAGGCCGAGTCGTCCACGACCGCCACCCAGTTCTGCGGGCGTTCGAGGCGGAGCCGCAGGTTGAGTTCGAGCCGTTGGGCGATCACCAGCAGCACGGCGCCGGCGGCCAGGCGGATGAGGGCCACGAGGATGCGGGTGCGCAGCCGCAGGTTGATGGCGGGCAGGAAGTTGACGGCGGCCAGCGCCAGCAGCCCCACGGCCGCCACGGTCAGCCCGGCCGTGGCCCAGGGCGCGGCCAGCTCCCAGGCGCCGGAGATGACCGAGTCCACCCGCGCGGCGGCGGGCAGGCCGAGCAGGCGGAGCACGAGCCCGGAGAAGGGACCCAGGTCAGCCATGGTGCCTCCTCCGGCGCACGGCCTGCCAAGCCCCGACCCCGGCTTCGAGGGCGAAGGCGACCGCCACCGCGGCCAGCAGGGCCGGCAGCATTTCACGCCGGCGGGCGAAGGCGCCGTCCAGCTGTTCGTAGGGCAGCGTGCGCACGTGGCGGGTGCCGAGGGCGGCGTGCCAGTCGGCCTCCCCGATCGTGGTCAGGTCCGACTCGCCTTTGACCGGATTGACGGCGAGCCAGCGGGCCCGCATGCCGGGCTTGCGCGGGTGGCCGACGCGGTAGACGCCGGCACGGGCGATGCCCTCGACGTCGGCG
>MVZH01000310.1 GCA_002068325.1 Lentisphaerae bacterium ADurb.BinA184 | reverse complement strand
GGGCCGCCGTCGTCCGGGCGACGGCCGGCCGGGGCCGAGGGTCCAGGAGAGACCGTGTGAGCGACTTCAAGCCGAAAATCATCGTCTTCTGCTGCAACTGGTGCTCGTATGCCGGCGCCGACTTGGCCGGCATCAGCCGCTACCCCATCACGCCGCACTTCCGGGTGATCCGCACGCTGTGCTCGGCCCGCGTCGATCCCGAGTGGGTGCTCGAAGCCTTCAACAAGGGCGCCGACGGGGTCATGGTGGCCGGCTGCCACCCCGGCGACTGCCACTACATCGGCGGCAACTACCGCACCCGCCGCCGGGTCGCCATGCTGCGCTCGCTGGTGGCGCAGTTCGGCCTGCAGCCCGACCGCCTGCAGCTGGCCTGGATCTCGGCCGGCGAGGCGGAGAAGTTCGCCGCCACCATCAACGGCTTCGTCCAACGCATCACCGAGCTCGGCCCCAGCCCCTTCCGCCGCGCCCCGGCGGTTCCGGCTGCGGAGTCCGCAAAGGAGCCGCACGATGCCTGAGAAAATCAAGATTGCGCTCGCCCAGGGCGCCACCTGCTCCGGTTGTGACATCGCGGTGCTGGACCTTGACGTCGAGCTGGTGAAGCTGTTCGAGATCGCCGAGCTCAGCTTCGCCCCCCTGGTGTCGGACGTGAAGCTGGCGGATGTCGAGGCCATGGCCGACGGCGAGATCACGCTCTGCCTCTACCACGGGGCGGTGCGCAACAGCGAGAACGAGCATATCGCCCGGCTCCTGCGCCGGAAGTCCAAGGTGCTGGTGGCGTACGGCGCCTGCTCGGCGTTCGGCGGCATCCCCGGCCTGGCCAACACCACAACCCGGGCCCGCATCCTCGATACGGTCTACGACGAGACCGCCACCACCGTCAACCCCGACCACACCCGGCCCCAGACCACCTACGTCAGCCCCGAAGGGCATGAGCTGCGGCTGCCGGAGCTGTTCGAGGACGTCAAGGCGCTGGACGACGTGGTGGACGTTGACTACCTGGTCGGCGCCTGCCCGCCGACGCGGGAGATGAACCTGAAGCTCCTGCAGGTGGTCGCCGACTTTGTGCAGGGCAAGGCGCCGCTGCCGCCCAAGGGCCTCATCCTGGCCTGCGAGCGCACGCTGTGCGAGGAGTGCCCGCGCAAGCGGCCGGACAAGGTCGTCATCGTTGATATCAAGAGCATTGACTACACGCGGCTGGACCCCGAGAAGTGCTTCCTCGAACAGGGCCTGCTCTGCTTCGGCCCCGCCACCCGCGGCGGTTGCGACGCCAAGTGCATGAAGGTCAACATGCCGTGCCGGGGCTGCATGGGGCCGACCGGCGCCGTCCTCGACCACGGCGGAAGCATGCTCAGCGCCTTCGCCTCGGTGCTCAAGGTCAGCGGCACGGAGACCGAGATCCCCGAGGAGGAGATCGAAGCCCTGATGACTCGGATGCGCGATCCGCTCGGCACGCTGTACCGCTTCACGCTGCCCAAGTCGCTGCTGCGCCGGGTGCGGAAAGACCGGGGCGGGGCGGCGAAGCCGGCCACCGACAAGGACGCCTCCACCTGAACGCTTCACCGCGAAACCGCCCGTGGAAAGCTGTCCGGAAACCAAAGGACAGGGGGGGAATGCGGAAGGCGGAAGGCGGAACGCTGAACGCAGAAGATGGACGGCGGGGGGAGGCGCAGCACTCCGGAAGGCCGTGAGTTGAGGCGCGTTGAGTTTTCGAGCCTCTGAGGTTGATGCATCGCCCAGGTCAGGAGAGCCAGGCATGACCTATCCGAAACTGACCGACGAGAAGCGCAAGGTGGCCGGCCGAGTCGTGCGCATCGCGCCGGCGACGCGGCTGGAGGGCCACGCCCAGATCAGCGTTTTCCTCGACGAAAAGGGCGAGGTCGAGGATACCTATTTCCAGGTGGTCGAGTTGCGCGGCTTCGAGGAGTTCTGCAAGGGCCGCCCCATTGACGAGATTGCGCGCATCACGACGCGCCTGTGCGGGGTCTGCCCGTGGCCGCACCACATGGCCGCCACCAAGGCCGTGGACATGGCCTACAACATTGATCCCCCGCCGACGGCCAAGAAGCTGCGCGAACTCGGCTACTGCGCCCATTTCCTGCACAGTCACATTGCCCACATCTACGCGATGGCCGTGGGGCCGGACCTGATCTGCGGCTGGGCGGCGACGCCGGCCGAGCGCAACATCGTCGGCGTGCTCAACGCCGTCGGCCCGGAGATCGGGCGGCGGGTGCTGGTCAACCGTGCCCATTCGGCCACCATCCAGGAAATCATCGGCGGCAAGGCCACCCACCCGATCTTCGGCCTGCCCGGCGGCATCTCGCAGGCGCTGTCGGCGGAGAACCGCGACCGCATCGCCGCGATGACAACCGAGCTGGTCGAGTTCGGCAAGTTCACCCTCGAAGTCGTAGACCGCTTCATCCTGCAAAACCGGCAGCTGCTCGACGTCGTGCTGAACCGCGACCTCTTCTACCATGAGACGTACTACATGGGCCTGGTGGACCGCCAGAACCGGGCCAACTTCTACGACGGCGAAGTCCGCATCATCAACCCCGCCGGCCAGGAAGTCGGGCGGTTCGGCCCACGCAACTACACCGAGTACATGGCCGAGCACGTCGTGCCCTGGAGCTACCTGAAGATGCCCTATCTGCGCAAGGTCGGCTGGAAGGGGTTTGTGGACGGGCCGGACAGCGGCATCGTCCGCGTGGCGCCGCTGGCCCGGCTCAACGTCAGCGATCGCCTGCCCACCCCCCTGGCGCAGGCGGCGGCGGAGAACTTCTTCCGGATCATGGGCGGCAAGCCCGTCCATCACACGCTGGCCTTCCACTGGGCGCGGGCGATTGAGGTGATGATGGCGGCCGAGCGGCTGCAGGAGTTGATCAGTGACCCAGACATCACCAACCCCGACGTGCGGCACATCCCGACCGAGAAGCCGACGTGGGGAGTCGGCATCGTCGCCGCCCCGCGCGGCACGCTGATGCACCACTACGAGTGCGACGACAAGGGGTTGCTGACCAAGATCAACCTGCTGGTCGCCTCCAGCATCAACTACCCAGGCATGAACCTGACGATGAAGAAAGTCGCCAAGGCGCTGATCCACAACGGCGAGGTCAGCGACGGCATCCTGAACATGCTGGAGATGTGCTTCCGCGCCTACGACCCCTGCTTCTCCTGCTCGACCCACGCCCTGCCCGGGCAGATGCCCATGGACGTGCGCATCTTCGACCACCGCAACCAGATGATCCGCCGGATCGCACGCGGGACGGAGGACGGTCCGGCGCGGGACTGACGGCGGCGCCCCGGAGGCGGTCTGGTGGCCAGGACTCTCATCCTCGCACTGGGGAACCCCATCCTTTCCGACGACGCCGCCGGCTGGGAGATCGCCGACCGCCTGCGGCCGCGGTTGCACGGCCGTTGCGACATCGTGATCGAGAAGGAATCGTCCGCCTCGCTGGACCTCATCCCGCGCCTGGGCGGGTTCGACCGCCTGCTGATCTTGGACGCCATCCAGCTCGGCCAGGCCCCGCCCGGAACCCTCTACCGGTTCACCCTCGAAGACTTCGCCTCGACCATCCGCTACAGCTCCGCGCACGACCTCAACTTCGCCTCGGCATTCGCGCTCGGCCGCCAGATGGGATACGCCATCCCGGCGGACATCCGCATCTACGCCGTCGAGGTCGTCGAGCTTCGCCGCTTCGCCGAGGGCTGCACCCCGCCGGTCCGCAACGCCATCCCCGGCATCGCGGACGCCATCGTGCGCGACCTCGCCTGACCCGCCTCGGCCACCGTTCGCCCGGCCGGCCGCCGGTGTAATTCCCTCTGACAGGTTCCGGTTCCGGCGGATTCCACCAAACGGCCGGTCATGGCGACGTCACAGGCACAGCAACCCACGCCGGTGCGGCACGTCCATGGGGTGCCCCGTGGGGCCGCCGTGCGCCCATGGGCCGCGGGCTGGCTCGCCGTCGTCCTGGCGTGGGCGGCGCTGACGCTGGCCGGGCGGGCGGGGGCGGACACGGCCCTGACCGCCGAACGTCTCGTCTACAGCCTGCGCTGGGGCGCCATCCACGCCGGCACCGCCACGCTCGTCGCCACCCCCGAGGCGCGGTGCGACGACCGGCCGGCCGCACACATCGCCCTGTCTGTGCACTCCTCGCCGTTCATTGATGCCATCTACAAGGTGCGCAACCTCATCGAGGTCTGGCTGACTCCCGACCTCGCCCGTCCGATCGTGTACCGCCAGCATCAGCATGAGGGGCCGCGGCGGTCTGTCACTAAGGTGGTCTTCGACTGGCCGAACGGCATGGCCCGGCGAGTCAAGAATGCGGAGGCAAAACCCCCGCTGGCGGTCCCCGCCGGC
>MVZH01000309.1 GCA_002068325.1 Lentisphaerae bacterium ADurb.BinA184 | reverse complement strand
TTGCCCACGTTGGGCCGGCCGACCACGGCCAGCTTGAGGTCGTTGGGGCGGGGCGCCGGCCCGTGGCTGGGGGCGTTGAGGCCGCGGACCACGGCCTCAACCAGGCGGCCGATGCCCCGGTTGTGGGTGCATGAGATCGGCAGCGCCTCGCCCATGCCCAACGTCGGGAACTCGGCACCGGCGGCCTGCTCGACCGTCGGGTTGTCGGCCTTGTTGGCAACCAGGATGACTGTCTTCCCAGAGACCCGCAGGTAGGCGGCGAGGTCGCGGTCCAAGGGGGTCACCCCGTCGCGGGCATCAACGACCCAGACGATGCGGTCGGCGTCGGCCAGCACGGTATCCACCTGGGTGCGGATCAGGCCGTCGAACAGGGGCGTGCGCGTCTCGTCGGCGAACATGCCAAGCCCGCCGGTGTCAACCAGGAGAAAGTGCCGCTCGCCGGCCTGGCACGGCGCCACGATGCGGTCGCGCGTGACCCCGGGCTCCTCGTGCACGATGGCGATGCGCCGCCCGGCGATCCGGTTGAAGAGCGACGACTTGCCGACGTTCGGCCGCCCGACGATGGCGACGATCGGCAGGCCGCCGCCGTGTGTCGCGTTCTGTTCGCTTCCTGGCACGTGTGGCTTCCGGTTGGTTGCGGGTGATGCCCCGCGGCAACTGCACTTTCCTCAGAATGTACCGCCTCTCGCTGCCCTTGCCAACGCAGACGCAGCCGGTTGCCGACTGAGGCAGCCGAGACAACCGGCCCCGCCTTTGTCGGCCGACTTCCGCCTTCGCGTGCCCGCTACGGCGCGAAAAGGCGGCGCGGCAGGGCGGCGCGGCAGGCGGTTGCCCTACGATGGCCGCACAGCCGCGCCGTGTGGCAGGCACAACGGCTCTGTGGCCGCGACGGTCTCAGGCCGTGGCGGGGGGTTCCGGCGAGGCCGGCTGGGGCGAGGCCAGCAAGCCTCTGGCCTGCTCGATCTCGTCGGGATTGCCGAGGAGGAAGAGGCGGTCGCCCGGCTGGAGGGGCGTGCCGGCGCCGGGGTTGTCCAGTTGCACGCCGTTGCGTTCGATGGCGACGACCGTGGCGCCGGTGCGGGCGCGCAGGGCGAGTTCCCCCAAGGTGCGGACGGCCTCGCCGGTGGTGTTGCCGACCCAGACCTCCTCGATCTTCAGGTCGAGGGGGGGGCGGGCGGCGTCGGTGGTGGTGGTGGCGGCGGCCTTTCCCGACCAGGCCTGATGCAGCGAGACTTGGGCGCGGCCGTACAGGCGGGCCAGGCGACGCCAGAGCACGACGGTGGCGACGGCGATGACGGCCATCAGCAGGCCGAGGGCGTACTCCGATTGGAGCACGGCGGCGCTGAGGATGAAGGTCAGGAGGGCGATGCCGAACATGCCGGCCATCCAGATTGCGTCGGTGACGAAGGCGCGGGCGTGGCGCGCCCAGGCGCCGGGCAGGCTGATGGGCAACGCGAGTTCCGCCAGGATGGCTCCGATGGCTTCGAGTTTCCGCTGGCATCCGACGTACATGGGGAGCGCCAGCGCCATGGCCGCCAGCCAGACCAGCACTGGATAGGCCTGGCTCCACCAGGGCGACTTCAGCCAGGGTCGGGGCAGGGCCCGCACGACGTAGCCGGCGACGCCGAGGAGGGTGCCGATCAGGGCGATGTTGACGATCAGCAGCAAGATGAGGCGGCGGATAGCCCGGCGGATGGTGTCGTTGACGCGGCGTTTCCCCGCGCGCTCGAGCCATTGGCTGTAGAAGCCGAAGCCGGCGGCCCAGCGCCGGCACAGCGGGCTGTCGGCGAGGCGCGGCGCGTAGCGGTCTGCCGCCCGTAGCAGGTAGGGGCTGAGCAGGGTGGTCAGCACCGCGGCCATGACTCCGACCTGGTAGACGTGCTCGCCGGTGGCGCCGAGGGAGATTCCGAGCGTGGCGATGATGATGGCGAACTCGGCGGTCTGGGCGATGCCTGCGCCGATCTGCACCGCGCTGGTCAGGTCGTGCCCGGTCAGCAAGGTGCCGACGGTGTTGTTGACGAACTTGCCGACGATCACGAGGGCGGTGACCAGCACGATGGGCAGCCAGTATCTGAGGAGCATGGCCGGGTTGAGCATCAGGCCGACGGTGACGAAGAAGACGGCCCCGAAGATGTGGCGCAGGGGGTCGAAGAGGCCGGCGAGGCGTTGCACGGCGCGCGATTCCGAGGCGAGGGCGCCGACCAGGACGGCGCCCAGGGCCATGCTCAGCTCGAGCCGGGCGGCCACCACGCTGACGCCGAAGCAGATGCCCACCACCGGCAACAGCAGCAACTCCTCATTGTTGAGGCGTGACAGGTAGCTGACCAGGCGTGGCACGGTGAGCAGACCGGCCACGACCACGACCAGCAGGAACAGGGTCAGGAAGGCGAGGGTCTTGCCAATCGCCCCCCTGTCGGGCTGGCCGGTGACTGCGATTCCGGTGAGCCCGGCCATCAGGATCACGGCCAGCATGTCTTCGAAGACGGTGATGCCGACGATGCTTCCGGCGAAGCGCTCGCGGGCCCGGCCAAGGTCCTGGAGCGTCTTGATGAGGACGGTGGTTGAGGAGTCGCAGATGATGGCGCCGAGAAAGAGGCTCTCGACGGGCGTCCAGCCCAGCTGCCGTCCCAGCAGGTAGCCGAGGCAGACCATGATGACCACGTCCATGGTGCCGGTGACGACCGCGGTGGCGCCCGCCTTGCGCATGCGGCGCAGGTTGAACTCCAGCCCCAGGGAGAACATGAGGAAGACGACGCCGAGGTCGCCCAGCGTGTGGATGGTCCCCTCATCCACGACGAGGGAGAAGGGCGGGGTGTTGGGGCCGATGACAAGGCCGGCCACGATGTAGCCGACGACCTTCGGCTGGTCGAGCCAGTGGCAGACCAGGGCGGCCAGTCCGCCGACCAGCAGGACCACGGCCAGATCCTGGATGAAGGGGATGGTACCGGTCATGAGGGCTCCCAAGGGATCCTGGCCAGACGCGTCGAAGAGTACAGATCCGCACGCGCCAGCCGTGCGCACTGTAGCGCCGATTGCGGATTCCGCAAACCTGCGTGTAGCGGTACGGGGCACGGGGCATGGAGCCGGCGGGCTCCGCCGGTGATGCCGGGAACGAAGGCACGGAGCGCGGAGCGTGGAGCACGGAGCGCGGAGCGTGGAGCACGGAGCGCGGAGCGTGGAGCACGGGGCGCGGAGCGTGGAGCACGGGGCGCGGAGCGTGGAGCGTGGAGCACGGGGCGCGGGGCGCGGGGCATGGAGTGCGGACAACGACGAACGGAGGGGCGGTCAGGCGGCGGCGGTGCTGCGGCGCGGGTCGAAGGCGTTGCGGAGGCCGTCGCCGACGAAGGTCAGGAGGGTGACGGTGCTGCTGAGGATGAGGAAGGTCGGTACGATGATCCAGGTGGCGTGGAGGTTGGCGTGGCCCTGGGCAAGGAGTTCGCCAAGGCTGGGGTAGGGGCTTGGCACCCCGAGTCCGAGGAAGTCCAGGCTGACCAAGGCGAGCACGCCGCCGGTGACGTTGAACGGGAAGAAGGTGATGATGGGGGTCAGGGAGTTGGGCAGGAGGTGCCGGAACATGATGGCTCGGTTGGAGACGCCGAGGGCGCGGGCGGCCTTGACGTAGTCGAGGTTGCGGCCGCGCAGGAACTCGGCGCGCATGTAGGCGGCCATGCCCATCCACGAGGTCAGGTTGAGGATGATGAAGAGCACGTAGATGTTGCGGGCGAGCATGGAGCTGATGATCATGAGCAGGTAGAGCTGGGGCATGGACTCCCAGATTTCGGTGAAGCGCTGTCCGAGCAGATCAACCCAGCCGCCGAAGAACCCTTGGACGGCGCCGAAGATGACGCCGAGGACGACGCCGGTGCAGGCGACGAGGAAACCGAAGGCGAGGGAGACGCGGAATCCGTAGACGAGGCGGGCGAGGACATCGCGGCCGCGGTCGTCGGTTCCGAGGTAGTGTCCGTCGCGCCAGCTGGAGGCGAAGCGCTGGCCGGTGGTGGGGATGGTCTGTCCCCACGGGGAGGCGAGGGCGTCGCGGCCGGCGGTGCTGTCGCGGGCGATATGGGCGTAGTCGTAACGGACGGGGGGGAGGGCGTCGCGGCCGGCGGCGCTGTCGCGGGCGATGTGGGCGTAGTCGTAACGGACGGGGGGCCACAGGATCCAGGCGCGGCTGGAGGCGGTCGGCGGCCGGGGCCCGGCGGGCGCCGTGGTGCGCGTGACGTCGCCGGGTTCGGGGTCGAAATCATCGAGGATCGAGCGTTCTGCGGAGTCCGCAACCGGGTGGAGGGTCGGTTCAGGGTCGAAGTCGTCGAGGATGGAGGGGGTTGCGGAGTCCGCAGTCTGGGGGCGGGGTTCGGGGTCGAAGTCGTCGA
>MVZH01000308.1 GCA_002068325.1 Lentisphaerae bacterium ADurb.BinA184 | reverse complement strand
GATCCACGGTGACTTGAGGAGCCAGCCTCACGCGATCCAGCGCACGGCGCAGCGGCTGCCGACGGCGGTCCCGTCCCGCAACCGGAGCGGGACATCCGGGGCCAGGCGCACGCCGATCTCCACCCGTCGCCCGTCAGGCAGGGCGAGTTCCAGAAGCGCGGTGCCGTCGGGTGAGGGCACGGCGCCCGCCTGCACCTCGGGTACGGCGCCTCTGGCCGGCAGCAGCACCCAGGCGAAGGTTGCCGTGCCCGGAACCGTGGCGTCATAGCAGGCGCAGGTATTCGGAAGGCGGACATCCATCTCCGGGCTGTACCACCCCTGGAAGTCCGGCCCCTCGCGGCCGCGCACCAGATCGATCTCCCACGCGATCGGGCCGACCGGCTGGACGCGCAGGTTGCCGACATCTTCGTCCACCGTCACCACCGACTGCCCTTGACGCTCCACCGTGCAGTCCGGGTGAAAATGCCAGAGCGGCGCGAGGCGGCGCGGACGATCAACCACCACGCGATCCACGACCACCCAACAGACACCGCGCAGGTAGACGACGGCGCGGGTGTGGGTCACGCCGCGGTCGGCCTCGGGCATGGCCGGCTGGCGCCAGAGGATCGCCTTTAGCCGGGCGCTGGCGGTTGCGATGTCCGCAAACCCGTCGGCGAACGTGCCGACGGCAGAATCATACTCCGGGGTGACGCACGCCTCCTGGGCGGTCAGCGGGCGTTCCGCCAGCCGCGAGCCGTCGGCCTGGACGAGGCCGTCGACAAGGATGACGTTGTGGGCGATGGCGTTAACAAAGTAGCTCCGCCACGTCCCGGGTTCGGCCAGATAGTTCTCGTAGGTGTAGCGCCCGCTGTCGACGAGCAGGTCGCGCCCGAAGGCGGTCACGGAGAGGTGGAGCGCGTCGTTGTGCTGGTGGAGGATCCCCCAGGGGCCTGCGTCGAAGAACCCCCAGTGCGCGTCGGCGTCCCAGCCGCTGCGCATGATGAGCTGCCCCGCCCAGGGAAAGACGACGGAGGGCCGGCCCAACGGGTGTGTGCCCTCGGCGCCGTTGGTGGCAATGTACTGCCAGTCGGGACGGCGGTGGAAGACGGCGGCATCGAGGATGGGCCGGAGGGTGTCCAGGGGCTTGATGACCTGCGAGTCGGCGGACGGCTGGCAGCGGTCGGAGTCGCCGTTGTGCGGCAGGAATCCCGTCGGCCCGAGGGCGTAGGCCAGGTAGTTCCACAGGCTCTCGATGAGGGCCTCGAACTCGGGCGTCAGGGCGACTCCGGCGCCGCGCGCGGTGGCGACGAAGTGGCCGAGGTGCCACAGCACAGCCACCTGGTAGTTGCTCGACAGCTCCTTCTGCACACCGTCGGGGTAGACCTGATCGCGCATTTCCGACTGCATCGTGCGCAGGGCCACCTCGCGCCAGGCCGCGGCCCGGCGGAACTCCGGCCAGGCGCAGGCAACGGAGAACAGCCCCGCCATCTCCGTGACAATCCAGTTGCTGCCGCCGGCGTGAAACTGGTCGAGGAACTCCGCGTGGTCCAGCGCCTGGCTCAGCACGAGGATGCGCGTCGCCGCCGAAAAGTCCTCCTCCGACTGCAGGCCGTAGAAGACGGCGGGCCAGACCTTGACGCGGTGCCCCGGTTCGAGGACCGTGCCCCAGGGGCAGGCATCGCCGGGTTTCGCGGGGCGTTCAACCTGCCGGCACCAGTCATGCAGCTGCGCGTCGAGGGCGCGGACGTAGCGGCGGTTGCCCGTCGCGTAGAAGGCGTTGAGGAGATCCGTCATGTAGTCGTGGCGGTTGATGCCGTAGACCCACTCGCGGCCGCCGGGCAACGGCGGGACGTATGCCCAGTCCAGGCTGCCGTCGGGCCGGCGCGGGATCGGCACGTCGCGGCCGGGCACCGCGAAGACAGCGTCGGCCGCCTTCTCGGTTGCCGCGTCGGTGCGGTCGCCGACCGGCACCGGCCCGTGCCGCAACCACCCTCCGGAAAAACAAGTGCGGTAGTGGGCGAGCAGGGCCGCACACGCCCGCTGCCACTCGCCGGCGGCGACCGCCGCGCGCACCGGCGCCAGCGTCGGCAGCTCCGGGTCAAGCCCCTCGACCAACCGCTTCACCCGCGGCAGATGATGCTCGCAGACCCAGGCAAGCGTGGAGGATGTACGGGGGCTCATGCTTTTCTCTTAGGTACTGTGCACCTGCCGTGAACGGCCCGTCTTGGCCCGAGTAACCCCGCCTTTCATCTCACCGGTAGCCAGACCAAGTTGACGGGTCTGGCGGCCACAGATCTGTGTCCACACGGGCAGGTCGCGGCGGCGCCGCCGGGCGGTATCGTGTGCGCATGCCCCGACCTGTTCACCCCCGGTTGTCGCCTGCTATTGGCGGAAAAACGGTCACCGGACAACCGTTTGCCAACCGTTTGCGAGTTTCCGCATATAAACCGGGGACAGCCAGAGCCCGTGCGGGACTCTACAGAGGGGAAGTGGTGGAGCTGACGGGAGTCGAACCCGTGACCTATACGTTGCGAACGTATCGACATAAGAATGACTCTTTGAAAACGTTTGGCTATCTGTTTGACTATTCGGCACCGAAGCGCTATTTTCGTTGTCGGTTGCGGACAATGACGCCCGCCACCGGACACCGAAAGGGCGCAACATGCCAGGCAAACGGCGAACCAAGGGCAAGGGCACCATATACTATGCCGCCGACCGTGGCAAGTACATGTTCCAATGGACGGTGACCGACCCCGACGGAAGGCGGCGCCTGGTAACGAAGACGCTGGCCGCCACGACCCGCAAAGAGGCCGCCGCCGAGGCCAAGACGGTTGAACGGGAAGTGCAAGCCCCCGACAAGGCCGGGCTGCTGCTGGCCGTGGCCCGGATTCGCCGCGACGCCGCCCCCCTGCCCCTGGCCATGGTCTGGCGCCATTTCGTGAAATCGAAGCCGACCGCCGGGCCGGGGACGCTGCGCAACTATGAGCGGGCGCTGTCTGACTTCGCGACCTGGGCAGAGGGCCGGGGAATCCGCCAGGCCGGCGACGTTAGCGGAGACACGGCCGCCGCCTACCTGGAAGACCTATGGCAGAGCGGCATTAGCGCGAACACGCACACCTACCGCCGCAACGCCCTGGGGCTGGTATGGCGAACCCTGGCCCGCCGTTTCAGCCTGGAAGACGTGTGGGGCCGCACCCCGCGGCAACGCTCCGGCTACCGGGAGGGACACAAGCCACTGACGGCTGAACAGACCGCGCACCTGCTGCAACTGGTGGAGACCGACCCCCGGCTTGAACCCCGCGCCGAATGGCGTGCGCTGGTTGCCCTGCAACTCTTCGGCGGGCTGCGGCTGAAAGACGCCGCCACGCTTGAATGGCCCGCCGTGGACACCGCCGCCGGCGTGATCCGCTACACGCCCCACAAGACGCGCGGCAAGGGCAAGGCCGCCGTTGTACCTATCCTGCCGCCAGTTGCCGCCGCCCTGGGCGCCCTGCCGCGTTCCACGGGCCGAATCCTACCGACGCTGGCCGCCCTGTATGAGCGGGGAGGCTGGCGGGTTGACGAGCCGGTTGTCGAGCTTGTCCAGGCCGCCGCCGGGACTGCGGGCCGCCCCGACGGCGACGCCCCCGCGCAACGTGTCGCCCGCCGGGCCGCATACGCCGCCCACAGTCTGCGAACCACCTTCGCCACACAGGCCGCGAGGGCCGGCGCCACGGCGCTGCAACTGGCCGTCATGACCGGCGATTCCGCCGCCACCGCCGCGAAGTACTATGTTGACGCGGAACTGATCCGCGCGGCGCCCCTGCCCGACTTCCGCCGGCTGCTGCCGGGCCACGCCGACGCCGCGGGCGAACCCGAGCGGGCGCAACTCCGCAAGTTGGCCGATGCGCTGCCCCTGTCCGCTGTCCGGCGTGTCCTGAAACTGCTGGAGGGCTGAAAAATGGCGCGACGACGAATCACCCCCGGTCTGCGCGTGAACACACGGGCCGAGGCCCGGCGACACGGACAACCTGTCGCTGTCGCCCCGTCCACCGACGGAAACGTGTTCGAACACATGTTCGTGGCCGACCTGCGCAACGTCCTGCTGCTGCCGCTGGCACACATCAGGAGCTTTGCCCGACAACACGGCATTGACCTGCTGGCCATCGTTCAGGCAGGCAAGGCGCCCGCCACCGCGGCGGCACAGGACGCCCTCATGTGCGCCGGGCTTGTCGCGGCTAAGACGACGGCCATCGAGCGGGCACTGGCCGCCGGAGGGCTGAGCGAACCCGGTGGTCTCGCGTATGCCTTCCTCGAACTGGGCCGCCGGCTGGGCATCGCCCAGTGTGCCGTCGCCGGCCATTTGACCGCCGCCCGGACGCGCATCAAAGCGGACGCCGCCCGCCGGCGGGAGG
>MVZH01000307.1 GCA_002068325.1 Lentisphaerae bacterium ADurb.BinA184 | reverse complement strand
CGGTCGCCTGCGTGCCACGCCATAGCCATCTGGCGACGGCGGGCGACCGCTTTGTTCCGCCGGGGCCTGCCCCGGGGGACTGGCGGGCCGTCATGCCGGCCCGTGTGAGAGCTGCGGCCCGTCTTCGTTCGCCCCGGCGAACTACGCCGCGGGAACCCAGGCCGCAGGCACTCCAGAGACGCTTCGCGTCGGCAAGTGGTCAGAGACCGGTGGGACAGGATCGGGACGCAAAGCGCGGGGAAGCCCTTCCTGTCACGGTT
Source organism: Lentisphaerae bacterium ADurb.BinA184 (assembly GCA_002068325.1). Taxonomy (GTDB): domain Bacteria; phylum Verrucomicrobiota; class Lentisphaeria; order Oligosphaerales; family MVZH01; genus MVZH01. The sequence continues at coordinate 4,142 of MVZH01000307.1, read as the reverse complement.
GTCATACACCCGGCCACGGCGCGGGATTGCTTTTTGTGGAGTGCCCGGTATACTACTCTCAGAGAGTGTGGAAAGACATCGTTGCCTGGAGCTTCGCGGCCCGCGGGGCCCTCGGGCAACACGGTCGGCGTTGGTGGCACGTCCCGATTTCTCACGGCCAAAGCAAGGAGGCCCCCATGAGCAGGTCACGCGCATCTGTCCTGGTTACCGTGTGCATCGGCATGGGTATGGTGTCCGGGGTGCAGGCGGCGTTCCGCACGGTCAGCAACACGCCCAATTTCCCGGCGCAGTACACGAGTCTGGCGGCGGCAATCGCGGCCTCGGCCAACGACGATGTCATCCTGGTGGCGGGGTCGGAGACCAGCTACGGGAGTGTGGAGCTCAACAAGCGCCTCACCATCATCGGCCCCGGCTACAATCCGAACAAGCAGTCGGCGCTGGTGGCGAAGATCACCACGCTGACCTTCAAGGCGCCGAACTCCACCCTCGACCCCTCCGGGACTCTGCTGCTGGGGCTGGATGTGACGACGGTTCGAGGATCCATCAGCGGGGCAAGCGCCTATCAGCGCATTCAGGACATCGTCATCGAACGCTGCCGGGTTGGGAGCGTCGAACCGAGTTTCTCGAAGAACTGGACGGTGAAGAACTCGATCATCGACAGCTCCCTGGCGGGGGCCAAGCCGCCGAACGTGTGCGACGGACTGGTCGTCGCCAACTGCATCTTCTCCGGGCGGGTCAGCAGCTACGACGACAACGACGTGAACGCCCTCATCACCAATTGCATTTTCATCCGGGCATCAGACGCGGCTTTCACGGGCGCCGTGCGCAACGTCATCTTCACCAACAACATCTTCTACGGGGCGTCGCCCTACCATGCGGCGCATGAGTTCTGCACCTGGAACCACAACATCAGCTGCTTCTCGACGAACGACAACTTCAACCTCTCCGGCACCAACTCCGGCGGCGACAACCTGGTCGGCACCGACCCGGACTTTGTCGGCGTGGTCAAGCAGGCCGTGGCCTTCAACTACACGCAGAGCTTCCACACCAACGCGGGATCGGCGGCGACTGGCGCCGGCACGGATGCAACAGACATCGGGCTCTACGGCGGCATGTACCCGTGGCCGGACGGCGGCGAGGTGCCGTGGGAGACCAGCCCCATGCCCTACATCCCGGTCGTGGAAGCGCTCAACATCCAGAACGCCAACATCCCCGAGGACGGCACCCTGAACGTCACCATCAAGGCCCGCACCAACGACTGAGCCAGGCGGAGGGCACCCCGTGAACCGGTTTGCTTCACGATGGCTCCTCCCCGTCACCCTGCCGGCCCTGCTCACGGCCGGCTTGGGACGCGCGGACAGCCTGGTCAAGTGCGAGTATTTCTTCGACGCCGACCCGGGGGTGGGCAACGGCACGGAGCTGCTCCTGCCCGGCGGCGCGGCGACGGATTCCGTCCTGTCCATCCCGACGGCCGGGCTCGCCCCGGGGTGGCACTCCCTGGTCATACGCGCCATGGATGACGGCGAGGCCGCGTCCGCCTGGTCGCTCACCGAGTCGCGGCGTTTCCACATCCAGGCGGCGTCCGTGCCGCGGGCGACCGGCGAGCTCGCCGCCGCCGAGTATTTCTTCGATGCGGATCCCGGGCTTGGCAACGGCACGCCGCTGACCGTGGCCGGCGGCGAGGTGGCCGAGCTCGCCCCTGCGCTGCCCACGACCGGCCTGGACCCCGGCTGGCACTCGCTGACGGTGCGTTTCCTGGACACGCTGGGTTCCTGGAGCGTCTCCGAGGCCCGACGGTTCTACACCCAACCGATGGTCACGCCGCGGGCGACCGGCGAGCTCGCCGCCGCCGAGTGTTTCTTCGACGCGGACCCCGGCGTCGGCAAAGGCACCCCACTGGCCGTGGCCGGCGGGAACGTGGCCGAACTCGCCCCCGCGCTGGCGGCGACCGGCCTGGCTCCCGGCTGGCATTCGCTGACCGTGCGGGCGCAGGACACGCTGGGCTCCTGGAGCATTTCCGAGGCCCGACGCTTCTATACCCAGCCGCCGGCCGCGCCGCTCGAACCGACCGAGATTGTCGCGCTGGAGTTCTTCCTGTGGCCCCCGGCCGGCCCCACGATCCCCCCTGATCCCGGGCCGGGAAACGCGACGGATCTGCCCGTCGCGCCGGCGGATCCCGTGGACATGGATGCCGCGCTGAGCATGGCAGGGGAGGGCTTCGGGCCAACGCCCTACGCCCTGTGGATGCGCGCCCTCGACGGACGCGGCAACTGGGGGTTCCCCCAACGCGCCGTCTTCAACATCTACGAGGTGGTGACGTGGACCGGGGCCGTCAGCCGGCTCTGGGAGGTGGGGGGAAACTGGGACCGCGGTACCCCGCCGGCCAACCACGAACACGCGGAGATCCCAGCCGGCACCCCTCACGAACCAATCTTCGCCACCGTCTCCGGCGCGCTCCGACTCACGGACCTCGACACCCGTGGCTTTCTGACGGTTACCGGCGGCGACCTTTCCGCCAGCGGCGCCTTCCCGGTCGCCGGCACCGTGGCCCTGCAGGGCGGAACCCTCGGCGCTGGCAGCACCATTGACGTCTCCGGAGTCTGCCGCCTCGAAGGTGGCACGCTCGGCGCCGACGGAACCTTCATCAACCAGGCCGGGGCCACGCTGACCATCCGCGGCAGCCCCGCCGCCATGACCCAGGCCGCGGGCACCGCCAACGGCTCCTGGGTCAACGCGGGCAACACGACGGTCACGCCGGGCGCCGGGGCCACCTGGACGGTCGGGGTGTTCACCTCGAACGAAGGCTCACTGACCGTCCAAGGCGGAGTCCTCGAGTTCCAGGCGGACGTCAGCAGCTCGGGCACGCTCACGGTTCACGCCAATCAGACCCTGGCCGTCACCGGGGCGACCTTGACCAACAGCGGCACCCTTGAGGGCAGCGGCACGATGGACGTTCAGGCCGGAGTCTTTGACAACGCCGGCGTGCTGGCCCCAGGGAGTTCGCCCGGCGTCTTCCACGTCCTGGGCGATGTCAACCTCACCGGTGCCGGCAGCCTTCAGATCGAGCTGGTGGGGCCAACGGCGGGCACGCAGCACGACCAGGTGGCGGTCAGCGGAACCGTCAACGTCAACGGTCGCCTCGATCTGGCGACACGGGACGGGTATGAACCCCAGATCGGGGACGAGTTCGCCATCGTCACCTATGGCGGCCACGCCGGGGAGTTTGCCGAGGTGCTGCCCCAGACGTTCGCCACCGGCGGCTGGATGGTCGAGTACCAGCCCGGCCAGGCCGTGCTCAAGGCAGTTCGCCAGTCCAACCTCTCGCTTGCACCGTACGACCAGAGGTCCACTCCGGATCCCGCACGGCACGGGGATACGGTGACGTTTGCCCTGACCATTGGGAACGCCGGCCCCTCAACCGCCATGGACGTCCGCGTGGTCCGCCTCGCCCCCGGCCTCGAACCGGCCGAGTATTCGTTGGACGGCGGTGCCAGCTGGCTGCCATGGGGGGACTTCGCCGCCGCGGGCGAAGTGGAGGTGGGAGAGACCATCGCCCTCCTCGTGCGCGCCCGCATTGACGACAGTGCCGTCGGCGAGGTCGCGAGTGTCTTCACTCTCGCCTCGGCCGCGCGCGACGTCGAGACGGCCGACAATACCGCCTACGGACGGACCGGCGTGGCCGAGTCCATCCTCCTTCGGCGCGGATGGAACTGCGTGTCCGTGGGCACCCTCCCGGCAAACCCATCCGTTGCGGCTGTCCTGCACGGGGTCAACGAAGGCTCGGTCTGGGGGCACGACGCGCGGCGCAACCGTCGGGTCAACACCCTCGACAACTGGCACGGACAGTGGGTCTTGTACCTGGCGAGCGACGAGCGGCGCATTGACGTCGGCGGCGGCCGCGGCGACGCCGCCACCCGTCAGGGACATGTGCTGGTGCTCAAGCCGGGCTGGAACCTGGTGTCCCTGGGGGCGACCCCGGCCGTCAATTCGATCGCCGCCCTGTTCGGCGACGCCATCGCCGGCTCGGGCTATGTCTACGACGATGGCGTCTACCGGCTGACCGACAGGCTCGGCGCCATGTACGGCGTCTGGGTCTACTGTCCACACGCCGCCGAGGTGCCGGTCACCATCGAGTAGGCGGC
>MVZH01000306.1 GCA_002068325.1 Lentisphaerae bacterium ADurb.BinA184 | reverse complement strand
GTCGGCGGCCGCCGCTTCGAGGGCGCGCCGCCACTGCTGGAGGTTGGCGGGGGAGACGCCGACGAGGGCGAGAGCGAAGCGGCGGGTGCCGTCGGCGTGGTCGACGAGGACGTCGGCCAGGAGCAGGAGGGGCCGGTAAAGGGCATCCACGGCGCGGATGCGGTGGGCGGCGGCGAAGCCGAGGCGGCGGCGGGCCTCGGGGTCGGCGGCGCGGGCGATGAGGTGGCTGAGCGCCATGACGGCCTGGGTATGGTGGCCGAGGTCGGCGATGGCGCCGTCGAGCCAGCGGGTCAGGCGGTCAGCGGGGGCGTCCGGGCCGGCCGCGATCCGTTCGAGCAGGCGGAGGGTGGCCGCGGGCGGATGGAGCTGGGCCGACCAGGTTTCGAGGGCGGCGCGGCGGATGAGCCGGTCGGCTTCGCGGGCGGCGGCTGGCCACTGCACGCGCAGGAGGTCGTTGGCGGTGATGTCCATGGCCCAGGCCACGGCGGCGGGGGGAAGCTCGGGTTGCCGTTGCCAGACCCGCAGGAGGTCGCGCATGACGTCGGCGTCAATGCGTCCGCGACGCGGCCCGAGATAGGCGAAGGCCCAGGCGAAGGCCTTGGCGGGGGCGATGGCATGGAGGGCGGTGAAGGCGGTTTCGAGAACGGTCTCGACCTCGAGGTTGCGGACGCTGGCGGCGCTGACCGCGCGTCGCAGGCGGTCGGGCACCGCGGCCTCTCGGAGCAGGCGCAGCCAGGCTGCCGGCATCAAGTCGAGTCGCGGCACCAGGGCGAGTGAGGCGGGAACCGGTTCAGGCGGGGCGCCGGCGGGATCCGGCAGGACACGGTGTTCGCCGGACGCGAGCCGGCGGCTGGCCTCGCGGATCTGCCGGAAGTAGTCCTTCAGCACCGTGGTTTCGACCCGCTTCACGGGGCTGCGATGGTAGCGCGCGAGCAGCCGCTCGGTGCGGGTTGCGAACTCCGCAAAAAAGCGGCTGCGGAGGGCGGCGCCGAGGCGTCGGGCCTGGGCCGTGGCGTCGGGGGCGGACTCGGCATTCAGCGAGTCCAGCCGGTCGAAGAGCCGGTGCAGGCGCTGTCGTGTGGAGAGTCTGGGCATGGCGGAACCGGCGGGGAATATACTCTCCCGCGGGGCGGCGTCGCGCCCGTGGCCGCGGTTCGTATCCCCACCGGTCGGGGGCTGCGGGGTTGGATCACGCGCGGCGGGTGCGGCGGGTGGCGGCGAGGGCGCCGGCGAGGACGAGCAGCAGGCCGCTGGCCGGCTCGGGAATCTGGTTGAAGCCGTAGAGGTTGAAGCCGGCGCGGTCGAGGACGCCGGCGGCGGCGAGGAGGCGGGCGTTGGTCAGGGCGCCGTCGAGGATAAGGTCGCCGCCGGTGGAGTAGACGTCGGAGAGCAGCGCGTAGGAGGCGCCGCTGAGGAAGCCCATGTGGAAGACGGACTGGTGGTTGAGCTCGTCGGGGGCGTAGAACTCGATCGTGCCCGTGCCGGTGAAGGTGAGGAGGGATTGTCCGAGGCTGAGTTCATCGCCCCAGGCGCCGGCCTGGGTTGGGTCGTCGGTGTCCCAGTTCCCCGAGACCGTGAGGGTGGCGCCGGCCGGGTCGGCCTCGATCTTGCCGTCGGGGTGGTTGATGGTCACGTCCCCGAAGGCGGCGACGGCGCTGCGCAGTCTGAGCGTGGCGTTGCGGGAGACGGTGAGGCCGTTCGTGATGCTCAGGGGGTGGTTGGCGGCGGTGACGTCGAAGACGGTGGTGGGGCCGGTCGTGACCGAGTTGAGGGCGAGTTCGCCGAGGGTGAGGGCGCCGGTCATGGTGTAGGTCGGGCCCGCGTACCAGGGATCGGACCAGACGCGGGCGCCGAAGATGCCGGTCGGGAGGGTCTGACTCAGGGGGTTCAGGTAGAGTCCGTTGTTGGCGGTCAGGAGGCCGTCGATGGTGGCGCCGGGGGCGATCTCAAAGGCGGTGCCGGCGGTGTTGAAGGCGCGGAGATTGCCGTTCAGGTGGGTGGTGCCGGGGCCGAAGACCAGGCGCTTGTTGAAGTTGGGGATGTTGCCGGTGCCGAGGATGGTGACCGTGTCGCCGCCGTCGTCGGTGATGAAGGTGTCGCCGTAGTTGGCCCCGTAGCGCGGGCTGAAGGTGCCGCTGCCCTCGAAGCGCAGCGTACCGTCCTGCAGCTCCCAGCCCCAGGCGGGACACTCATCGGCCGACCAGGCCGCGTTGGTTCCGACCACGCGCATCGTGTAGGCGTTTTGGTCGAACAGGAAGTTGGCGCTGCCGTAGATCGCGCCGGGGCGGAACTGGTTGACGGTGAGGTCGCCGCCGAGAACTAGGCGGGCATCGGCAGACCAGCCTTGCCCGAAGCGCAGGGTGCCGACCGTGATGGGGCCGGTGGTCTGGACCGTAGGCAGCCGCGTGGGATCGGAGCCGGTTCCGTAGTTGATGTAGGCGTTGTCGTCGAGTCCGTCGGGGTAGTCACTGCCGCTACCGCCGATCCAGTTCGAGCCGTCTTCCCAGATGCCCGACTTGGTCACGTCCCAAGTGTAGTTGACCGCCCAGGCGGTTCCCGCCGCCGTGGCCAGCGCCAGCCCGAGGACTGCCTGCACCGCACGCTTTGCGCTCAACATGGTCATTCTCCTTCCGTGGTTGGGGTTTGGGGGCCGTCCGTCGAGTTCCGGGGGTGCCCGATTACACCGCCTGCATAGCATACGGTACACGGTAGGGGCACGGCCGTCAAGAGCCGGGGCACGGGGGGGATGGCCGTTGCGCCGAAAGCTCCGCTTGAGAGCGAGGCAGACGTCGGCTAAGCGTATGGGAATGCGATCCCCGCGCACGGCAGGCGTCGCGCGGATGCCGCGCCATGTGTGTCCGGATCCGGCCCCGCCAGGCGTAGCGCCCCCTGATGGAACTGATCGGCCCCGGACGGGAGGCGACGCGCAAGGCCCCAGGCACCGCGGCGCGGCCTCAGCCCTGGCGCTCAGGCGCCATCGAGGCCGAGGTATTCGAGGATGCCGGCGGCGGTCCGGCGGCCGTCGGCGATGGCGCGGGCGATCAGCGACGGTCCGAGGACGGAGTCGCCGGTGGCGAAGATGCCCTGGACCGAGGTCATGTGCCGGGCATCGGTCGCGATCTCGTTGCGCGGGGTGCGGCGGACGCCCCAGCCGTCCACCAGGGGCGACCGTTGCGGGCCGACGAAGCCGAGGGCGAGCAGCACCAAGTCGGCAGGAATCTCGACCTCGGTGCCGGGCCGCTCGACCGGGCGTGGGCGCCCCTCGGCGACCGGCGGCCAGTCCACCTCGATGCAACGCAGGCCGCACACCCGCCCGTTGCGCTGGAGGAACTCGCGCGTCGAGGTGCCCCAGCGCCGTTCCCCGCCTTCCTTGTGGCTGGTGGACTCGCGCAGGATGGCGGGCCACTGCGGCCAGGGCGTCGCCGCGGGCCGCGTCGCCGGGGGCCGCGGCAGGATCTCGATCTGCGTGACACGGCGTGCCCCCTGGCGCAGCGCGGTCCCCAGGCAGTCGGACCCGGTATCGCCCCCGCCGAGGACGACGACGTCCCTGCCGGCCGCATCGAGCTCCTTGCGCCACGGGAAGCTCTCGCCGGCTGTGCGGCGGTTCTGCTGGGCGAGGTAGTCGAGGGCGAAGTGGATGCCCTGGCTGTCGCGTCCGGGGATGCGGAGGTCGCGCGGTTCCCGTGAACCGACCGCCAGGCAGACGGCGGCGAAGCGGCCCTGGAGGTAGTGCAGCGAGATGTCCTCGCCGACGGTCACCCCCGTCTCGAAGGTCACGCCCTCGTCCTTCATCAGGTTCAGCCGCCGGTCGAGCACGCGCTTGTCGAGTTTGAAATCGGGAATCCCGTAGCGCAGGATGCCGCCGGGTTTGGGGGCCTGGTCGTAGACGGTCACCCGGCAGCCGGCGCGGTTCAGGGTGTCGGCCACGGCCAGTCCGGCCGGCCCTGAGCCGATCACCGCCACGCTGCACGAGAGCCGTTCCCGCGGCGGGCGCGGCCGCAAGTAGCCGCGCGCGAACCCCTCCTCGATGACGGCCATCTCGATTTGGCGGATGGCGACGGCGGCGTCGCTGATGCCGAGCACGCACGAGGCCTCGCACAGCGCGGGGCAGAGGGCGGCGGTGAACTCGGGGAAGTTGTTGCTGGCCAGCAGCAGCTCCAACGCCTCTTGCCAGCGGCCGTGGCACACCAGGTCGTTGACCTCCGGGACGACGTTGTTCAGCGGGCAGCCGCAGCCGTGGCAGAAGGGGGTTCCGCAGTCCATGCAGCGCGCCGCCTGAATCTGCACGTCGGCCGTGTCCATCCGCCGCTCGACCGGGGCGTAGTCACGGAGGCGCTCGGCCACGGGGCGGTAGTCCGCCTCCTGGCGGCCGTATTCGAGGAAGGCACCGGGTTTGCCCATGGGGGGACTCCTGTGCTCTCTGGCTCAAGGCCACACCGGATCCGCCGCCAACGGCGGTCCGGC
>MVZH01000305.1 GCA_002068325.1 Lentisphaerae bacterium ADurb.BinA184 | reverse complement strand
GTGTCCCAGTAGTACGTGCGGCCCCACCCCGTCTTGTAACCCGCCTCCTCGCCGACCGAGGCCAGGACGAAGGCGGCGGAGTTCAGGTCCGGGCTCTCAAAACGGCCGCCCGCCTCCTTGAGCAGCGCGGCCTCGATCTCCGCGTCGTTCTCATACTCGATCACGGGGGAAAAGGTGTTCATGCCGACCCCCTCGTTGTAGTAACGCCAGCCCCAGCGCTCGGCGGCGTACGACAGCTCGTTGCGGCCGGGATAGCCGAGCGCGTTCATCCCCGCGTGCGCCATCAGCCGCATGGCAGGGGGCACCAGCGACGGCGCCGCACAGGCGATCCCCGCCCACGTGCTCCACTGGTACTCGTTGCGCATGCTCCACGGCTCGTACTTGTAGACCTTGGCCTCCGCCCGCCCCCAGTCGCGCCCGTCCCGCCTGGCCACCACCTCGGCCCGGAACGTGTCCACGCGCACACCATGGTCAACGAGAGGCCAGGTGAACGTGAAGCTCTGGGGCTCGGCGCCCAACACGGCCGGCTGCCGGCTGACCCCGAGGAGCCTCCCGCGGAAATCGTACACGCCGAAGTGCAGGTCCCCGTTCCATCCATCGGCGCTCGAAGCGGTCAGAGTCCACTGCGCCTCCTCGCCCAGCCGGTACCCCTTGCGCTCGGGCTGCAGCTGCATCGCCACCGAACCGCTGACCGGGATGAACTCCAGCGCCTGGTGAAACACCTTGCCGCCGGCCGCCTCGCCGACGGACAGGCAGACCGGATACAGCCCCGTGCCCCAGGACGGATCTACCGGAATTGCGACCGCATACTCACGCTCGCCGCCCGGCGGCACCTCGACGGTCTCGGTGCGCGAAAACAGCGTCTCGCCGCGCGGCGTGGTCACGCGCACGGCCACGCCCAGCGGCCCCGCCGCCGACCGGTTGACCAGCCTGCCGGGCACCGAGTATGTTGCGCCCGGAGGGGCGGCCGCGTCGCCCGGCCGCAGGTCGGCGTAGGCCGGCATGGCCTCCGCCCCCCGCACGGTCTCGTACAGGAGCTGATCCCAGAAACGCAGCCAGATCTCGTCGTGGTCGTAGACGCGACCATGGAGGGCAACGGCGGCGTGGTGGCGCGAGACCGGCCCAGTGGGCACGAACAGGATGGCGCCGTCGCCGACCCGCCGGCTGAAGGCGGCGCCGCATTCGCCTGTGGCGAGGGCCTGCGACCCCTCGGTGGCTTCGGCGAGGGGGATCCAAGTGTGCCCCGCCAGCCGGTGCAGGGGCAACCCGGCGAGGGTCGGGCCGTCGGCGCGGGTGGCCCCGCCGCTCATCCAGGAATTCCGGGGCGTGGGCTTCGCCGGCCACTCCGCGGCCAGCGGCGAATCGGCCGCCGGATAGACGCTGCCGCAGGTCACCAGCACGGCACCGGCGCGGACACACTCCAGAAGCCCCGGCAGGTCGAGACGGCTGCAGAAGATCACGTCGGCCGGCGGCCGGCCGTCGCGCAGCTTCAACGCGTCGCCTGCGAGCTCCGCAACCCGGGCGGCCAACTCGTCGGCCGTCGGGTTGTCCTTGGGCTCGATCCACTTGTCGTTGACGTGGTAGATGGAGTCCCCGCCGATGTCGGTGTAGCGCACCGAGAGCGTCGCGCGCAGGCGCCGGGCGATGCGCTGGTAGGACGCCAGGGAACCGTTCTTCCCCGAGAACACCAGCAGGCTCAGGGGACGCTCGTGACGCCACATCGCCGGCGCCGCCACCTCCGCCGGCCCGGCCTCCGCCCGCGGCGCCGCGCCGGGCGGCACGGGGCGCGAACAGCTCAGGACAAGCCCGCCAAGAAAACCGGCCGCCAGCACCCGCATCCCGCCGGTGACAAAGACCGATGCGCGCACACTCATCACAACCTCCCGTCGCGCCAGGCGGTCACCGGGCGCCGTCAAGCGGCATGACATAGCGGAAACCGAGATCCTCAAGCCCAAACCTGGCCTCACTGCCGGCGGCGCACTCGACGAACCGTCGCGTGACTTGGGCGCTGCCGCCCTTCACCTCGTAGAACGGGGCACCATCCTCAGTCCTCGAGGCCGTCCACTCGCGCACGTTGCCGGCCATGTCCAGCACCCCGTAGACCGAGCAGTCCGTCGCAAAACTGCCCGGCGGCGCCGACGGCGAGAAGCGGGCCCGCCCCTCGTCGTTCTCGGCGGTCAGGGCGAAGCCGGCGTCAAAGGCGTTGCCCCACGGGTAACGCCGCCCGTCTACCCCGCGGGCCGCCTTCTCCCACTCCGCGGCGGTGGGCAGGCGGACGGGGCGGCCGCGGCGGCCCAGCCACTCGCAGTAGGCGTGCGCGGCCTCGATCTCAAGGCCCACCACCGGCAACTCCGGCCGATAGGGGGCGCGCACCGCGCCGGCCGCATCCCACAGCTCCACCACCTCGTGACCCTCGCTGCGGACGTGCTGCCGGGCCACGTAATCCGCCCGCCGGCGGCCGCCATCGTCGGCCAGCCAAAAGGCGATGAACTCGGCGAACGTCACCTCGTGCTCCTTGATCAGAAAGCCCGGCAGTTCGTGCCGGTGCAGCCGGTACTGCGCCGATCCGTCGCCCCCGCGGTAGAATGGCCCCGCCGGCACATAGACCATCCCGGCCGGCACCGCCCCCGGTGAACGCACGGCGACATGCTCATCCCTGGACCGCTCGATCAGCAACGGGTACCGCACCGGCGCCGCATCCGCAAAGTCGCACGTCAACAGGTAACTGCCCAACGGCACCTCGCACGGCGTTACCGGCGACACCCCCAGCGGGCGCGGGTTGCACGGCACAACACGCCCGCTGCGATCCTCGCGCACCTCGAACAGCGTGACGGGCACCCCCGCCGGCTCGGTCACCACGCTCAGCTTGCGGTCGCCCAGCAACCGCCCCTGCGCCGCCAGAAGCCCCTGCCGCAACTCGGGGGCGGCCCGCTCATACTGGGGCCCCAGCCACTGCCGCAACAGGCTGAGTATCCTCCCGGCCTCGGCAAAGTTCGGCCGGGCCAGCGCGTAGGCGAGCCGCTCCTGATGGATCTCCGTGAGGCGATCCCGAACCCGCTCCCGGCTCAGCCCCGGCGACGCCTGCAGGTACAGCATCACCGACGTCTGGTGCCGGTTCTCGTCCTCCTGCTCCAGCGCCTGTAGCCGCCCCGCCAACGCACTCTCCTCCGGACTGACCGTCTTGCCCACCGACCCGCGCCGGATCTCCGACAGGGCCGCCAAAACCGCCCGCTTCTCGCGGCCCAGCTCCAGGCCGCGCTCACGCGACAGCTCGGCGGCCGCCAGCAGCGTGCGGTAGCGGATCTGCCGGGCCAGGAGATAACTGCTGCTCGCCACGGCCAGCATGACGATGGCGGCCGCGGCGGCGCTGCTCCAGGTGCGATGCCGGCGACACCATTTCCACACCCGGTGCCACGGCGTGCCCGCATAGGCCGACACCGAGTGGCCGCTCAGGTAGGCGGTCAAGTCGTCCAGCAAGGCCTGGGCGGAGGGATAGCGGACGGGCAGGTCGCGGGCCACGGCCTTCATGCAGATGGCATCCAGCTCGCGCGGGATGCCGCGCTCCGGCTGGCGGCGCCGCGGCGGCACGACCGGGCCGCTGATCGCCGCCTGCAGGGCCGCCTCCACGGACTCGTCGGGGATCATGCGCTCCAGGGTCAGCATCTCATAGAGGATGGCCCCGAGGCTGTAGACGTCGGCCTGCCCGCTGATCAGCGAGACCCTGCCGGCGGCCTGCTCGGGCGCCATGTAGACCGGAGTCCCGGAGACCGCCCCGTCCACCGTCGCCGTGGCGGACCGGGCCGCGCCGGAGGCCGCGTCGGGGCCAAGGTCGGCGGGCGCCCGCGGGTCGGCCGTGTCCAAGATCTTGGCCAGCCCCCAGTCCATCACCAGGATCTCGCCGAAGTCCCCCAGCAACACGTTCGAGGGCTTCAAGTCGCGGTGCACGACCCCGCGGCTGTGGGCAAAGGTTACCGCCTCGCAGACGTGCATGAAAATGTCCAGCAGGCGTGGCAGCGTGTAGTGCCGGGTGGTCTCCGGTTCCCCGTCGCCCAGCAGCCGGAGCACCTGCGCCAGCGTCACCCCGCGCACCCGCTTCATCGTGAAGTAGACGCTGCCGTCGTCGGCCACACCCAGCTCGTGGACGGGGACGATGTTGGGGTGCTCGAGCTGCGCCATCACCCGCGCCTCGCGCACAAAACGGGCCCGCTCGGCGGCCCGCCCTTGAAGGTGCGGATGCAGGGCCTTGATCGCCACCTGGCGGCCCAGGTGCGGGTCGAAGCAGCTGCGCACCGTCGCCACCCCGCCCGCGCCCAGGGGAAGAAACGTCCGGTAGCGCCCGAAGGAGTTCTCCAGCCGCGGCCCCTCGGCGTCGCCGCCGCCGACCAGGGCGCTGCCGACGCCAAGCTGAACGGTCGGGTCGTCGAGGTTGATCGCCAGCACCGAGCTCTGGTCGGCCTCGCGCCCGTCGTCGGCGGGAACCGTCTCCGCC
>MVZH01000304.1 GCA_002068325.1 Lentisphaerae bacterium ADurb.BinA184 | reverse complement strand
TGCTCTTCGTCGGTGAAATCCCCACGCTGGTTGACGGACGTCCCTCCGACCGTCCTGCCCGCCTCGCCCGGCGCTGTCCCTGCCTGCCCTTCGAACGCGCCGCCATCCTTGCCGCGCTCGACTCGACCCGCCTCTTCCGCGCTGGGACGCCGGACGGTGAACCCCGAGCGCTCCTGCATCAACTGCGGGAGGACGAAGGCCGCCGGCTGCTTTTCCTCTGCAATACTGACCGCGGGCGCGGCCAGCCCCACGTCCGGCTCCGTTTCCCCGGCCGGTGGACGGCGACCCATTGGGATACGCTGACCGGAGAGAGCGAGGCGTTGCCGAGCGTCGTCGCCGACGGCGGCGAGACCTGCATCGAGTGGAGCTTCCCGCCGCACGGACACCTCTTGCTCTCCCTGGACTTTGCGGACTCCGCAAAACCGGCGGACGGACTGCGCCCGCGCCCAGCCGCCCCCAGCGCGGCCCGGATCGTCTCCGCCGCCGCGCTTCCCGCCCGCGTCCGCGTCACGCTGTCCGAGCCCAACGCCGTGCCGCTTGACTTGGCCCGCTGGCGGTGGGACGACGGCCCCTGGCAGCCGGTCGAGGAGACGCTCCGGATCGAGGACGCCATCCGGCGACGCCTGGGGCTGCCCCTGCGCCGCAGCCACAATGCGCAGCCCTGGTGCGAACGGCAACCCTCGCCGGCCCTGGGCACCGTCGCCCTCGAGTTCGAGTTGAACTGCGAATGCCGTGTGGCCGCGCCGCTGCTGGCCATCGAGGAGCCTGACCGCTGGCGGACCAGCCTGGATGGACGGCCGCTGGCCGCCGCCAGCACCGGCTGGTGGGTGGACGAGGCGATTCGCGCCCGGCCCCTGCCCGACTTGACCGCCGGACGGCATGCCCTGCGCCTCGAAACCGCCTTCGACCGTCGCACCGCCCTCGAATGGAGCTACCTGCTCGGCGATTTAGGGGTCGCCGCCGACGGCGCCGACCTGCGCCTCACCGAACCCGTCCGCGAGCTGGCCTGGGGCGATTGGACGGCCCAGGGGTTGCCGTTCTTCACCGGCAACCTCACCTATCACTGCCCCATCGAACTCCCGGCGGCCGGAGTCTTCCGCCTCGAAGGCCTGGCCTTCGCCAACCCCCTGTTGCGGATCGCGGTGGACGGGCGCGACTGCGGCCCGGTCGCCTTCGCGCCCCATGTCTGCGAGTTGGGCGGGCTGGCGGCCGGCCCGCACCAGCTGTCGCTCACCGCCTTCCGCAGCCGGCAGAACGCCTTCGGCCCGCTGCACAACCCCGCCGGCGGCAACAGCCCCAACGCCTGGCATCCGGCCGACGGCGAGTGGTCCGCCGCCCGCCGCCTCCGCCCGATGGGAATCCTCCAGGCGCCGGGCGTGACCACGTAGCCCATCCCGTCCACCCACCTCAAGGGATCAAAGGCGCGAAGGGTTCCAACCCGCTGCATTCCGGCTGTTTGCGGCAGTTCCGGCGCCCTGCGGCGGCCAGCTTGCGGGCTGGGGGACGGGCGACCGCGATCGGGCGGGACTCACACGGGGGCAGCCACCCTTGAGACGTCAAGACCATCTGGGGAATCGTGTAGGGGGGCGAACCGCCACCTGAGGGGGGGGCGCCCGCTGAACCGGGGCCGAGAATGCCGCTGGCGCGCGCCGGTGCTTGCCAAAACCTGGTATGCCTGGTATATTGCGGAGGATTCAGGGAGTACCATGCCCGTGGTGACCATGCCCTTCCGCGTCTCGCGGCGGCAGCCCGGCAGCCTGATCGAGCAGGTGGCGGCGGGGTTGCGCAACGCCATCCTTGCCGGGCGCTACCGTGCCGGCGACGCGTTGCCTAGCCGGCAGCGGATGGCCGACGCCCTCGGCGTCAGCGAGATTGTCATCCGCCGTGCCGTGCAGCGGCTGGCTCGGGAAGGGGTTTTGAACGTCAGGGCGGGGGCGAGGGCAGAGGTCTGCGGGGATGCGCTGAAATCCTGGCGCGGGCACGTCCTGTACATTCACTGGAGCGGGGCGAGCATGTACTACCACAACATCCTGTGCGGGGTCATGGTCGAGCGTCTGGACGCCGCCGGGGTGCTGGTGACCACGCAGCACGTCAACGGCAGCGACCTTGCCACCGGTTTTCCCAAAGTGCAAGCCTACCTTGCCCATGCCATCACCCTGGCTGCGGTGGAGGGGCCGGCGGAGGGGCTCGATGCGTTCCTGGCCGGAAGAGGCATCCGGTTTGTCCACCTGTACAGCGACCGCGTCCCGCACTCCGAACTGGCCGACGCCGGCATCATGGCGGATCGCGCCCCGGCGCTGGCCGCCATGCGCGAACACTGCCTGGCCTGCGGAGTGCGCACCGTGCTCGAAGTCACGAGTCTGCACGACGGCAACGACCTCTCCCCCGGCGCCTTCGACCCCGGAGATTTCGAGGTCGAAACTCTCCGTTCCTGCGCCATCCCCGGCCTCGGCAGCCCGGAGGCCGTCGAACGTGGCGCCGTCGTCGCCATGCAGAAGTGGCTGGACGGCAAGCCCGAGCTGCCGGACCTGATCTGGTTCGACGACGATTTCACGGCCCGCGGCGCCCTCCTGGCCCTGACCGCCCGCGGCCTCCGCGTCCCCGAGGATGTGCAGGCCATTTCCTGGGCCAACAAAGGCCTTGGCCCGGTCTTCCTGAAGCCGCTGACCCGCGTCGAGATGGATCCCGTGCGCCACGGCGAGATCCTTGCCCAGTGCATCCTCGACCGCCTGGACGGCAAACCCAGACCCACCCAACCGATCGAATTGGCACCGACCCTCATCCTTGGTGAAACCACTGCAGACAAAAGGAGGTGCGGCAACCGGCAGTCAACACCGTCCGCGTCCTGCGCCGCGGAGCCAGCCTTGACGGGCGGCGCGGGCAGAGCCCGTAGCAGGAACCTGATCGGCAGAGAGCCGCGTGTCCGGTGACCCGAAACCAGTCTACAGGGGGCGTGACAGTCATGATGACGAATCTCAGGAGTGTGTGCAAGGCTTGGGCGGTCGTGGCGGCGGGCACAGGGTGCCCGGGGTGACGTCGTGACTCCGTGACCTCATGCCTGTGTGAGGATGGGTGACCTCGCAATGCCGATCCGGCGGCACGTTGTCCCCCGCGCCTCACGAAGTCCCCGAGTCATGCAGTCAAGGCGCGAGGGGCATCAGGAAACAGGCGCGAGCCCCCAGACACCATGAAGTCCCGTTTCACCTTAATCGAGCTGTGGGTCGTCATCGCCATCATTGGCATCCTGGCCGCGCTGCTGCTGCCGGCCCTGCGGGAGGCCCGCGAGCGGGGGCGCCGGGTTGCCTGCATGAGCAACCTGCGGCAGATCGGCGTGGCCGGCGAGTTGTATGCTATGGACAGCGACCAGTGGTATCCGCCCAAAGGTGACCGGCACTGGTGGATCATGCCCCGCACCTGGCCAGCCTGGCTCAAGGAGCAGCACGACATCACGGACGCCGTGCGCAACTGCCCAGGCGGTGTCCAGAGAGTCTTTTCGTATGGTGACTATGCGTGGCACGGCGGCGGCTTTGTCGAAGGCATGTCAGGCCCGCTGCCGACCGACTGGCCGCAGTTCTTCGTCGGCATCACCCAGCGGCGCCTGGAACGCCCCGACCGCTGGGCGCTGGCCAGCGACTTCACCGCCAGCGAAGCGCTGAACGACTGGCTGGTCTATGGCGACGAATGGAGCGGATGCGTATTCGAGCGCAATCATGTTGGCGGCTCGAACGTCCTGCTGGCCGATCAGCGGGTGGTCTTCTATCCTGATGCGGAGATGGACGGCAACCACGTGTACGGTCTGCGCCACCTCTTCCCGAAGGAACTGGTGTTGCATCACGGCAATGCCAGCTATCATTCGCACTGGCCCGGACATACCGGCAACGACCTGGTCAGCAACTACGACAATGTCGTGATTTACCGAGGCTTCTGGCCATAGAAGGCAGTGAGTCTACAGCTTCGGTGCCCCAACGCGGCAGAAAGGAGTACGGTGTCATGAAACTGAACAGACTGGCTTTGGCGATCGCGGTGTTGGCAGCAGCCATTCGCACGGCCGGCGCGGCATTGGTGACCGCGACGGGAAGCGGCAACTGGAGCGGTGCGGTCTGGGACAGCCCGGCTGGCCCCGGCCCCGGGGACGATGTGCTCATTCCGGGTGGCCTGACCATCAGCATGGACATGCCTACCCCGGCGCTGGGCGCGTTCACGGTCAACGGCACGCTGACGCACCCGGTCAACTCGGATACAGCCTCCCCGTGGACGGTGGACGGCGCGATCAACATCACCTGCACGGATTTTGTCTTGGGGTTGACAGGGGACATCAATGCCAGGTACCTCGGGTATGCAGGTGGCACCACCGAGGCCAACGGCAAGGGGCCGGGGGGCGGCAATGGGACTGTCACGGGCAATGGCGGCGGTGGCGGCGCCCATGGTGGCGCGGGCGGCAACGGGGCCTGGGGCGGGGCCGGCGGCGTCGCGTATGACGAGGTCTCGAACCCGCAGTTCCCCGGCAGTGGCGGCGGCGGGGGGGG
>MVZH01000303.1 GCA_002068325.1 Lentisphaerae bacterium ADurb.BinA184 | reverse complement strand
CCGCCCCGCGCGACATCCGCGGCACCCCCGCCTACATGGCCCCCGAACAGGCCGAAGGCCACGCCGGACAGCTCGACCGGCAGACCGACGTCTTCCTCATCGGCGCCACCCTCTACCACATCCTCACCCTCGCCCCACCCTACGCCGCCGAAGACCCCGAGGCCGCCCTCGCCCTCGCCGCCGCCGGACGCCTCGCCGCCCCCGAGAGCCTCCACGAGTGCGCCGACGTCCCCGAGGAACTCCGCCGCATCACACTGAAGGCGCTGGCCGCACGCAAGGATCAGCGCTACGCCTCGGTGACCGAACTGGCCGCCGACATCGACAGCGTCCTCTCCGGCCGCGTGCTCTCAGTCCGCCGCCGCTTTGCCGCCGGCGAAAGCCTCATGCGCGCCGGCGAACCGGGCCAGGAGGCCTACGTCATCATGTGCGGACGCGTGGAGGTGGTCCAGGACAGCGCCGGCGGCACCGTCCGCCTCGGGATCCTCGGCCCCGGCGACATCGTCGGTGAAATCGCCATCATCACCCACAAGGAACGCTCGGCCACCGTCACCGCCCTCGAAGACACCGAAGCCCTCGTCATCACCGAGGCCCTCATGCAGGACGCCCTCCGCAAGACACCGCCGTGGCTGGGCAAGACGGTGACCGCCCTCGCCCGTCGCCTCCGCGAGATCGACCGCCTCGTCCATCCGCTGCTCGCCGGCGCCTCGCCGTACCATGTCCTCGGCCAGCTGAGCCTGCTCCTGCCCCCGCGCACCCCCGACCCCGCCGGCACGACGCTGGACTGGGCCAGCACCGCCGCCACCATCGGCCTCAACCTCGGCGTGTCCCCCGCCCATGTCGAACCCGTGCTGTGCGCGCTGGCCGACAGCGGCCTGGCCTCCTGCCAGCCCGACGGCCGGCTCCTTGTCGCCGACCGCGCGCGCCTCGAACGCTTCGTCGAGTTCTGCCGACATGTACTGACCGGCGACGACCTCGCCGGGCTCCCAGACCACGAACGCGCCGAGTTCGAGCGGATCCACGACACGTTGGCGCGGCAAGGGGCGGGCCGCACGCCGTCGGCGGCGTCCTGACCGCGTCCCCCGTCTCAGCCGCGGGGGGGGCCGAAGGCAAGGGCTCGCCTCGTGGTCTCGTGCCCAAGCGGTTGCGGCGCCGTCCCGGATCGCGTGGGCCACAGCCCACCACGTAGCGCAGGGAGCGGCACCCCCACAGGCGTTGCGGCGACGATACCTGCTATTGGCCCTTCGAACCATCGCAATGCCCCCCCCGGCTGAGGACGGCGATGCCGCCACGCCCGCTCGATGGGGACAGACCCCAAGAGGGGGCGGGACGCAATGGCCGGGGCACGCCTCGCCAGAGTCCCACACCGTGCGGCGGCGGCGGGGACTCAAGGGTGATGGGGACAGACCCCAAGAGGAGCGAGCAGGACGTCATGGCCGGGGCACACCGCCGGGATCTCACACCGTCCAGCGGCGGCGGCCGGGAACCAGGGGTGACGGGGACAGACCCCAAGAGGGGGCGGGATGCAATGGCCGGGGCACGCCCCGCCAGAGTCCCACACCGTGCGGCGGCGGCGGGGACTCAAGGGTGATGGGGACAGACCCCAAGAGGGGCAAGCAGGACGTCACGGCCGGGGCACACCGCCGGGATCTCACACGGTCGGGAAGCAGCGGCCGAAAACCAAGGGCGACGGGGGCAGGGGTGACGGGGACAGACCCCGGGAGGGGGGCGGGGCTGCGGTCAGGGCTCGGGAACCGGCAGTTCGTCCAGCGGCAGCTGCTGGGGGATGATGAAGTCCTCCAGGGCGACCGGCGACGACGGGGGGGCGGGATCGGGGGGCAGCCGTGTCTCGGACTTCGCCAGCCGCCAATTCTGCACCTGCATCAGGACGAGGGCCACAACGACCACGGCGACCAGCAGGACAAGCGCGCCGACCACCGCCAACCTCGAAAACGTGAGCAGGCGATGCGCGGGCTCGATCTCGCCCTGAAGACCGGGATGGAACGGCGACGGCACAGACGACGGCGTGGCGTGGGCCGACGACGCCGCGGGTGCCGCCTCGTCCGGCACGCCACCCTCCTGCGTCCGCCGCCGGCCGGCCGGGGCCGAGGCCGCCAGCCGGGCATACTCCTTGAGCAGAGGCTCGACGGGGATTGCGTAGAGCTGGCAAAGCTGCGTCAGATAAGAACGGGTGTAGACGGCGGGCGGCAGCTGCCGGACGCGGTCCGCCTCGACGTCCTCGATGAAGCGACGGTGGATCTTGGTCTTTTGGCACACCTGCGCCACGCTGAGGTTGCGGGCCCCGCGGGCCTCCATCAGGGTCTGGCCAAGGCTCGCCGGCAGGGCGTCGAGTCGGGCCACGGGCTGCCCCCCGTCGCCGACTGAAGCCGGCACCGGCCCGGTTGCAGAGACCTCTGACTCGGCGGCGACGCCGGGGAGCAGAGTCTGCCCGCCGGCCGCGACCGCCTCGTCCCCCGTCGAAATGTCGTCCGGCGGAAGCACAGGGTTGCCGGCGCCGGATTCACGGGCCGGAGCGTCGGCCGCCGGCTCTTGGGCCGAGGGGGCGGGCCGGCCGGAGGACGCAGGGCCGCCCGGCACGGCCGGATCCCATTGCAGGGGCAGACGCTGCTGTCGGGCGTCCCTGGCCGCATCGGGGCCGGCGTCTTGCTGGTTGTCGCTCATTCGTCACCCTCGTCTGCGTTCTCCCCCTGCGCCGGCTCGCCGTCGGCCCCGGTCTCCCCGTCAGCCTGGCCCTCCTGGGGTGCGGCGATCAGAATCTCGCGCGGCGCGGTGCCGACCTGCGGCCCGATGACCCCGCGCTGTTCAAGTATCTCCATGACCAGGGCGGCCCGGTTGTAGCCGATGCGCAGACTGCGCTGGATGTAGCTGGTCGTGGCCCGGCGGTCGCGGGCAATGACTTCGGTGGCTCGCTGGATCAGCTCCTCGTCGGCCTCGTTGGTGCCGTCGTCGCCGCCGCCGCCGGCCTCGGCCCCGCCGCCGCTGTCGGCGGGCTTGAACACACTCATATCGAAGTCCTGCTCGACCTGCGCGGCGCAGGCGCCCACCACGGCGGCGATCTCGTCGTCCTCCACCAGCGGGCTCTGGATGCGCTCCAGCTTCGAGGCCCCCGGCGGTTTGAACAGCATGTCGCCGCGTCCCAGCAGCGACTCGGCGCCCTTGCCGTCGAGGATGGTGCGGGAGTCCACCAGCGCGGTCACCTGAAAGGCGATGCGGCAAGGGAAATTGGCCTTGATGATGCCGGTGATGACATTGACGCTGGGCCGCTGGGTGGCAATGATCGTGTGGATGCCGACGGCGCGCGAGAGTTGCGCGATGCGCGCCAGCGAAGTCTCCACCTCGGCCTTGGCGGTCATCATGATGTCGGCCAGCTCATCAATGACCAGCACGACATACGGTAGCCGCTCGGGGATG
Source organism: Lentisphaerae bacterium ADurb.BinA184 (assembly GCA_002068325.1). Lineage (GTDB taxonomy): Bacteria > Verrucomicrobiota > Lentisphaeria > Oligosphaerales > MVZH01 > MVZH01. Next base: position 1,132 of record MVZH01000303.1, on the reverse strand, counting down.
GGATCTCCCTTCTCGTCAAGGGGCTGCGAGGCAGCCTTCGGGCGTTCGTTGAAGGCGGCGATGTTGCGGGCGCCGACCCGGCTGAACACCTGGTAGCGGTGCGCCATCTCGTTGATCAGCCAGCGCAGCGCCAGCGGCACCTTCTTGCTCTCGGTGATGACTGGAACGACGAGGTGGGGCAGCGAGTTGTAACAACTGAACTCGACGACCTTGGGGTCCACCAGGACCAGCCGCAGCTCGGCCGGCGAAAACCGGTACAACAGTGACATCAGCATGGCATTGATGCAGACGGACTTGCCGCTGCCGGTGGCGCCGGCGATGAGCAGGTGCGGCGCCTTGGCCAGGTCGAGGATGACCGGCTTGCCGCTGATGTTGCGGCCGATGATCAGGGGGATCGCGCACGAGTTGTTCCGCCACGCGGCGGTCCGCATCAGGCCCTGCAGGGCAACCGTCGCCGGATTGGTGTTGGGAACCTCAATCCCGACCGACTTGCGGCCCGGGATGGGCGCGAGAATCCGGGGCGCGACCGCGCGCAGTTCCATGGCGATGTTCGCGCTGATGTTGGTGATGCGCTCGACCTTGACCCCGGGGGCGGGTTCGACCTCGAACAGCGTCACCCGCGGCCCCGGGGTGGCATCGCCCACATGGGCCTCGATGCCAAAGCTGTCCAAGGTGCGGGACAGGATCTCCTTCTTGGTCTCGATCTCCTCGGCGGTGACCGTCGTCTCGATCCCCTCGGCCTGGTGCAGCAGGTCGAGGGCAGGCAGCTTGTACTTGACCGCCGGTTTCTGAGGGGCAGGCTTCTCGGGGGCCTTGGCGGCGCCGGTGCCGGCCGGCACGGCGGGCGGCGAAGGAGCCGCCGGCCGCGCGGGCCGCGGTGCAACCGGCATCGGCAACTCGGGTTCGACAGGGCGGCGAGGGGGGACGTGCTCGGGGACGGCCGCCTCGTCCTCTGCGCCGCCGTCGGAGCCGGCCTTCGCCCCGTCGGCAGGCCGTCCGCGACGGGTCAGTCGCCGGAAGCGTTCGGCCAGGCTCGGAACGGCGTCCTCCTCCCCGTCATGCCGGCGCGGGCTGCGACGCTTGGCCGCCGGCTCGGCGGGCGGCTCCGCATCGTCGGCCCCGTCAGCCCCCT
>MVZH01000302.1 GCA_002068325.1 Lentisphaerae bacterium ADurb.BinA184 | reverse complement strand
GGCGGGGATCGGGATCACGCCGCTACCGGCGAATGGAAAGGCCGTCGGCTGCCCGCACACATCGAGTTGAACGATCCCCTCGCGCCGGCGGGTGAGGTCGCCGGAGACGAAGTCGCGCGTGTCCACCACCATCGAGGTCACCTCAATGGCGACGAGATGGTCGAGGGCGATGGCACGGCCGGCGGCCTGGTTGCGGACATCAAGCCCGGCGTTGAAGCTGACGTCGGCCATGGGGCGTCTCCCAACAGGCGTTGATGGCAAGGCGGCGACGCGATGGGGCTGCAACCGGCTAGACATCAACCGGTTGGAGGCTTCGAGCCTTTGAGCTTTTTTCGGTTGGAAGGAGGACTTCCGGTTGGCGCGTGCTACCCGCGCAGGCGCACGAGCACCTTGGGCGACTGGCGGGCCCTGACCGCGGCGTAGGCGTCGGCGATCGCGGCCAGCGGGTACGTCTGGCCGACATCGTACCAGAGACTGGCGTCGAGCTTGCCCTGCAGCACGAACTCCGACACCCGCTGGTGCGTCTCCGACTCGTCGTAGGAGCAAGGGTGGACGATGAGCGTGCCGCGGGCGCGGCCGGGGTTCAGGCTGATCTTGCCGAAGTCGTCAATGCCGTACGTCCCATAGGTGCCGCCATCCTTCAGGCAGGGCAGGACGCGGTCGGCGATGCCGGCCTTGCCCACGGCATCGATGATGAAGTCGAAGCCCTCCGGCCGGTGCTGGTTGACCGCCCCGGCGAGGTCGTCGAGCCGGTAGTCGAAGTAGGCGTTGACGCGGGCCTTGGCCAGGGCCGCCTCGCGCAGGTAGGCGGCGCCGGCCATCGCCACAAAGCTGGCCCCCAGGTTGGCGGCGTGCGCGGCGTAGGAGAGACCGTTTCCGCCCGACCCGACGATGAGGATCGAGTGGCCGGCCTTCACCCCCAGGCGCGTGATGTACGAGAGCGTCTCGCGCCAGGTCGTGAACATCGGCGCCACGCGCGGATCCACTCCGGCCGGCACCACCTGGTTGACACGGTGCCCGCCCCACTGCGCCTGCGGCCGGCCGTCGGCGCACATCGCCCAGTGGTCCTTGGCCACCCCGAACTCGGCAAACCCGCCCCAAGTCACGCTGACCCGGCCGTCAGCGGTCGCCGGCATGCCGACCCGCGTCACCAAGTCGCCGGGGCGGAAGTGCCGCACCTTGGGGCCGACCTTGACCACCCGCCCGACCGACTCGTGCCCGAGCACCGTCGGCAACGGCGAGATCCACGGGAAGCTGCCCTCGATGATGTGCGAGTCGGTGCCGGTGCAGGTGGCGCCGAACAGCAGTTCACAGAGCGCATCGTATTCGCCGATCACGGGCTCGGGGAGTTCCCGGACCACCAGCGAGCCAAACTTCTCGATCACCGCCGCTTTCATGACGTGCTCCTTTGAGTGCCCGCTCGTTCCGCCGGCCGCTGGCGGTTCGCCCGGCTGACACTCCCGTCTTGGGCCGCCGGGTGTCCTTGAACCGTTGCGGTTGGTGCATGGACCCGGCTAATATGATCCGCCCTTGCCCTTCAGGCCAACCGTCCGGCCCGCTGAGTGTATGACAAGAGTCTCGGGAAGGGCGTCCCTGCGTCTTGCGTACGCATGCCCGCCCCCGTTCACGTGCCCGACGGCCACCAGGCAACCCCGGTCCTTGGCCATGCCTGTCCAAGACAGGTTGCAGGAGCGGCCCGGAAAGTCATGGGGTGGGACGGTGTGTCGTCCCGGCTTCAGCCGGTTCGGGGCCATCGGCGGACGCGCCGGCGGGCTTCGGCGCTGCCGAGGCCGCCTCCCATGCCGCCGCATAGTCCTCCCGGCCAAGCACGCCCCGGAGCATGGCCAAGACGTTGGCGACCGGCGTGCCCATCTGGATGGCATGGGACGGCGCCGCGATGTAACCTCCGCCGGCGCCGAGGACGTCAACCAGCTCCCGGCAGGTCCGCTCGACGGTCGCGGCGTCCGCCTTGGGCAGGAGTTGCTGCACGCTGATGGCGCCGTGGAACGAGAGCCGGTCACCGAAGGCGTCCTTGAGGTGGCGCGGCTCCATGTCGGCGCAATCGACCTGGACGGCTTCGAGCACGTCCAGCCCGGCGTCGCTCAAGTCATCGAGGAGGGCGAACACCGAGCCGTCGCTGTGCATCATGACCTTGGCGTTGGGGGCCAGCTGGTGGGCCCGGGCAAACAGCCGCCGGTGGAATGGCTTGAGCAGCTCGCCGTACATGGCCGGCGACATCAGCGGCCCGTTCTGGCTGCCCAGGTCGTCGAAGAAGAAGACGATTTCGACCCCGTGCCCGATCCTCTCGAGGCAGCGGATGGTTCGCTGCTCGTAGAACTCGACGATGTGTTCGAGCCCGCGGACCACCAGCTCGGGCCGGGCGCAACAGTTGCACAGCACCTCTTCAAGGCCCGTCATCCAGCACAGGGTCTCGAACGGGTTGAAGGCGCCGAACTTCAGCGCCTTGTTCGGGTCTGCCGCCGCCAGTTGCCGGCCGAGACCGTCGTAGTCATACCAGTCCGGACTCGGCCACGGGTAGTCGTCGAGGGCCTGGAGGCTGTCAACGCCGGCCAGCGGATAGGTCTCGACTTCGCGGTAGGTGCCGGCGCCGTAGTTGACATCCTTCCAGCCGATGCCGAAGACGTGCCACGGGCCGCCGGCGAACTGCGCCGGTCCGCAGTAGGCCGGGCCGATCCAGCCGATGTCCTCGGTGGCGGCCTGCAGGGCGTTCCATGAGCGGCCGCGGGCGGCCAGCTCCGCCTCGAGCGTCTGCTGCATCTCCGGGGTGGCGCAGAACTGCCACGAGAAAGGCACGCGCGCGGGTTGGCGGTGGGCCAGCGCGGCGCGGACGCGGGCGCGCGGGGTTTCGGTGGCGTCGGCAGGGGCCGGGGCTGTATGGACGGGTTGCATGGCCGACTTCACTTCCGGGAGTGGCGAACGCCTGGGGACAGCGCAGGGGGGCGGCGCCGTGGTCAGCTTCGCTCTTGCCAATCGATGGCCGCGCCGGTGTAGGCCTCGGGCTGTTCGAGCAGCCCGGCGTAGGCCTCGGCGACCTTGTCCGGCCTGACGACGTGGGAGATGAGAGGGCGGATGGCCAGGCGGCCATCGCGGATCCAGTCGAAGACCAGCCCCTGCTTGTCGCTCAGGTTGGGCACCGGGCGGGTGACCGGGTTGTTGAACCCCGCCGGTTGGGCGGCCGGGAGGCTCCATTCGAGGGCGCCGTGCACGGTGAGGTTGCGCAGGTGGATGGCGCTGAGGAGGGAGGTGAGATCGCCGGCAAGCGGGACGCGCGGCGTGCCCAGCAGGATGACGTGCCCATGGTTGCCGACGCGGGCGACCGCCTCCAGCACCACCTCGCCGCGGCCGGTGGCGTCAACGACGATGTGCGGGCGCTGGCCATGGGTGATCTCGTCCAAGGCGTCCGCCGCGCCGGGGCCGGCGGCGACGGTGTGGGCGATCCCGCAGGTGCGGGCGAGGGCGCGGCGGGATTCGAGGGGGTCGAGGCCGATGACTCGCGCCCCCAGCGCCCGGTAGCATTGGGCCGCCAGATTGCCGACCATCCCCAGCCCATACACCGCCACCCAGCCACGCTCGTACCAGGCCGGGGGCTTGGCCACAATGGCGGCGGCGGCGACGCCCGCCATGCGGGAGGCGACCGCATCGAGCGGATCGAGCCCGTCCGGCACCGGAAGGACCAGGTCCTGCCCGGTCACCCGTGCGTAGTCGGCGTGTCCGCCCAACGTGAAGACGCGCTGTCCCGGCGCGGCGGCACGGAAACCCTCCCCGACCGCCTCGACGAGCCCCACCTGGGCGTACCCCGGCCGCCACGGGTACGCGCACCAGGAGCCCGGCCGGAACACCTGCGGGTCGGCCCCCGTCAGGTTGGCCAGCTCGGTGCCGGCGCTGATGAATGTGAACTCGCTGCGCACCAGCGCCGCACCAGACGGCGGGGCGCCCAGAGTCTCCTCCAGGACTTCAACCCGCTTGACGCCCGTGAACAAGACGTAGCGATTCCGCATCGGCGCCTCCTTTCGGCCACGGTGGGGACACCGGAAGGTGGCCCGCACCCCAGCAAACCCCGCGGGGTTCCGGAAGGTATTCGCGGAACAGCCCGTTGCAAGTCATCACGTACCGCCTGAAGTATTCGCGGCCAACAGGCGGAACTTGGACGGCCAGTGCCGGGGCGTGCTGCGGCTTGAGGCCCACGGCCAGCCGGCGGGGGCGCGCGGGGGAGAATGCGCCGGGTTGGCGCACGTTATGGTGGAGTTGGCGTTGTTTCCTATACTCTTTCCCCGGCTCGGTCCTGGCGTCCGGCCGCCGTGCACCCTATAGTGAGTGGGCGGCAGGCTGGATCGGCCTGTGGTGCCTCCGGCAGCCCGGACGAGAGGACGCGGTACACGGACTGGTTCTGACGGTGTGCGTGGCCCCGAGTGTCCCGGCCCTCAACCCAACAGGAGAGACGACGATGGAGACCCAGATGATCGAGACCCAGCAGGCGACGAAGGTGGTGGCTCTGGCAGCGCTGGCCGGGCTGGCGACGCTGCGCCGGCGGCGGTAGTGGGGGGCGTGGGCGAGGTA
>MVZH01000301.1 GCA_002068325.1 Lentisphaerae bacterium ADurb.BinA184 | reverse complement strand
TGAGCCGCCGACGCCCTACGTGCAATTCCTCGTCGAAACCCTCTGCGCCTCATCCCCCCGCGAGACGGCCCCCGCGGATGCCGCGCACACTGCCGACGACGCGCCGCCGCCCGAAACCGCGGATTGACCAAGAGCCGGCCCCCGCCGTCGACGAGGGCCACGTTGGCACCGTCCGGCATGTACAGCCTGGGGGCCTCCGTTCCCAACTCAGTAATCCGTTTCCGGCTGTCCACTCGCGCTCTTCTGTCTCCTATCCGCTATCCGCTATCTGCTCTGTGCCATGTGCTTTTTGCCATCTGCTATTTGCTATATGCTATTTGCTGTGTGCTAGTTGTTATGTGCTGTTGGCGACTTGCTATTTGCTATGTGCTATCCGGGCCTCACGCATACCCCAGCTGCTTGAGAATCCAGTGATTCCTCTGCCAGTTCTCCTCGACCTTTACCCACAGGTGGAGGCGCACACTATGGCCATAGGCCGCGGCAATCTCCTCCTCCGCCTTCTCCTTCACCCAGCGCAACAGCCGCCCCTTCTTCCCGATCACAATCGGCTTCTGGGTCGGGCGGTTGACGAGGATGTCGGCATGCACCTCCCACTCCTCGCCGGCCTCCTCGATGCGGGTGACGCTGACCGCGATCGCGTGCGGCATCTCGTCGCGCAACCGCAGGAACAGCTTCTCGCGCACCAGGTCGGCCATCGCCAGTTTCCGCGGAAAATCGGTGAGAACATCCTCGGGGAACAGCGGCGGCCCGACTGGCACGATGTCGAACAGCGCCTGCAGCAGCTCCGGCAGCCCGCCTCCCGTCTTGGCCGAGACCGTCAGCCAACCGCAGGCCGGCGCGCCGGCCTTCTCCGCCGCGATCGTCGCCCACAGCTCGCGGTGACGCCGAACGCCGTCCGCCCCGAGGTCGCTCTTGTTCAGGGCGACAAGCGTTGTCTGACCGAGCGTGACCAGCTTCCGCATCCAGCCTTCGTCCTCCTCGCGGGGGCCTTCCGCGGCGTCAAGAACCAGCAACACGGCGTCCGCCCCCTCGACCGCGGCGCGCGCGGTACGGTTCATCAGCCGGCCGAGGTCGGAGACGGCGCGATGCACCCCGGGCGTGTCGAGGAAGGCCAGCTGCCCGCGCGCCTCGGTGAGCACGGCGCGCACCAGGTTGCGCGTCGTCTGCGGAATCTCGCTGACGATGCTGACCTTCTCGCCGACCAGCCCGTTCACCAGCGACGACTTGCCGACGTTGGCGCGGCCAACGACCGCCACCAGGCCGCAGTGCCCAGCCTCACCGGGGTCAGTCCTAATAATTGTCATTATCTCCTTATCTCCCGTCCGGGGCATCGGGGTCAGTCCTAATAATTGTCATTATCTCGCACTGGATCCCGGGAAGGCGCGGGGACGATGGGGACGGTCGTTGCCATGGTGGCTCCGTCGGAAGGTCTTGCCGTGGCTCGGCAGGCGTCTACCCAAGGGTTCGCAGTCGGGGGCCGGGCGGATGAGCGGTAAAGGCAATTATTAGGACTGACCCCCGAGTGCTTGGAGGGCAAACTGCGCACGGGTATGGGTGTTGACTTCGCTTTCGGCGAGGGCGGTTGCGAGGGCGGCGCGGGCGTCGTCGCCGCCGATGCGGCCGAGGGCCTGGGCGGCGACGCTGTAGACGGGGTAGAAGTCGCGTCCGTCGGCGAGGATGGCGTGCAGGAGGGGGACACACTCGCGGTCGCCGAGGCGTCCGAGGGCCACGATGAGGGCGGTCTTCAGGCGCCAGCGTTTGGCCGGCGCCTCGGTATCGGCGCCAGGCGGCGGGGGAGGGGCGTCCTCGGGCTGCGGCGTGCTGTTGACGGGCGGGTAGAGTTCCGCCTCGGGGATGGCGTGTTCGGCGGCGAGCAGTTCCCGGAGCATCGGGGCGAAGGCGCGCGTGCGGGCGCGGCCGACGACTTCGGCGGCGGCGCACTGCACCGGCCAGTGCGGACTCCGCAACGCGGCTTCGAGGCCGGCGGTGCCGGGGACCGCCTGCGGGATCTCGGCCAGGCAGGCGTCGAGTTGCGAGAGCCGACTGGCGGCGGGGACCGTGCGCTCCGCGGTCCACTTGCACAGGGCCTCGAACTCGGGCAGCTGCAGATCGCGGTCGGCGGCGATGTCGGGCAGGTCGTGCACGTCGGGGGTGGTTTCGGGGATGAGTCCGTCGCGGATTTCGACCAGTCGGCCCTCGGGTTTGTGCCACGCGTACGGGGCGGTGGTCTGGCGGCCGTACATGCGGGTGGACTCGCCGCTGTGCTGGTCGAGGAGGAGCAGGTGGATGCGGTCGTCGACGCGGATCTCGATGAGGTGTTTTGAGACCTGCTTGACGCGGCCGGCCCTGGCACCGGGGGCGATCATGACGCTGAACGCGGCGTGGGTGCCGCGCTTGGTCAGTTCGAGGCGTTTGCTGCGGCCCTCCTCGGTGCGCGGGAAGCCCGCGACGTCCACCAGGCGGCAGTCGCAGGCCGGGGTCCAGACGATGAGGACGCTCTTGCCGTTGGGCAGGCGGACGTGGGCGGTCGAGCCGTCGAGCACGGTGTCCGGTCGCAGGTAGGCCTGCCAGATCCAGGTGTGGGCCGATTCGGCTTCGCAGTCGTCGAGGATGATGCCGAAGCCGGCGTCGGTCCACAGCGAGGTGCGGCGCATGCGGGTCACGTCATAGGTCGGGCGGTAGAAGGCTGTGGCATCCGAGGTGACGACCTGCATTTCGGGGGTCTTGGCGTAGAAGACGGCCTTGCCGGTGCGGGTTTCGCCGGGCCAGTACCAGGGCTGGTCGTCGAGGACGATGGCATTGGCGCCGCCGATGAGGCCGGGGGCCAGACCGCGGGCGATGTTTTCCAGTTCCGCGGTGTGTCCGGCGTTGATCCCGCCCATGTACTTGGCGTAGCGGGCGCGGGCGACGCTGTCAAGGCGTTCGAAGACCTTGTCCACGGGGTAGTGCCAGGGGTCGGTGTCGGGCGCCGGGATGCCGTCCGTGAGGACTGGTTCGCCGCCGATCTCGAAGGTGACGTGGTTGGGGTTGACCTGGGCGCGGCCGATGCCGGCGATGGTGCTGGCCGAGAAGTCCCACACCTGCATGAGGCGGGCGCGGCGGGCGGGGTCGTCGAGCGCGGCGCCGGTCTTGGGCAGGCACCAGCCGAACAGCTCGCCGGGCAGGCCGCGCTTGTCGTACATGCGGAATGCGTGCGGCCACCAGACCAGGGTCCACAGCTGGTCGTCGGCGCCCCAGGCCAGTCCGCCCGGGGGCGGCCACAGGTCGAGGGCGGGGATGAGTGACAGGTAGCGCGGGTCCTCGGTGGCGCGGGCGAGGTAGGCGAAGGGGGAGGCGTTGACGGCGTGCTGCCAGCCGTAGTGGTCCCATGGCGCCAGCAGTCCGGCCGGGCCGAGGATGCGGAGTTCGACCTCGAGCATCTTGCGCAGGGTGGTGCCGTTGGGGCGGAAGGGGGTGTCGAGCCACTCCCTGCCGGTGGTCTGGCGGAGGAACTCGGCCGTCCAGAAGGTGAGAGGGGTATTGACGTGCGAGGTGTAGGTCGATCCCTCGCCGCCGTAGCCGTCGCCGGGGAACAGGCCGATAAGGTCAGGCAGGCGGCCCATCCCATACTCGAAGAGGAACTTGCCGGTGGCATGGCGGCTGAGTTTGTGCCCGAAGAGGAAGCCGACCACGGCGCAGTAGAGGGCCATGGACAGGGCCTGGTTGTTGCTGCTGCGGCCGCGGGCGGTCAGAACCATGAACGCGTGCTTGAAGCCGAAGCCGAGGAACGCCTCGGCCGCCTCCTCGATTTCCGTCGGCGTCCAGGCGTTGCGGGCGGCCAGCCAGTCGAAGAAGACGGCACGGCGTACCACCGAGCCGCACCGGCACCACGTATGGAACTGCACGTCGTTGAGGGCGTCGCCGGCGCGCAGTTTCCGCCAGTAGTCGCGGAGCAGGCCGCAGGCTTCGGGGACGGCGTCCTCGCTGAAGACGGCTTCGAGGAAGAGGTTGGCGCGGCGCCGCTCGGGGTCGGCCAGCGAACGGCGGAAATCCTCCCAGTACTCCTTGAGCAGGCCGTCGGCGCCGGCGAACTTGGCCTGCAGGCGCGCGACGTCGCCGATGAACAGCGGCCGATCGAGAGCCTCGGGGGCAAACCGGTCTGCACAGTCGTCCATCACAGCGGTCTCCATCGTTTCCGTCCGGCCGGGACTGACAATGTCCTAATGTAGCACCCCAAGCCGGCCAGGCGTCCCGTTGACACCCACGCTTCCAGCGGCGATATTCCCGATCACTCAAATCACCGCCCGGATCTTTTCCGGGCCGGCCGGCGGGTTTGGAGGACGTTGCGTTGGCCGCGCCGGCCGAGAAGGAGGCAGGCAACCATGCTCAGTCTGCGCACGTACCTGATCAAGGAGCGAGTCGGTTTCCTGAAGTTGGTGGACACCTACGACATCTTCGATCCCGTCAGCGGCCGGCAGATCGGCGTGGCCAGGGAGAAGGCGCCGGGCTATGTCCATGTGCTGCGGTTCCTTGTCAACAAGCGGCTGCTGCCGACTGCCGTCGAGGTTCGCGAGGAGGCCGGCGGGCCGGTTGTGGTGGCGATCCGCCGCGGCGGCACGCTGTTCCG
>MVZH01000300.1 GCA_002068325.1 Lentisphaerae bacterium ADurb.BinA184 | reverse complement strand
GACCCACCACCAGGGAACAGACCCGCGCCCGGGTTGAGTTCGTGAAAACAGGGGTGGTTTTCGCGAACGGGCGGGGGGGGTGCCCTCGGCCGCCTGGCCGGGGTCGCAAAGGGGGCGGGCCTCCGTTGGCGTTGCGGGTTGCACTGGGCGTTGCCGTCGCTACCTTAGCGGCACGATCCACCGTGCAGTCACGGAGACGCGAGGGATCCCGGTGCCCCGGTTGCGGAGGGGCTGGATCCTTCGTCAGGTCGCCGGCTTCCCCCCGCCGTCACCCGGTGGCGGCCGGCGCGTGCCATCGAGGAGCCGTGGAGAGAACCGTTCACATCATCGGCGGGGGGCTGGCCGGTTGCGAGGCGGCCTGGCAGGCGGCCTCGCGCGGGGCGGCGGTCACGCTCTACGAGATGCGGCCGGAACGGATGACCCCGGCCCATCACACCGGCTGGCTGGCGGAGCTGGTGTGCAGCAATTCCCTGGGGTCGAACCTGACCGACCGCGGCTCGGGTCTGCTGCAGGCCGAACTCGCCCGGCTGGGCAGCCTGATTGTAGCCGTCGCGCGCGAGGCGCGCCTGCCCGCGGGCGGTGCCCTGGCGGTGGACCGCGAGACGTTTGCCCGCCGGGTGACCGAGCGGATCACGGCCCACCCCCGGATCACGCTCGTGCGCCGGGAGGTTGTGGCCCTGCCCGCCGACGGGGTTACGGTCGTGGCCAGCGGGCCGCTGACCAGCGACGCGCTGGCCGCCGAACTGGTGCGCCTGACGGGCGCGGACCGGCTGTTCTTCTTCGACGCGATGGCACCCATCGTCGAGGCCGGGAGCGTGGACATGGGCATCGCCTTCCGCGCCTCGCGCTACGCGCGCGGAGAGCGGGAGGAGGGCGACTACCTCAACTGCCCGCTCACGGCCGCGGAGTACGAGCGTTTCCTAGACGCGCTGCTGGGGGCGGAGACGATTGCGTTGCGCGGGTTCGAGCGGGACGACCCGCGGTTCTTCGAGGGCTGCCTCCCCGTCGAGGCCCTGGCCCGTCGCGGGCGGCGGACGCTGCTGTTCGGCCCGCTGCGGCCGGTCGGGCTGACCGATCCGCGCACCGGGCAACGCCCCTTCGCCGTGGTGCAGCTGCGGCAGGACAACTTGGCGGGGACGCTCTGCAGCCTGGTCGGGTTCCAGACCAACTTGAGATGGCCTGAGCAGGAGCGCGTCTTCCGTCTGATCCCCGGCCTTGGACGGGCGGAGTTCGTGCGTCACGGGCAGATGCACCGCAACACCTTCCTGTCGGCGCCGACGCTGCTGCGGCCGACGCTGCAGTTGCGGAGTTCGCAGAACGTGCTGGTCGCCGGGCAGCTGGCCGGCATCGAGGGGTATCTGGGCAATGCCGGGAGCGGCCTTCTGGCGGGGATCAACGCCTCCCGGCTGGCGGCCGGTGAGGCCCCGCTCGAACTGCCGTGCGAATGCATGCTGGGGGCGTTGATCCGCTACATCACCCACGTTGCGCCGGTTGCGTTCCAGCCCATGAAAGCCAATTTCGGGTTGTTGCCGCCGCTCGGGGAGGCGGTGCGCGGGAAGCGGTTGCGGTTCCAGGCGCTGGCCGCCCGTGCCTTGCGCGTGCTGGATGCCTGGTGCGAGCGGGTCGGCGTGGCGGGGGGTCGTGATGGGAGTTCCCCGGCGGTACACTCGTAAGCGGGCGGCTGCGCTACGCCTCTCCGCGGAGGCGGGGTGTCTGCCGGTGGGGGGCGGGGGGGGCGCGGCCGGGCGTTGCCGTGTTCGCCGCCGTTGCGGGTGGCCGCAGGAACCGGTGGCCGCTATGTTACGTCTTATTGTCACGATACGCTTGGGTGCTGTCCTTCGGACTGGGGGGGCGGTTCCGGGCACGATTCGAGCAATGGAAGGGTGGTGACTTTCATGATGACGCAAAGTCGGGTTCGCGGGGCGCTGGCTGTCGGAGTGGTCGCGGCGCTGTCGTTGGTGGGCGTCGGCGGCAGCCGTGCCGCGTCGCCGGCGGACGCCGTGTTCATGCCGGGCGTGGACCTGGCCGTGGTGGCCAACCTGCAGGCAATGCGGCAGGCGCCGATCTACGCCAAGCTTGACGCGATGTCCAAGCAGAACGAGCAACTCGCGGCCGGGGCGCCGGGCATGTCCGACCTCACCGAGCTGCGCGACAAGCTCACCCGCATCACCGGTCTGCGCGAGGAGGACTTGCTGGGCATCCGCCTGGCAGTGGACCTGGACGGGATTGACTTCAAGCAGCCGGAGCAGACCCCGTTCGAGTCGCTGAACCTGGTCATGGCGAGCCAGCTGGCGAAGCCGTTGCCGCTGGCGAAGCTTGAAGAGGCAATCCGGGCGTGCCCGCCGGAGAACGAGGGCGGGGCCAAGGTGGAGATCGCGCGGCTGGCCCACGGCAAACGCCAGCTCCTGGCGGTCAAGAACCTGTCCGAGGAAAACCAGGTCATCTGCCTGACCATGGCCGGTGAGGATCGCGTTCTGCTGGCGGGCACCGAGAAGGGCGTGAAGGGGGCGGTGGACCGCGTTGATGGCGGGGGGGCGGCGGGGCTGGCGCAGGAGTTCGGGGCGGCGATCGGGCGTCCGGTGGCGGGTTCGCAGATGTTTCTTTTGTTCGAGCCGACGGCGGCGATGATGGAGCAGCTCAAGGCCGAGATCCAGGCCGACCCGGCGGCGGCCAACGGCAATCCGATGGCGGCGGCCTTTGCCCGGATCATGCAGGGGCTCACGGGGGTGTCGCTGGGCGTCAACTTGGCCGACGCCATGAACGTGCGTACGGTGGTCGGGGTCGGCTCCGAAGCCGATGCCCAGCAGGCGAAGACGCTGATGGACTCGACGGTCATCAGCATGCTGAACTTCTCGCTGGCGATGCTGACTGGCGGGCAGCCGATGGCGCTGGCGCAGAGTCTGAAGACCTCGGTTGGGCCGGCCTCGACGGTGGTGTTGGAGTTTGCCGTCAACGCCCAGGATCTTGACATTCTGGGGAAAGCGCTGGAGAAGCAGGCGGCCGCGGCGGCGCAGATGGCCGCGGAGGCGGCGGAGGCCGCGACGGCTGTTGAAGAGGATGCCGAGGCCCCGGCGCCTGTTGCCGAGTGAGGGTTTCGGCGGCGTTGGCTGGCCGTCGGCGGGTGGTGCGGGGCGCCAGGCCCGGGGCGTGCGTCTGCGGATGGTTTGCGGCCGCGTTGCGAGTGTGTGGCAGGGGCCGCAGGGTTCCGCCCCGTGTTGTCGAGCCCCCCGGGTCGCGTGTGGCAGGGGCCAGCCGGCCCGGCGTCTGAGTCGCCGTGCCCTTCCGAGGTTGTCGCATGTCGCGTGCCCATCCTTCCCGCCGCGCTCTCTCTCAACCGCCGTTGGCAGGTCATCCCACCATGCGACGAACCCTCCTTGCGGCCACTCTCCTGCTGTCCGCCTCGGTGTGGAAAGCCCCGTGCATCGAGATCCGCCTGATCTCGCCAGGGGGCGGGGCGGGAGCCGGCCCGGGGGCGGCGCAGGAGTTGCGGCCGTCGGCCTTCGGCGGCTGGGTCGTGAACACCTGGCCATTCACGATGCGGGTGGATGACACGGCGCTGTTCGCCTACCAGTCCGGCCGCGAGCAGCTTCTCGACCAGACCCGCCTCGAGCTGTCCGGCAGCGACGCCGCGCTTCCCGAGCTTCCCGAGGAGTTGCGCGACGGGACGGAGGTTGCGGTCGCCGACCTGAGCCGGTTCCGGTTTGCGCGCCCCGATGTGGCGAAGCCCGACTTGGCCGCGGGCGAGCATGTCATCCGCCCCGGCGAGTTGCGTTTCACGGTGCGGGCCGACGGCACGGTTGCGTCCGACGACCCGCGGTTGCGCGTCCTGCCTGACGGGGCGCTCGGCGTGCTGTGCCATCCGGTGGTGATCCGGACGGTGGCGGGGGGGCGTTCCGTGCCGGCGCCTCTGCGGCTGACCTGCGGGGCGGAGGACATCCTGGCCGGGCTGGCCGCGCCGGTGCGTGACGCCGAGGCCGAGGCGGCGGCCGCCGGGGGGAAGGCGCCGGGCGCCGACGCGCCGCCGGTTCTGCGCGCCACGGTTTATCTGCCGGCCTCGGTGCCGGAGCTACCCTATGCGTTGAATGGGGTGCGGTTCACGCTCGGGGGGGAGGGCGAGGTCGTCGTCAGGGATCCCGAGGGTATGCGGCTGGCGGGGAAGAACGAGCTCCAAGTGGTTCAAGAGTCCGACCAGGAGGCGCGGCGGCGTCTTCTTGGGTTCCGCTGGGAGGGGGCCCCTGCGGGCGTCAGGGTTGTCGTTGGCGAGGGCTCGGTGGAGAGCATCGGCGCGAGCGGCTCGGCCGGAATCGAGATTCCCGGATCGGCAGGGAGTGCGGTCCTGCCGGTGGCGATTGGCCCGCTGAAGGGGGCGGCGGCCGTCACTGTCCGCGTCCCGCTTGAGGAGGCTTGGCCGCACAAGGTTCTGGTCGCCAGCCTCGTCGGCCGGGCTGTTTGGCTGTGCGAGAGCCGGCAGGTGCTCCACGCCCCCGGCGGCGAGATCACGTGCCGGATCACGGCCCTGACCCCGGGTGCGGCGCGGCTTCCCGAGAGCCTTGACGCCCGTCTGACGCCGGTGGCGGCGGGCGGCGACGCCGAGCCGTCGGCCACGGG
>MVZH01000299.1 GCA_002068325.1 Lentisphaerae bacterium ADurb.BinA184 | reverse complement strand
CAGGGCGGCCAGGGCGGCGGCAACCGGGGGCAGCAGGGGAACGACGGCGTTCTTGCCCTTCCCGCGCGTCTTGTGGGGTGTGTAGCGGATGACGCCGGCGGCGCCGTCTATGGCATCCCATTCAAGCAAGGCGGCGTCTTTCAGCCTCAGCCCGCCGAAGAGTTGCAGGGCCACTAGCGCGCGCCACTCCGTGCGCGGTTCAAGGCCAGGGCGTTCCTCAACGATCCGCAGCAGGGAGGCGGTCTGGTCGGCGCTCAGCGGTTTGTGTCCCTCCCGGTAGCCGGAGTGCTGCCGGGGGGTGCGGCCCCACACGTCATCCAGTGAGAACCTGCGGGCCAGGGTTCGCCAGATCAGCCCCAGGGCGTTGCGGCGGTAGGTGTGTGTGTTCGCGGAAATGCCGCTTTGCCACAGGTCTTCCAGGTAGGCGCCCGCAGCGTCTTCGGACACGTCGCCGGCCTGGCGGATTCCCCGGCCCTCTGCCCACTTCGCGAAGTCAGACAGCGCCCGCTCATAGTTGCGCAGTGTCCCCGGCCCGGCGGTAGGCTTGGCAAGGGTGAAGTGTCGCCACATGCTCGCCAGGGGCAGGGCGGCGGCGTCGCGGCGCAGGCGGTCAACCGTGACAAGCAACGCGGCCCGATCCGGCCCGGCCCCCGCGGCGGCCGCAAGCTCGCCGGCCTTTGCCTCGGCTTCGGCCAGGTTGCGGGTGTGCAGGCTTGTGGTCACCTTGTGCAGGTGGCCGTCGCGGTACTCGGTTCGTTGGTAGGCATAGACGCCGGACGGACTCTTGTACAGGGTTCCGCTTCCGTGGGGTCGGTACTTCTTTGCCATGCCGGCGGCTCCTTGGCGCGGTGCGGGCCTCATTGTCCGCAACCGACAGGAAAATAACCCCATTTGCGCGGATTAGCAAACGATTCGCAAACGTTTTCCTATTCTGTCCGAATGAAAGTCCATACGTTCGCAACGTATAGGTCACGGGTTCGACTCCCGTCAGCTCCACCACTTCCCCTCTGTAAAGTCCCCCTCTGTCTTTTGCTGTCCGCCATTCATTTGCGGAAATTCGCAAACGATTCGCAAACGATTTTCGGGCAGGCGTTTTCCCTCTGTGAACGGGCGACAGCCGGGGCGGACAGGTCGGGCCATTCGCAAACGCTCCGGCCAGGCGGGCGTCACCGGCGGCGCCCGCAGCCAAGCCGGCAAGGATAGGGAAGGGCGGGGGCGGCAACGTTTGCGAATCGTTTGCGATTCGGCCATGCCCGGCCCGTCCAGGTGCCACGTCGCCGGCCTGACTCACGCGCCCAGGGGATGACGCTGGCGAAAGTAGCAGAGGCGGTGGGGGTGAGCTACGGCACGGCCCATAAGGCGGCACAGGACAGGGAACTTGTCAATCCTGATAAGTTGCCCGGCGCCGAACAGCCAAGGTTCTGCAAAGGGGTGCGGCGGACGCGCCCGGTGTTGAGAAATGTTGACCTCTCCACACGCAAGGTTTCAGCAAGGGTGTGGCTTCACTCCCTCACTGCCTCCAGCAACCGGGCGATGGCGGCCAAGTCCGGCGCGCCGTCGGTGCTGATGGCAGTCGCCTCGACGGCCAGCGCCTCGCCCACGGAAGTGACGCGCGCCCCGTGTGCGCGCTCGTACATGCGGCGGATGTCGGCGCTCACCGGTTCACGAAGGCGACGGGCGATGGCGGCCCGCAGGATTACGGCTGGCTCGTTGCGACGAGGGCGTCCAGCAGGATTACCGGACTGGCCCGGTGGGAAGCGGGTGTCCTGCCTCGTCGGATTCTGTTTCGTGCCTGATGTCGTGTCGTTCATGCGATTCTCCGGTTGGCTAGGTTCCGGCTATGTCCCTGACAAACCCTAACGTCGCCGCTCGCGCGCGGCAGGCAAGGTTCAGACAAGGTTTTCACAAGGGCGTCGCCTCGCCGGCAGCTACGGTAAGGCCAAGGCTTCACGGGTATGGTTCAGGTAAGGCCGTGCCGTCATGCCGTATCCTCCTGCCCTGTGGTGCCGCTCGACGTGCAGGATACCTGCCCCTGGCCGGCCTGGGCCGCGTCAGCCCACGGGTCGGCAGCGGCGGCAGCGCGCAGCGCGTCAGTCACCGCACGGGCGAACGCCGGCACGTCGGCCAGCCGGCAGCAGCAGCGCCAGGTGTCGCGGTTGCGGCGGAAGCACACAAGCGGAAGCTCGCCAGGCGCGCAGTCCCGCTCAGCCTGGGCCAGCGCGGCGTGTATGTTCAGAACCTCGGTTCTCTTCACTTCGATATGAAAGCCCGGCAGCCCGGACACGTCGGGCGCCACGTCGCCGGGGCGGTACATGGCCGAAGTCTTGCGGGCGGCCCCGAAGCCCAGGCGCCGAAGCTCGGCCGCAAGCTCCCGCTCCCCTTCGGCGCCTTTTCGGCGGGCGTTCATGCGTTGGACGGCCCCCCGGCAACCCATGTTTCGTACCCCTCGTTTTCGGCGGGGGGGTGCCCGACATACCCGACAAACCCGACAGACCCGGTACTTATGTCGGGTAAGTCGGGTAAGTCGGGTGGGGGTGTCTCAAGAAACGCAGGTGGACACAGGTAGTACAGGTGTTGCGCCTTCCCCGCGGGCGGCCGGACTTCGACCGCTTGAAGGTGCCCCGTTTCGCCCAGGAGTTGCAACACGGCCTCAGCGTCCGCCGGGGTCTTGACTCCGGCAACCTCATGCCTCAGCAGGTCGCGGGTCTTGACGGCCTCGACGGCCGGCAGCCCTTCGGCCTCACGCCAGCCCCGCAGCTTCGCGCGGTTCCGATCCAGCCAAGCCCAAGTCTTGCGGGCGCGGGCGGTGTCGGCGTCCGCCCCCAGCAACGCGAAGGCGCGCCGGGCGTGAACCTTCAAGGCTTCGGCCAGGGCGATGGCGGCCTCGCCTTCCGGCCCTATCCGCCCCAGCGGCGCCCCCTCGACGTGCCTTACGACGTGGAACAGCAGCGCCAGGCGGGCCACATGCTCAGGCAGCTTCCCCAGCCATTGAAGATACCCGCCCGGCTTGGTCTCACGAGCGGCGGCAATCTCCGCCAGGGTGGCATCATGGAAGGCGCGCCAGCGGGTGAAGGCGTCCGGCGCCAGCGGTACAAGGTGCGGCGCCGGCTCCCCGTCGGCCGGCCCCAGGTCAACGAGGGCCCGGATTGTCCGCCCGTAGCGCTCGGCAACGGCCGCCGGTACGCTCTCGGTCGGATAGGCCCCGCGGTTGTGTGCGGGAATCAGGTAGCACCAGCGGGCCAGGAATCCCGACTCCCGCAGCGGCTCGCTCTCCCCGAGGGCCTGCAAAGCGTCCGGCTGGGTCATGATCCCTGCGGCCAGGCAGGCGTGGCGGATCTCATAGCTCGGTTTGTCCCTGGCGCTCCGGTCAACCCGCAGATAATCGCCCGCGTGCCCCGCCAGCCACAGGTCTATGTCCCCGCCCTCGACGTAACGGCCGCGGGCAATCGCCAGGATTTTGCGCGCCTCGCCGGACAGAACGCCGATAGCTCCGCCCCGTTCCATCATGCGGCGCCCCAGGGCCTCGCTTGTGGCGTCGGCGCAGAACAGGACGGGTTCCGGCGGCCGCTCCCCGATTTCGCCTTTCAGGCGTGCGATCTCCGCCTCTGTGGCCTCGCGGTCTCCCGTCCCCTTCTGCATACTCTGTTCAAGCCCCCGTATGCTGGCCTCACGGCAAATCCGGCGGGCATCCCAGCGCCGGCAGGCGCGCTCCCATTCCTCGCGGCGTTCGATCTGCCATTCAACAAGCGGCCTCTGGGCGGCGGCGGTTACGGGAGTTTTCCCGCTCGCTACCTCCCCGACAGTCATGAAACACAGGTTGCCGTACTGCCGATGATCCCGCTTGATCTCGACGCGGGCCTTGTTGCCCAGGGCGATGCTGGCGACTCCGAGGACGGCGGCCCCGGCCATTTCGGCGGACACGTTGTATGTCTCTTCGATGGCCTGCCCCATGTCCCGCAGCGAGGGCGGCAGGGCCTCCCAGGGCCACGCCGGCGGCGGCTCGCTCAGCCCCCCGAGGGGCGCCGGCGGTTCCCAGGGGTCGGGGGCTTCGGGGGGCGGCGTTGCCACGGTGCGGAAGGTGGCCCCGCGGCGCCGCAGCGGGTCGCGCGCGGGGTCGCGCGGCGGTCGGTTGAAGGCGGATGCAACCACTGCCAGAGCCTCCCGCTCGGGCAGCGGCGGGCGGCAGTTCCGTGCGAAGGCCAGGACGTGCCCCTCGACGGTCTGGCGGTCGTGCCCTTCATCCCGTAACTGCACGGCCACGGCCAGGCCCCGGGCGTTGCGTTGTCCCTCGGGGGCGCCCGCAAGGATGGCGGCGGCCACGCTCGGGGGGCAGCCTGGCGTCCGATCCGGCGGCATGATCCCGGCCTCTGTGAACAGCGCGCGCAGCCAGGCGGGCAGCGGCGCCAGGGGGGCGCCGGATTCGACGGCGTAGTTGCCGGCCCCGGTCGCGGAAGGCGGCAGGATCACATATCCACCGTCGCCGCGGGTGTCCACGCCTGGCGCCAGGGCTCCGGCCGTGCTTTTGACCGGGGCGCCGGGGGCGGTGAACAGCAGGTGGTAGCCGCCCCTGGGGGTGCGGTGTTTGCGGGTGCGGATCGTCTGCCCCCGATCCCGCACGATCTCAG
>MVZH01000298.1 GCA_002068325.1 Lentisphaerae bacterium ADurb.BinA184 | reverse complement strand
GGGGATCGTGAGATCGTACCGGTTCTCGCCGGTCTCCGCCGCCACTCCCGTCGGCGCATCGAGCAGCCGCCGGCCCGCCGGGGCGAACACCGTCAGCCGGCCGCCGGCCGTGTCGCGCGGGAGCGTCACGGACACCGCCTCCTCGGTCACCTGCATCGAGGCGGCGACCGGCGAGGCCAGTCCATACGCCCCGTGCCTGACCGTCCCCCCGGCGGGCAGCGAGAGCACCACGCCGTCCGGCCGCTCCTGAACCGTGGCCGCCGTCGCGCGGACGCTCACGCCCTCGGCCTCGATTGCGGACTCCGCAGACGAGAGGAAACAATAATCCGTGCCGTAGGCGCCGGAGACCTTGATGAGGCGGCCATCGCCGAACGAGGCGAAACTGGGGGGCGCCTCGTCTCGGGGCCGCGGGAAGAGGACGACGACGTAGGCGCCGTCGCCGGGCATCTGCAGGTGGAGCAGATCCTGGTACTCCGGCACGCGGTTTCCGGCCCACGTGCCCCCCCAGCGCAGGGTGTGCCGGGGCGTGTCCGCCGGGCTGGCGATGAAGTACTCGACGTCCATGCCGAACTGGCCGACGGCGGTGTAGCGGTTCCCGGGCGGCAACTCACGGGCCGGCTGGTGTGCGGGGCCGGGCTTGTCGGCGAGGAAGGCGGCGTCGCGGGCCTGGTCGGGGGTGCCAAGCTTGTCGGACAGCGTCCAGAACTGCCAGGCGGTCGGCTGGCCGCCGGCGGTCGTGTCGCGCAGCACGAGGTAGGCGGGGCCGGCCGGGTCGGCGTCCTTGACGAACAGGGCCTGCCGCGTCCACTCCAGGTCCGTCGCCGTGGCCGGGGTCACCCGCGGGTAGGGCGGGAGGTTCTCGGGGAACCAGTCGCGGTCATCGGCGCGGGTATTGACGAAAGTGGAGCGCACGTAATCAAGGCACGGGAGGGCGGCAAAGGCACCGAAGCGCGTCCCGGTGTAGTGTCCGAAAGGGCCTTTCGGGTCTTCGGTCGCGCCCCAGTTGCGGGCGAGGCGGACGCCATCGCGCAGCAGCTCGTGGCGTTCGTGGTAGCCGACCTGCCAGGTGAAGCAGGTGCTCAGCGGCCGGCCGCGGCCGAACCACTGGCTGATGCCGCCGATGCCGGGCGTCCAGATGTCGAGGTTGCGCAGTGAATCGGTGGCCGTCAGCAGGTTGACGTAGCTTTCCGTGGGGGTGTTGAACCCGGCCCGCAGGAGCGCGCCCAGCTGCGGGAACAGCTCGGACTCCCAGGCCGGCGCCGCGGCCGGCAGGCGGCGGTCAACGAAGTAGGGTTCCATCCCGCCCAGGCGGCTGTCGCCCATGAACAGGGGGTGGCCGTTCTCCGCCCACAGCCACTGCAGGGTGCGCGACAGCTCGGGATCGCTGTCCTGGTAGAATGCGGCGGCGACGCCGAAGACGGCCAGGAATCCGCCGTGGCCGCGGCCGTAGGCGCCGATGCTGCGCAGGTTCTTGCGCTGCACGTCGCGCGGCGTGTTGTACTTGGCGAAGTAGAGGATGAGCTTTTTCAGGCGCGGATCCTGGCTGAAGTCATGGAATCCGGCGCGGCGGGCGGTAATCGCGTAGGTGAGCATGGGTTCGAGGCTGACATAGCCGTAGTGGGAGCCCTCGCACAGCCACTCGCCGGCGGCGCCGACCTCGTCCGTCAGCCACTTGTCCAGCCAGCGGGTCGCCCGTTCCGCCCACGCCGGCGCGGCGGGATGGTCGGCCAGCGCGCAGGCGAGCACGCCCAGGGACAGCGTGTACGAGCAGCTCATGTTGGGGTTGCCCGAGAGGTAGCCGCGCTCCATGTCCCAGCACTGCGGGTCGGCCATGACGTAGGCGAGGTCGGCCATCTGCGCCCGGAAGAGCGCGCGGTCGGCGGGCGTCAGCAGGCCGCTGTCGATGAGCACGTCATAGAGCGTGGCGGTCCCGATGGCGCCGCGCATCACGTCGAAGCGGCCGCGCAGGGCAAGGCGGCTGCGCAGCTCGTCAACCACGGCGGTGACCTCCTCCGGCTTGCGCTCCTCGACGGGTTGGGCCAGCAGGCGAAGCGCCCGGCCCACGCCGGTGCCGCCGGCCAGCCACTTGGCCAGCTCGGCATCCCCCTCGGCGCGCGCCCGGACGGCTTGGATCCGGGCCGCATCGGCGAACAGGCGCGGGTGCGGCCGCTCCGGGTCGGCCGGCCACTCGAACGTCAGCCCCTTTAGACGGTCCAGCTCCTCGCCGACGCAGGCGGGGCCGGCGCTGACCTGCCACTTGCGCCGTCCCTTGGCCAGGGTCGGCGTGAGCGTGACGGTGCCGTCGGCGGCATAGACGAGGGGAATGCGTTTGCGCTTCCACACCTCCCACATCCTCGGGATGCTGTCAAGGTCCCAGGTCTTGACGCCCGCATAGGTCAGCGGGGCCACGGGGTCGGACCAGGCGCCCGGGTCGCGCGAACGGATCTGCAGTTCAGTGCCGCCGGCCTGGGGTGCGAGGTGAACGTAGGGGGGGCCGTCGGGGAAGATGTTGGCCAGGCTGGTGTCCGGGCTGAGGAAGCAGAACGGTTCGGGGCCGGGGGTGAGCGCGACCTTGCGGTCCTCGCGCGCCCACTGCCCGTAGCCCTTGGGGAAGACGGCCTCGGTGACGCCGGGCACGGGCGGCAGGCGGAACTCCAACGCCAGCTCGGGGTGGTCGTCGCGCACGCTCATCTCCCAGCGCACCGCGCGGTCGCCGGCCGCCACGGTCGCCACGACTTCGAGCCGGTTGCCGTCGGCGAAGTCATACGAGGTCACAACCCGCGCGAATACCGGGCCGGCGTCGGCAATCCACGACCGCCATGCCGTCACCGCCGCATCGCCCTTCAGTGAACTGCCGCCGGCCCAGTTGCCGTCCCCCATCCGCATCGCCAGCAACGGCCCCGGGACGTCGGCGGCCGCCAGCGGGGCGGCGGGCACGCCGTCATACAGCGGCACACGGACGCCCATGTGACGGGTGAAGATCTCGACGGAGTCCGGGTTCCGCGCCAGCCGCAAATCCGTGACGTGCGGAGGCCCAGCCTGGCCGCCGCAGGTGGCCGTGTAGGAGGTTGTCGTCAGCGCCTTGACCGCCTCGGCGATGAAACACAGCCGTGCCGTCTTGACGTGGCGTTTCCCGCCCGGCCAGTAGGTGGTGTCCGAGAGCTGAACGGCGAGCGGGCCGTCGGGGCCAGCCAGGGAGACGGCCGCGGCCTGGCATTCACCGCGCTCGGCGGTGAACGGGAACGTGAGCAGTTCCGCGCCGTACTCCTGGTTGAGGGGTTCGCGCACGGTGAACGTCCAAGTCCGCGGCTGGCGCTGGCACCCGCCGCCTGTACAGACCCCGATGGCCGCCGCTGCCGTCACCGCCACTCGCCGCCAGGCCCGCATGTCGTTCATGGGACAGTCCTCGCCCGCAACTCTCGCTCACACCATTCCGTGACCGGCTTGCCCATGGCAACGACCGGTTCCGTCGCCCGGCATCTGCCCAAGGCGAAGCCTGAACCTTCTCGTCTTCGTAGTGAACAGAGCCGTCTACACGTTCCGCACAACGGCGACGCCGTAGGGCCCCAGCTCGGCGATGCCGCCGCGGACGCGGCCGAGCACGGTCTTGCGGGTGCGCCCGAGGGGGACGGACACCGTCTGGTCGGTGTGGTTGACGGCAAACGTCAGGCGGCCGCGCGTCACCACCTCGACGTGGCGGGGCGTCACCGGTCCGCGTTCGACACCGGCCCGGCGGAGCGCCGCATCGGCCAGCGCCGAGAGGAGCGCGTCATCGGGGTTGACGGTCCCCGCGTAAAGGGCGCCGCCGCGCCCGGTCGCGGTCTCGACCACCGCCGGTTGCCGCGGGTAGGCCTCGCCCTCGAAGGTCAGCAGGGCGCGCCCCTTGCCGGCGAGGGTCAGGTCCGCCACCCAGGTGCGGGCCGTGAAGGGGCCGGCGACGCCGTCGCGTTCGAGTTTGCCCTTGAGCCCGACGGCAACCTGCCGGCGGCTGGGGGCGGGCACCCACAACGCCTCGTCCGGGCCGACGTGGCTGGCGAGGTACATGCCGCCCTCGATGGTGACCCCGAGCAGGTCGCGGAGGTGTTCCGGCCCCGGCGTGTCGAGGTAGTTGTCGGCGAAGTCGCGCAGGCCGATCTGGCCCACCGCCAGCACCGTCCCCCCTTCGCGCACGAAACGGGTGAGGCGCTTGGCGAAGTCGGCCGCGATCATCATCAGCGAGGGCAGCACCACCAGACGGTAGCCGCCCAGGTCCCGCTCGGGCGGGATCACGTCCACGGCCACGTGGCGGTCGTAGAACTCGCGGTGCAGCCGCCCGATCAGGCCCGGGTAGTTCACGTCGGCCCCGACCCGCGAGGCCTCGTAGCCCCACAGCACGTTGTAGTCTTGGACAAGGGCGACGGGGGCCTCCGGCAGCGGCAAGTCCGCCAGCTCCTCGCGCAGGCCTTCGATCTCGGTGAAGCAGGCCTTGACCGCCTGGTAGCGATGGCGCGGGCGCCCGGAGTGTTCGAGCATGCCCTGCAACTCCTGTTCCTGGCCCGACAGGCAGGTGCGCCAGCGGAAGACGAAATGCGCATCGCCGCCGTGCGCGAGGCTGCTCCATGCCCAAGCCCGGAACTGCTCGGCTTGCGGCGGCCGGTTGTGGTCGAGCGCGCCC
>MVZH01000297.1 GCA_002068325.1 Lentisphaerae bacterium ADurb.BinA184 | reverse complement strand
CGTCCATGAGACGCCCGCCGGCGGCAAGTGCGTGAAAACGACGGGTGTTTTGTGCGTGAAAACGGCTGGCGTTTTCACGAACACCGGGATCGTCGGGGAGGCTGTCCAGGGGGGCTGATGGGCGGCTGACCACGCGACGGCGGGCGACACGGGCGGGGGGATGTAGATTATGCCCCAGAACGTGGGTATTTCGGGCCGTGCCTCGGCACGCCGGCGGGGGAGTTGCGGGCGGGTTCGACGCCGGCCCGGTGTGTCGTCCAAGGAGAAGCAGCCATGGTCGAGGCCAAGACAGAGCTACCGGAGGCCGCGGTCGCCCCCGCCCTGCGCCGGCCTGAACTGGTGGCGCCGGCCGGCGACTTCGCCTGCCTGCGGGCGGCGCTGGCGGCCGGGGCCGACGCGGTCTACTACGGCGTGGGCAACCGGCTGAACATGCGCACCGCGGCACGCAACTTCCGGCTCGAGGACCTGCCCGAGATCGCGGCGGCCTGCCGGGCGCGCGGCGCCCGCAACTACCTCACCCTGAACACCATCGTCTTCCAACGCGAACTCGCCGACTGCAGCGCCATCCTCGAACGGGCCGTCGGCCGGGTAGACGCGGTGATCGCCTGGGACCCCGCCGTGCTCCGGCGCTGCCGCGAGCTGGGGCTGCCGACCCACGTCTCGACCCAGGCGTCGGTGGCCAGCATCGAATCGGCCCGTTACTACCGCGGGCTGGGCGCGGTGCGGATCGTGCCGGCCCGCGAGTGCACCCTCGATGAGGTGCTGGACATCCAGCGCGAGGCCGGGGTGGAGGTCGAAGCCTTCGTGCACGGCGCCATGTGCATCAACTTCTCGGGGCAGTGTTTCCTCAGCCAGGACCTGTTCAACCGCTCGGGCAACCGCGGCGAGTGCCTGCAACCGTGCCGCCGCGAGTACCTCATCCACGAAGTCGAGGAGGGCGCGGAGTATCTGCTCGGTCGCGATTACGTGTTGTCGGCCAAGGATTTGTGTACGATGCCGTTCATCGAGGTGCTGATCGCTTCCGGCCTGGACGCCTTCAAGATCGAAGGCCGCAACCGCAACCCGGAGTACGTCGACACGGTGGTGCGCTGTTACCGCCGCGCGCTCGATGCCCACCGCGACGGGAGGCTGGACGCGACGTTGAAGGAGGCCTTGGTCGCCGAGCTCAAGACGGTCTACAACCGCACCTTCGCGGGCGGCTTCTATTTCGGGCGGCCGATTGCGGAGTTCGCACATTCGCGGCGCAACCAGGCCACCCACCGCAAGGAGTACGTCGGGTATGTGACGCACTACTACCGGAAGATCGGCGTCGTCGAGATCCAGGTCATGAGCAACCCGTTCCGGCCGGGCGACGAGTTGATCATCGACGGGCCGACCAGCGGGGTCGTACGGGTGAAGCCGGCGCAAGTCCTGCGCGACGGGCAACCGCTGGCCGAGACGCCGCGGGCGGCCGTCACGCTGCCCTGCGCCGAGCGCGTGCGGCGCGGGGACAAGGTGTACATCCACGTCCTGCGGCAGGGTCGCCGCGCCGGGGAGTGACCGATGGCGACGGGCGGAGACACAGAGGCGGCGTTCACTTGCCGCCCAGGGTGCGGGGCGTGTTGCACGGCGCCGTCCATCAGCTCGCCGCTGCCCGGCCTGCCGCAGGGAAAAGGCGCGGGCGTACGCTGCCCGCACCTGACCGCCGACGGGCTCTGCGCCATCTACCACTCGCCGGAGCGCCCGGCGGTCTGCGCGAGCCTGCGCCCCAGCCCCGAGATGTGCGGCGGCAGCCGCGCGGACGCCCTCGCCTACCTCGAGTGGCTGGAGGCGGCGACGCGGCCCGCGCCGAGCGACCGGTAGAGCTGGACGAGCCGCCGGGCGGCCCGGCCCCAAGTCTGGCCCGCGGCGGCCCGTCGGTTGGCCTCGCCGAGGCGCCGGCGCAGGGGGGCGTCATCGAGCAGGCGGCGGAGGGCGGCGGCGAGGGCGGCGGCGTCCTCCGGCGGCACGGTGAGGGCGGCGGGCAATACCTCGGCGACACCGGCGGTCGCCGGCACCACGACGGGAAGCCCGGCCGCGGCCGCTTCGAGGGCCACTAGCCCGAACGGCTCCGCCCGGCTGCTCATGGCCAGCACGTCAACGTGCCCAAGCAAACCGGGGATGCCGTCCGGCGCCACAAACCCGGGGAAGAACACGCGCCCCGCCAGGGCGCCCTCTCCGGCCAGGCGCCGCAGGCCGGGTTCGAGCTCGCCGCTGCCCGCCAAGATGAAATCGGCGTGGTCGCACCGGCCGGCGACGAGGGCCGCGGCTTGGAGGAAGATCTCCGGCCCCTTCTGCCAGGCGAAGCGTCCGAGGAAGAGCACACGCAGGCGTGGGCCGCCGCCGGCGCCCGGCGGCAGTTCCCTGACGCCGTTGTGGACGACCCGCACGCGGCGCGCCGGGATGGCATACGCGGCGGCGAGGCGGCGGCGGGTCACGCGGCTGACGGCGACAGTGGCGTCGGCGGCATGGACGGCCCAGCGTTCGACGGCGGTGATGAGGGGGTCGGCGCAGACACCGGACCGGTCGCCTTCGAGGGAATGCACGTGCAGGACGGCGGGGATGCGCTGGCGGCGGGCGGCGGCGATGGCGGCGGCGGCGGTCAGCCAGTCGTGTCCGTGCACGACATCGAAGTGTTCGCGCCGGGCCACTCGCTGTACAAAGGCGTGGAACGCCGTCACCCTGCGGAACAGGGCCGGGAGGTCGCCGGCGGCGGGGTAGGCCCCGGGCGCCGCCGTCGGGGCGGGCCGGACGGGGCCCAGGGCGGCGGCGCGGAAGCGGACGCCCGCGACCGTGGCAGGAGGGGCCTGGCCGGGGAGGGCGACCGTCACGCGGTGCCCGGCCTCCGCCAACGCGACGGCCAGCCCTTGGCAGGCCGTCCCCAGGCCGCCTGTGTGCAACGGCGGGTACTCCCACCCCAGCATGAGGATGTGCAACGGCTGGCCAGCCAGCAAGGCGAACCTCTTGAGGCTCTTGCGGGATCCCTGCATGGGGCGGCCGGGACGGGACCCGGTCCTCCATCAGAGAGGACAACGGTCGCTGTGTGCCGGGCTGGAGGGACGACCTCCGTGTCGTCCGCAAGATCCTGCCGGCACCTCCCCTGGAAGAGGCCAGGCCCCGGCCATCAACCCGCAGAGCGGCCGCCTGCCCCGCCACGAGGCCGATGGTGCGGTGGCATGGGCGACAGGCGGCCGGCGGCGGTTCAGTGCAGGTCGGACCACGTCGGCAGTGAGACGTCGCCGGAGGCGGTGATGGGCAACGCCCGGCCGCTGAGCGTATCCACCATGACCAGCTGGCTCTGGCGCCCCGAGGAGCGCGTGCAGACCACGTGCCGCCCGTCCGGCGCCCAGCATGGCGACTCCCAGTCGCCGGGTTCCGTCTCCACCACGGTCTTCCCGCTGCCGCGGTCGGCCATGTCAACCACGGCGATCCGGTACTGGCCGGCCTGCCGCGTCGCAAAGCAGATCTTGTTCGACACCCCGGACCAGTCGGGCGAGACGCACTCCGAGACCTCGTTGAGCAGGCGGGACGGGCGGCCGCCGCCGGCCGACACCACATACAGCTGCGGCTTGCCGGCAGAGTCCGACACGTAGCACAGGGAGCGCCCGTCCGGCGACCAGGCCGGCGAGGACTCGACCGCCACATCGTTGGTCAACCGCCGCAACCCCTTGTCGGCACTCCGCATCACGTACAGGTCCACCCGTCCGTCCTTGCTCAGGCAGACCGCGACGCGCCCGCCGTCGGGGGAGACGTCCGCCCCGGAGTTCAGGCCAGGGAAACTGGACAGCAGGCGCTGCCGGCGGCTGTTCAGATCCACCTCCATGACCGCGGTGCGGTCGCGGCCGTAGACGGTATAGACCAGGTTGCGGGCGCCCGGGCCCCAGGCCGGCTCGGTCGAGAAGGTTCCGTTGCGGGTGAGCTGGGTCGCCCCGGAGCCGTCGAAGTTGCAGAGGAAGACCTCGCGCCGGCCGGCGCTGGCGACGGTGAAGGCGAGGCGGGAGGCGCACAGCCCGGGCACGTCGAACAGCTTGCTGATGAGGGCATCAATGGCGCGGAACACGAGCCGCTCGTTGTCGCCGGCGGAGACGCGCACCTGCGCCACGGTGGCCTCGCCGAACTTGGCGACGAGTTCGAGCCCGGCCGGGGTGCCCGCCGCATAGGTGCCTTCGAGCAGGTAGGCCGCCCCCTCGATGCTCGGCCGCACGGTGAACCAGTCACACCGTCCAAGCGTGCTCAGCAGGTGGGCGCGAACCCCCTCCGGCCCCTTGAAATCGGCCAGGAAAATGCCGGGGTTGGCCGGAACTCCCTTGGTCACCACGACCGTCTCCGCCGCGCACGCCCACCCACACGCCGCCAGGAATACGACGCCCAGCCACCGACCCACCTGACTCCGAGACCCCACCATGAGCACACGCATCGCCGGACCTCCGATCGCTGCCCCTGTGCGCGGCCGGGCAGAATGATCATAACATACCGCGCCGCCAGTGGAATGAAACCCGGGCCCCGACGATGGGGGGTACACGGTCAGTGACTGGGCGCGAAGCGCCATGGAGTTTGGCACAAGTTGATTGCCATGAACGATGACACCCTTCTTGTGTTTGGCCTTTGAAATGCCGCGGCGGAGCCGCTCTGGAGTGCGGTCGC
>MVZH01000296.1 GCA_002068325.1 Lentisphaerae bacterium ADurb.BinA184 | reverse complement strand
ACGAGGATGATGGGCACCAGCACGAGTTGCGTCTTCCAGATGCTGGTGAACCGGGTCCCGGTCAGCTCGCACTCGCGGTAGAAGCGCGTCATGGTGCCGTAGTTGGACATGGGGATGGGCAGGAACCAGACCTTGACTCCCTGGTAGCCGCTGAGGATCAGGCTGGCCTCGCGGACCATGGGAATTTCGACCATCTGCCCGGCCATGCCTTCCAGGCGCGCCGTGACGTAGCTGATCAGCGGGGTGTAGAGGAAGCCGAAGAACACGAGCACGGCCATGACGCCGCGGTGCCAGCCGATGAGGTGGCCGGACACCAGGATGTAGGCGAGGGTGACCAGGAAGTAGCAGGCGATGATCCAGCGGGCCTTGATGTCGCCGCGGCCGGCCGGTGCGGCGAGGATGCCCGGCCCGGCGGCGACCGCGGTGTGCGCGGCCCGCTCGCGCCGCCGCCGGCGGATCCCGCGCACGACCTGCCAGATGCCGACCCCGGCGACGGCCAGCATCAGCCCGATGTTGAAGCTGAAGTAGAAGTCGAGGTTGTTCTTGAAGAGGGTCTGCACGGTGTTGTCGCCGGGCGTCCAGGCGGCCAGCACGCCGCCGCGGTAGAGGATGGGATTGGCGACCAGCACCAGGAGCATGCCGGCAAAGCCGCCGAGGGCGGCATAGAACGGCATGACCATGCCCCAGATGAGGATCCCCATGTCCCACGTGATGCCGGTGGCGACGGCGGGCAGCAAGGCCTGCGTCTTGGCGGTGGTGTCGGTGAATGGGATGGAGAACAGCTGGACCGGCGTGCCGGTGAGGGCGCCCGAGACCGTCGGCAGGAGCAGGTAGAGCGCACCGAAGCCCAGCCCCAGCGCCCCGCCGATGGAAAAGACGCGCCAACGCCACGCGCTCTCGCTGTCGGCCGCCTTGCGGTCGCCGGTGTCTTCAGCCAGCGCGAGGATGCCCTGCGCGTTGACCGGTGCCATCGGGAAGGGGAGGCGTTCGACGTCGCTGGTCAGCCGGAACAGGCCGTAGCCCAGGACCATGTTGGCCAGGTTGCCGAACACCGTGCCGAACAGCACCAGCCCGACCACGGGAAGCCAGTCCGGGTGCAGGAACGTGCGCGTGGCGTAGGATGCGGACTCCGCAGACGGTGCGAACCAACTGGGCAGCAGGGCGGCGACCCCCGTGGCCTGCGCGGCCTGGCTACGCACAAAGAACTGGTTCCAGAGCAGGCCCGAGAAAGGCGCCCCCATGGCGGCGCCGGCCATGTAGAACAGCACGAAAACCTCGGCCCGCTTCAGCTGCTGCTGCGCCCGCCGCGCAATCTCGATGAACAGGATCACCGTCACCCACTGGGCGGCGCCGCCGATGCCCTGGCCGGCCAGCAGCCCCATGTAGATGGCACCCGGAACCATCAGCAGCGCGATGAACAGCGCGCCGGCCAGCGACCGCCAGTTGAAGCCCTCGTCGAACGACGACGGGACCTGCATGAGGCCGCGGAACTGCTCGAGCTCCGCGTCCGGGCGGCCGCGCCGGGGCGGGGCTGGCGGCGGGTTCGGGGTGGACGGTGTCATGCGTGGGTCTCCGCCGGGTGTCCGGTGGGGGCGGCGCCCGTGTCCGGCCCGGACGGGCCGGCGGGCGGCGTCTGGCCGAGCGCAACCAGGGTCTGCCGCCGGTAGTGCTCCATGGTCTCCTGCGACAGCGAACGCCAGATCAGGAACTGCCGGCGCAGATCATCGAGCAGGACGCGGTTCAGCCGGATCCAGTCCTTGCGCTGGCCGGAGGTGCGGACGATGGCGATCGTGACCTCGTCAATGCCGGGGATCTCGCTGGGCACGCTGGTGAGCAGGAAGCTTTGGGTGACGCCGAGGTCGAAGGGCGCCAAGGCCAGGTTGGCCTTCAGCCCCGGCCCGTCGCCGGCCCGCGTCAGCGCCGCCTGCCGGGCCATGAACACGCCGAGGCTGGTGTCGGAGAAGTTGTCGAAGTGCTCCTTGAGGAAGCTGACCACCCCGGTGATGTCATACTGCGAGACGGTGAAGGGGAACACGATGTGCAGGCGATCGCCGTCCGGCGCCGGCGGGCGCCAGGTGCGCAACACGCCCGGGTTGGCGCTGCGCGAGGCCTTGTAGGCCGGGTAGATGGCGGAGACCAGGACGGTGGCCATGACGATCAGGATGGTGATGATGGCGTTGATGGACGAGTAGTTCATTTCCGGCACGCTGCGCAGCACGCCCGCCGCCGCCAGGGCGGTCAGCAGCTTGAGCATGCCCTGCGCGAGCAGGTAGCCGCCGAGGCCGCCGATGAAGGCGTAGACCAGCGCCTCGGCGAAGAACAGCGTCGCCACGTGCACCGGGGCCAGGCCGAGGGCGCTGAAGGTGTAGATCTCCTTCTCGCGGTCGGCGACCGAGCCGAGCATGGTGCCGAAGATCACCAGGCCGCCGAGCAGGATCGGGAACAGCAGGTCCCGCGCGCCCTTGGCTTGGAGCGTGGGCGCCAGAACGTGCGTGTAGACGCCGTCGGCCCGCGAGGCCACCACCGGCAGCGGCAACGCCCGCGCCACGTCCTCGGCCATCCCCGCGCTGGCCTGCGGCTGGTGAGGGTAGAGCGTGGCGACCCGCAGCGAGGCCCCCAGGCGGCGCGCGTTGTCGGCGGAGACCACGACCACCGAGTCCACCGGCAGCAGCACCCAGTCTTGACGGCTGTTGGCGGCGGCCAGGGCGGCCGCGGCGGGCGGCTGGGCCTGGGGCGCGCCGGAGCTGCTGGTCATGGCGGCGAAGTCGACCGGGAGGAACCCGGTTCCATCGAGGTCTTCGACGGCGCCGGCGGCGGCGGCATCCATGAGCCCGGCCAGGCGCAGGCGCAACCCGCCGACGAGAACCGCATCGCCGGGGGCGACCTGGAGGCGGGCGGCGACGGTCCGGGTCATGAACACCCCGTCGGCGAGGGCGTCGGGGGCGGCGCCGAAGGCCGCATGGATGTCCGGGCGCAGGGCCAGTTCGTGCGGGTCGAGGCCGAGCACCCCGCGCAACGCCAGGGGCTGGGTGCCGTCGGCGCGCGAAACCAGGGGGGCGGGGTTGGGTGCCTCCGCGTCGGCGGTGGCCGGGAGCCACCAGCGGCAGGCGATGTCGGCCTGGCCGCCCCAGCGCCCGTCAAGGAGTTCCAGAACCGGTTCCGGCAGGGGCGCCCAGTTGACCGGGTGCAGCAGGATGGCCGCCTGCTTCGGCGCGGCGCCGCGGTAGAGCGTGACGACGCCGGTGCGGGTGTCGAAGGACGCGAAGTTGAGGATCGTGAAGGTCAGCAGCGTGATGGTCAGGGCGGTCAAGGCGGTGCGCAGGGGCCGGCGGCGCATGGTCGAGATGCCCATACTGACGGCCGCCAGCAGGGTGCTGATGCGCGAGACGTCGGCGCTGTGCACCGTCGCCCGCAGCCCCTGCAGGACTTTCAGCTCGGCGCCGAACTTCTGCATGATCAGGGCGATCACCATGGCCGACAGCAGCATGAGGGCGAAGGCGAGGAAGATGATCACCGGCTGGTTGGAGACGGCGAAGGCGGGGTGCACGAGGTACAGCAGGAGGAAGGCGACGAGGAAGAAGCCGCAGAACCACAGGATCTGCCGGTAGATGTTGGTCGAGCCGACGAGCAGCCGTTCGAGTGCGAAGGCGAACGGGATGGCGAGCCCGAGGAGGATCAGCACCGCCCGCACCAGGTCGTCCAGGGAGGAGCGGACCGTGTCGTAGACCGGGCGCTCCGCCAAGAACGCCGTCCCCGCCCACCGTCGTCGTGCCGACCGAATTGAAGGCGTTCAGCAACTCCGAATTGTTGCGCAGATCCACGTAACCGTTCGTGACCAGCAGCGTGCCGCCTTCGCTCACGCGCGCCCATCTGTCGCCCGTCGTTTTGAGCGTGCCGCCGTCCATCACGAAAGTGCCGCCGCTGACCCAGAACGCAGGCCCGCTTTCCGGATTGCCGCCGACCAGCGTCACCAGCGTCGTGCCGCTCGCGTGCCGCAGCGTCCCGCCGACGGCCTTGAGCGAGGAGAATACATTTGACGCGGTCGCGCCCGGGTCCAGCGCCAGCGTCCCGGTGCCGGTTTTCTCCCAGATGCCGACGTTTGTGACCGTTGCCGAAAGAACAGCGTTCATGCCGGCACCGACATTGGCGTCCCCGTGCATCAGCAGCGGACCGCCGCTGACCGTATACCCGTCCGCCGTGAACGTCAGATTGCCGAGCGTCACCGGATCGGCCGTGATCGTCCTCGGCCCGTCAGAACCGAAGACCGCGTTGTTGGCAGATCCGTTCACCCACACCGTGCCGGTGCCGGTCCAGTTCGCGTCTGCCGTGTTCCACAGCGCGCTGGTCTCGCCGGTCCACGTGTAATCCGCCGCGACAGCACGCAGCATGCCGATCGTTCCGACCATTGCCAGCCACACGACGGGCTTGTATGAAACCGAAAACACTTTCTGCATGGCACCACCTCCATAAACGAAATCAGTATTGGAACCGGATTACCGCAGCGAAAACAGCGTGCCAAAGTTGTAGACCAGACACGCCGTCTTCTCTTCCGCGTCATAGTTCACGATCCAACGCGCGGGCAGCGTACCGACAGAGCCGAACGGCGCGGTGAACGTTCCGGTGCAACTCGCGACCGTGTACTTTTTGAACCGCGAGAGCTGCTCAGGATT
>MVZH01000295.1 GCA_002068325.1 Lentisphaerae bacterium ADurb.BinA184 | reverse complement strand
ACGAGCCGGTCTCCGGGCCGGCGGGGTCGGTCAGGTTGCCTTCGGGGTAGTCGCCGAACCAGTCCTGGCACCACTCGCGCACGTTGCCCAGGGTGTCGTGCAACCCCCAGGCGTTGGGTTTCTTCTGGCCGGTGGGATGCGGCGTGTCCGCGCTGTTTTCGTCGTACCAGGCGATTTCGTCCAGGTTGCGGCATCGGCCGCTGGCGGCGGTCAGTTCCTTGCCGTTGGGCAGGGCGTCCGCGTTGCCGGCGCGGCAGGCGTACTCCCATTCGGCTTCGGTTGGCAGGCGGAAACCGGTTCCGAGTTTGGCGCAGAACGCCTGACTGTCGTTCCACGACACGCCTTCCACCGGCCCGTCGCCGGCGACATTCTGGGCGTTCGCCGGGTTGCTGCCCATTGCCGCCAGCCATTGGCTCTGGGTGACTTCGCACCGTCCCAGGTAGAGACCGCGGGTCAGGGTCACCCGGTGTTGGGTTTCGTTGCCGCCGCGGCCGGTCTCGGCGGCCGGGCTGCCCGCGGTGAAGGCGCCCGCCGGGATGTAGACCATCTCCATGCCGGTGGCCTCATGGACGATGGCCTTGGCCCAGCCGGTCTTGGTGTAGGGCTCCGCCGTCGTGCCGGCGACGGCCCGGAAGCCCTCCGGCACACGCAGCCCGTCCGGCTGGACGACCGGCGGCTTGGCCTCGGCCGCCTCCGGCATCGGCAGGGCATCCTGCCCGTGCGCCCCGGCCGCCACGACCAGCCAGGCACCTGTCACCATCAAGGTTGTCGCGAAGGGACGGCGGGGCGTCTTCATGCGACGACCTCCTGCGGGCTGGTAGAGCCACGACCCTGTCCGGCACGGCATGTCAACCGCCATCACCATAGCGCCTCGAGGCGGAGGCGCAAGCCTGGGGCGGGCGGTTGCAGGCGAAGGCGCCCACGGGACGGGCGGCCTGCCAGCGAGTGAGGCCGCCTGCCTGCATGGTTGACCCCCGCCCAGGGCGCGACCGGGCTCGGCTCCGTCACGGCTTGGCGGTCGTGGGGCCGAGTTCCTCCAGGCTGACGGCGTCGAAGTAGACGGGTTCCGAGGTGTCGGCGGTCAGTGTCAGGTAGTTCAGCACTCCGGCGGTGGGCGGCACATCGAACTCCTTCTCGAACGTCTTCCACTGATCGCCCCACGCCGCCAAGTCGCGGTCGGCGAGCGTGACGCCGACGACTGAGACCGAGACCGTGCCTTTGTTGCCGGGATCCGTGCGGGCGAGGACTTTCAGGCGGCAGCGCATGCCCGGCCGTAAGTAGACTGCCTGCTGACTGCACGGCGCATAGTGCAGTTTGGTCATGCCGAACGGCGGCCCCAGTTGCTTGCCCTGGTAGTCGAACGCCCTGGGCAGCTTCAGGCAGGCCTTCCCGTTGAACGGCCGCTCGGGGCAGGCCTTGCCGTCGAGATCCTCCTGCAGGTTGACATCCTGGACAAAGCGGTTGAACTGGTGTTCGACCATGATGTTCCAGGTTCCCCAGCCGTCGGGCACGCCGTCGCGGTTGCTGTCCGTCTCGAAATCGCCGTTCACCAGCACCGGCGGCACCACGGCCTCGACCCGCTCGCGGTCGCCACCGGCGGAGACGCGGACGCGCGCTGTGGTCATCGCCCGGCCCAGGCGCCGGTCGCCCAGCGGCACCACCGCCACCGTCACACCGCGTGCCGGCACCTCGACAGTCTGCCTCCGGTCCGGTGCCCCGAGATCCGCCGCCCGTTCGAGAACCAGGCGGGCCGACTGCGCACGCGGCGACGGGTTGACCAGCGTGACCTCGATGCGGTTGGGGCCGGCATCGCCCGGCCAGCGGGCGTAACTGCGCAGGCCGCCGCGCTCCGGCACCCGCGAGGACAGCAGGATCGCCGAGTTGCGGTTGGCCGGCACTTCGACCCACACACGCCCCGACTCGACAACCGGCGTGACCACCGCGGCCCGGTCGTCATCGGTGTAGAGGATCGCGGCCGCTACCGTCCCGCCCACCTGGCTGCCGTCCAGGCCGACCCGGCCGCCCGGCCGTTCCGTCCAGTTGTGGACATTGATGACCGCGCCTTCGCGGCCCCTGCCGTTGCAGCGGAACCAGCGGGCGTCCAGGGGGGCGCCGCGGACGCTGAGGCCGCGTTCGTCCATGAAGCGTCCCCGGTACATCCAGTCGGCGACGCGCCGCCGCAGGCGGAGGATTCTGGCCGAGTCGGCGTCCTCGGGGATGGGGTCGAAGCGGTTATACAGGAAGACATCGGCCATGCAGTCGCCCCACGATGGAAAGGCGCCTGAGTGCCCGTTGGCGCGGCCGCGGAACAGGATCGCCTCGGGCCGTGTGTAGAGGAACACTTCGCCGCGGTAGGAGGGGCGGGTGACCCACAGGCCCCAGTTGACATACTGGGCGAGGAGGTCGGTGATGCCCTCGACGCCGAGGACGCAGTCGGGGTTGCGTCGGCGGCCGGCGGCGAGCACGTCGCGGGCGATCTCGGCATAGCCGCGGCCGCTGGCGGCGTGCTGTTTGCCGTGGCCGTGCCCTTCGCCATGGCAGTAATGGAAGGTGCAGCCCATCTGGTCTATGTAGGCGCCGTCCGAGCGGTAGAGGTCGCGGATGCCGCGGCCGGCCAGTTCCGTCATGAAGCGGTCGTGCCAGCCGCGCGAGGCGGCGCACATGAGCCGGTCACTGTCGGTGTAGTTCACCCCGGCCCCGTACTGCGTGAGCATCCCGCCGAAGTTGCGCAGACCCACCTCATCGAAGAACTCGGGCGGACGTTCCTGGAAATCGTCAGGGAGCCAGCGCTTGTCGATGTGCCCGACCTTGGCCAGCGTGCTGAAGCCCGGGAACCAGCCCTGCGAGTTGATGTAGTAGGTGTGGTGGACGCCGGCCTTGCGCATGGCGTCGTGCGAACTCCGCAAATCGTCGGCGCTGCCGTAGCGCGGGTTCATCCACAGGGTCAGCCCGCAGAACTCGCCGTCGGCCGACATCCCCCACTGTTGGACGTAGTTGACGCCCAGCCACTGGTAGACTGGGAGGGCGTGCGTGACGTAGCGGCTGTAGAAGCGGCCGTTGGCGCCGCCGAGTCCGCCGTAGCCGTCGCACATCTGCATCCACTCCGGGTGCGCCGGTCTCTTCATCCACGAGTCGGCCCAGGCCCGGTAGGCGTCGGCGGCGGCGTGCCAGTCGCCGGGGTGGGCCCAGGTCGTGTAGTCGCCGGCCCACGTCTCCCCCGGCCCGATGCAGATCTGCTTCTTGAAGCTCATGCGCACGGCGCTGAGGTCGGGGTCCGCGCCGGTATCGAACTCGACTCCGAGGCCGTCGGGGTGGCGGGCCGCCAGGTAGAGTCCGCCGCCTTCATCCGCCAGGTCGAGCCAAGCCATCGAGGCGGTGCCCGGCCAGATCAGCGGGTTGTACGAGTAGGCCGCCTGGGTGTACGGCTGGTCGAGCGGTGCGCCGAACGCCTCGGGGTAGAGCATCCGGTCGTCGGCACGGATGCCGCCCAGCGCCACCCGCTGGATTTTCGGGAAATCCACGTGGCGGATCTCGATGTCGGAACGGTTGGCAACCTCGATCCGCCAAGCGGCCGTATCCTCGATCCCGCCGGGATGCCTGGCCCCGACTTCGACCGTAGTGGTGACGGCCAGGCCGCCGTCCATCAGCTCCGTGACCCAGGACAGTGAGCGCTCGCCGGCGCGGACTGTCACGCCCGCCCCCGGTTCCGGATCCAGCCCGAACAGCCGTGCCATGCCCGGCAGTTGGTAGGCGAGGCTGAAGGCCGGCGACCGCGTGCCCGGCGGGACCACCCATTCGCCACGCCCGCGATGGAAGAGGCCGTAGAGGCCACCCTCCGGCTCGAACCACAGCTCCTGGGCCCCGTCGGCGAGACGCAGCAGCGGGGCGGGTGCCTTGAGTCGGACGCCCGGATTCGCCGGCCCCGTCAGGCGGGTTCGCACGCGGAGTTCGCCGTCGCCGAGGTTTGCCGGCGGGGCCGTCCACGTCTTGCCGCCGTCGAGGGAGACCTCCGTTGTTGCGGCAGGAAGCCCCTCGAGGCCATCCCATGAGGCACCGCGCGGCGGGAAGACGGGGAAGAACTCGACAACGGCGTCGTCCACGCGTTGGATGGCCGCCGCCGGGGCCCCGGTTTGTTCGGGCGTGGCGAGGGCCTCGGGGCAGAGGCAGAGGCGGTCCACCCAGAGGTCGGTCATTCCGCCGAGCCATTCGACGCGATGCAGCCCGGCTCCGAGTGGGAAGGAGAGCGCCGTCCTGACCCAGCCCCAGCCGTCGGCATCGAGCCCCTTCAGGTCGAGGGTGGCGCGGAGCAGGGGCCCTGCGTCCACGCGCAGCGAGCAGTCGGCGGACGGACTTGGCTTGGCCGCGGGGCGGGCCCGCCGCACGCGGAAGGCCACGGTGTACGCGGCGTCGCGCGGCACCTGCACGTCATACACCGCCACATGCGGCCGGACCGGGATCATGTAGAGGGCGGTTCCGACGCTGCCGTCCACCGCGGTCGCCGCGCCGTTGTCCGGATAGGCCCGTAGCAGTGTCGCCATCTCCGCCTCGAGCCAGAACCGGCCGTCGGCGTCCGCCGCAAAGGCCATCCCCCCTGGCGTGACGGTGGCGGGCGGTCCGTCCGGACTTCCCACGGATGCGGCGGCGACACCCCGCATGGGGAGAGATCGGAAG
>MVZH01000294.1 GCA_002068325.1 Lentisphaerae bacterium ADurb.BinA184 | reverse complement strand
TGGTTTGCCGACACGCCACCAATGTGGTGGCGGCGGAGACCGCCGTCAAGTTCTAACAACCGCAGGCGCACTGCCGCAGCCCCTTGACCCCCGGCTAAAGGAAAGAGGCGGCAGGGCTTTCGACCCGGCACCTCCCTCCTGTACTCTTCCGTCAACGCCATCGGCCTCATGCGGCGAGTTTGCGGGCCACACCGCCTTTGCCATTACCGCCGCTCCCGTCCGGGCCTTTCCTACCGCCCGCCGACTCCAGCCGCACGGAACCTGAAGCGGGCCTGGTCCTTCCCCTGGCCCACTGGCGCAGTTCCTTGAGCCGGTCGCCCATGGTCGCGCTCAACGGCACGGTCGCCTTGATGGCGTCCTCCAACGAGAAGTCATCCAAGTCGCGGCCGGCGTCGAAGCACGTGTACAGGGCGTCAATCACAGCCTGTTCGATCTCGGCGCCGGTGAAGTTCTCCGTCATGGCGGCGAGGGTGGGCAGGTCGAGCTTCCCCGGGTCACGGCCCCTTCTGCGGACATGGATGGCCCAGATGGCTTCACGTTCCGCGGCGCTGGGCAGGTCGACGAAGAACAGCTCGTCGAAGCGGCCCTTCCGCAGCAGTTCCGCCGGCAGCTGGCTCACGTCGTTGGCGGTCGCCACCACGAACACGGGCGCCGTCCTGTCCTGCATCCACGAGAGCATGCCCCCGAAGACCCTGGCGCTGGTGCCCCCGTCGGTCATGCCGCTGGACCTGGCTCCGCTGAGGCCTTTCTCCAGTTCGTCCATCCACAGGATGCACGGGGATACAGCCTCGGCCGTCTGGAGCGCCTTCCGCAGGTTGGCTTCGCTCTCGCCCACCAGCCCGCCGAAGAGCCTCCCGGCGTCGAGCTTGAGCAGGGGGACTCCAAGGACTGACGACACCGCCCTGGCGGCCAGGCTCTTGCCCGTGCCGGGTATGCCCAGGATCAGGATTCCCTTGGGCGGGGGCAGCCCGAAAGCCGCCGCCTCCCTGGAGAAGGCGTTCCGCCGGCGCGAGATCCATTCCTTGAGACCGTCAATGCCTCCCACGTCCTGGACACTGGCCCGTGCCTGCACAAGCTCCAGGATGCCGTCCTTGCCGATGGCCTTCGCCTTCTCGTCGGCGATGAACGCGGGGTCGAGCCTGCGGTGGCGCACGACGGACAGAGCCAGGATGTCCTCGGCCTCGGGTGTGGTCAGACCCCTTGCGGCGTCAGCGGCAGCATCCAGGGACGCATCGTCCGCGGCCAAGGCTGCGGACTCCGCAAGACCGCCCGCAAGGCCGCGCAGCACTCCGGCGTCAGGCAGCGGCATGGTCAGGACGGTGAACTCCTTCTCCAGCTCCGGGGGCAGGCGCTGGAGGCAGGCGGTGACGAGGATGACCTTGTTCCCGCCCCGGCATTCGCGCAGGCGGTCCTTCAGGGAGCGGGTGACCAGGGGCGAGGCCGGCTGGGAGGCGTCGCCGAGGAACTGGTGGAAGTCTTTCAGGACCAGGATCGTCCTCTCCGGCAGGTCGGCGGCGGCGTTGACCGCCTCCACGGGGTCGGTGAGCTCGCGGCGGGCGGCCCCCGACTGGACGTTGAGCAGGCCGGACGTGACGGACCAGGTGTGGAGGCCGTAGCCCAGGCTTGCGGCCGCGGTGCCCAGGTCGCGTTCGGCGCGGACCTCCTCGTGCGTGACCAGATACAGGCCGGCGAACCCGGCGCGGATGTAGGACTCGATGAGCTGGTGCATGCTGGATGCCTCCCCTACGCCGCCGGCTGCGGGCCGGAACCGGCGGGCATGGAACGAAGGTCACGGAGGAAACGGCGGCGGACGAAGCGGATGTCCTCCCCGTCGAGGCGGACGGCCCACAGGCGGTTCTCCACGGCCTGTTCGCAGGCTTCGGCGAAGGCCTGCCCGGTCTCGTCGTCGTCGTCGGGGTCGAAGGCGGGCAGGTGGTCGAGGACGAGATCCTCCGGGCTGCACAGGTTCACGAGGGCCTGCCGCCGCATCTCCCCGCTGGCCAGGAAATCCTCGAAGGGGATGGTCAGCGAGAGC
Source organism: Lentisphaerae bacterium ADurb.BinA184 (assembly GCA_002068325.1). Taxonomy (GTDB): domain Bacteria; phylum Verrucomicrobiota; class Lentisphaeria; order Oligosphaerales; family MVZH01; genus MVZH01. The sequence continues at coordinate 2,679 of MVZH01000294.1, read as the reverse complement.
GGGCGGCCGTTGACGGTGCGGAAGGCGGCGTGCATGGACGGACTCCTTCTGGTGCAGGGGTGGGGGGAAGGGCAGAACGGAACGGGGCTGGGCCGGCGCTGCCGGCAGGGCAGTCGCTTCACAGGCGCGTGGTCAGGGGCGGGACGCGAAGTGCTGGCGCTCCCACTGCAGGCATTCCTGGCGGGACGTGCTGAAAAACACCGGCTTGCGGGAACGGCCGACGGTCACCGCCCACATCTGGCGACGCTCGTCGAACTCGATCTTCGAGGCGCGCCTGACGGTCAGCCGGCCGAGGGCGTGCAGGTTGATGGCTTCGTGGTAAAGGCACCTGACCGAGCCGTCTGGGCAGAACTCCATGATGTCATCCGCCATGGCGGCCGCCTCCAGTCCCCGTGCCCTGCGAACGGCGCTGTCCGCGACGGGCGTGGAACTCGGGCTTCCGGGTACGCTGGCTGACCGCGCCCAGGGCCTCCTCAAGGAACGCGGTCGCCTTCTCGCACTCCGGGCCGGCGAACTCCCTGGCCTCGATGCGGATGCCGCCGTCAGGGCCGATGTCAACCTGGATCTGCTGCATAGGGGGGTCTCCTGAGACTTGAGGGATGAGGGATGAAAGCTGAGGGGGGAAGACTGAGGCAGGGGGCTTTCTGACAGGCTTGTCGGCTGGGGGTGGCCAGATGACGGTCAGCGCGTCCCGCAGTCAGCCTTCCCCCTGCGTCTACACCCGGCACAGGGTCAGGCGGATGCGGCCGTCGTTCATGCCCTGGCGGCGGACATGAAGCCCCCTGCGGCGGGCCTCGATGGCGGTCTTGTGGACGGCGTAAAGCTGGCGCAGGCGTCCGAGGTTGGGGCCAAGCTCCCGTTCGACATGGCCGTTCCAGAGATCGGCCTCGGTGGCGTATGTCCCGTATGCCGAACGGTTCAGCGCGACGTCGTAGGGCCCCTTCAGCCGGATCACGAAATCCCCGTGGCGGGCGTTGCCGCCCCAGCCCCGGGCCTCCGCATTCTCCGCAAGCTCCAGGCCGAGTTCGGCGCAGGCGGCGCGCAGGGCCTCGATATCCTTGATCTGGACGTCTATGGTGGTGAAGTGGGACATGGGGTGGGTGTCCTCCGGTTCGTGCGTTCTGGGGGCGCCTGCGGGCTCCCTGGGGCAAGGCAGGTGACAGGCCGTCACGCCGCCTTGTACTTGAGCTGGTCGAGGGCGCAGTCCACGAGCGTGAGATCGTCGCGCGGGCCGAGATAGACGGGCTGGAACAGCGTGTTGCCCTGTGGGAAGGCGTACAGGTACCGGACTTCGACGAGCGCCCCCTCCGCCGGGACGTCGCGGCCCGCCGGGATGGTGACGTTGCCGCAGGCCACAGGCCGGCCGTCGTCCATAAGCCCGAGCGAGACGCTGCGCCGGTCGTTGCGGCCGGTGACGATGCAGGAGGCGGTCTCGTAGAACTTGAACTTGACCTGGGGCCCGCCCGACGCCGGACGCCCCGCCGCGTACGGGGAGCCGAGCCGCTTGAACACCACCCCCTCCCGGCCCTCGCGGCGCAGGCGCCCGAACATCTCCCGCTTGGCGGCCGGTTCACGGACCGTGCTGACGACAAGCAGACAGCGCCGGGGTCCGGGGGCGAGCAGCATTTCCAGGTGCAAGAGGCGCGTTTCGTAGGCCTTGTACCGCAGGTCAATGCCGTTGACGGTCAGGATGTCGAAGACGTGGAGCACGTCGCCCACCGCCTCGCCGTCAATCAGGAAGTCGCCCTTGAGGCTGCCGGCCTCGGACGCAACCGCGGCGGGAATCCCCGCCTCCAGCCCCTGCCGGTTGATGCCGGTGACCGTCCCGCCGGCCTTGCGCAGGAGCATCCGCCGCCCGTCGAACTTCTCCTGCATGGCGTAGTCGGGCGAGTCCAGGAAGTGTGCGAGCTCCGGCTCCTCGACGGGGTTGAGAAGCTGACAGCGGACGCCGGTGTCCCGCTCCTGTTTCGGGCCGCCGGCATACGGCGTGCCGTCCTCGCCGGGGGTGTAGCCCTTGCCGGTCTTTTCGCGGACGAGCTTCGTGAAGATCGAACGGGCCTCCTGGTAGGGCACGGGGTTCTGGGTCTTGGTGCCGGTCTGCAGGGTCGTGCCTCGGCGGCCGAAGGCGAACTGCACGGTGAACAGGCCGTCGCCGGCCGGCTCGATGGCGGCCTGGTACACCTTGTCGGAGCTGCCGGCGCGGTAGTACAGGGTCACACGGTCGGGGCTGTCGGGCTGGGATGTTTGCATGGGGAATGTCTTTCTGTCTGGTGCTGTTGAGTGGAGATGACGAGGGGACCGGGTGGAAAGCAAAGCGGGGCCACAGGCTTGACGCCCATGACCCCGCACAACTCTGTTCTCTTGCAGGCAGTCTCTGTGGCTGAGCCCTACGCCGCCAGGTTGAAGCGCCGGCGTCCGAGCTGGCCGAAGGCCTCCACCAGGGCCGTCGTGTCCTGGGCGGCGAGCGTCCTGGCCTCGTTGCGCAGGGCCTCAAGCCCCTGGGTCAGCCTGTGGCGGGCAACCGTGCTGTCCCTGTACTCGGCCGCCGGGGTGCCCAGGAACTGGTCGCGGACCTCCTGCAGCCGACGCTCCATCTCCGTGTCGTTGACGAAGTTCAGGTCGCGGAAGCGGTCGATGAAGGCGACCAGCCGGTTGAGGGTCCTCTGGTGGACGCCGCCG
>MVZH01000293.1 GCA_002068325.1 Lentisphaerae bacterium ADurb.BinA184 | reverse complement strand
CCCGCCCCGTCGGCGGGCCCCGGTTTGGGCCTATGCCGACCTTCTCAAGGCGAGTGCGCGTGCCATCCGTGCGGCCGATCCCGAGGGGCGAATCGTCGTGGGCAGCGGGTTCCAGGACGGGCTCTTCCTGCGGCGGCTTTATGAGATGGGATGCCGGGACAGCTTCGATGTGGCCTCGGTTCACTACCTGCCGTGCCGGCACCCCGAGGATTTCGCGCGGGGGATGCGTCGCCTGCGCCAGGTGATGGGGGAGTTCGGGGATGCTGAGAAGCCGTTGTGGGACACGGAGAGCGGCCCTGGGGGCGCGGTGATCGGGCTGGCCGTGCAGACTCCCGCCGAGTACGAGGCTGTGTACAACATCTACCGGCACTGCCTGGCCTGGGAGTCCGGGCTGGACCGGTACTTCTGGTTCAACCCGGTGGCCGCGGGCGGGGCCGGCGCCGCGGGTCTGCCGGCGGGCGGCACGCATGACGCCGACGGCCGGCTGACTCCGTCGTACCAGGCCATGAAGACGCTGACCGGGTGGGTGGGTGACGGGCGGCTGGTGCGGGCCGGGCATGTGGGCGGGGAGGTTCACGTCTACGTGTTTGAAGCCGCCCGCGGGCCGGTCTCGATCGTGTGGTCCACCGCGCCGGCACGGGGCCGTCTGCCCACGGTTGCGGAGTCCGCAGACTACCTGGGCGAACCGCGGTCGCCGGCCGGCGGCGACACCGTGTTGTCGGGCCGGCCGCTGTTCCTCGCGGGGGACGTGCTTGGCGAGGGGTTTGACGCCGAGGTGTGCGGCCCGCGCGAGACGGTGGTTGCGTGCTGGGAGGACAAGCGGGAGCGGCCCGGGGCGGCGACGTTCCGCAGTCCGCGCGTGCGGTTCCGGCTGGGATTGGGGGCGAAGGGGTGGGCCCGGGTGCCGTTTGTGGCGCGGCGTGATGCGGTGCCGGTGGTGCGGCCGCGGGACCACTTCTGCCAAGTCAGCAGCAGCGTGGCCGCGGACCTTCAGATGGCGCACGACTGCGAGGCGCTTCACCTGCGTGTGCGGCTGTACGACGACACCGCCGACCCCGCCCGTCCCGCCGGGCTGGTGCAGTTCACCGTCAAGGATGCTGACCCTGCCGTCCGCGAGTGGGCGTACTTCTACAACTCGTATGCCCTGTTCAATCTCTACGTCTGTCCGCGCGGGGCGATGCTGTTGCGGTTTGACCACCTGCTGCCCGACCAGTACCCGGCCGGGCGGGTGTGGACGGCGCGGGTCGAGGCCGAGGGGCTGGCGGACGGGGCGGTGGTGTGCGCGGCCATCCCGTGGGAGGAGCTTGGCCCCTGCCGGCCGGGGCGGCACAACCCGTTCTACATGATGTTCAGTTTCGCCCGTTGCGACGGCCTTCTCGAGGTGCCTGCCGGCGACACCCCCGAGGAGTGGTCGCACAACTTCGGCGACGCCTTCATCGTCAAGGAACCGGCGCTGGCGCGGTACGTCGAGTTTGCCTGATGCGCGGGGGGGGGACCGCACGGGGTTGCGGGGCGTCGGTTCCTTGGGGGGAGGGGCCGCGAGCGGCCCCGGCCGGGAGGTCAGCGGCGGGAGACCTCAAGGCCTTCGGGGTCGATGACGACATTGACGCTGGCGCGGAAGCGTGCCGGGTCGCGGACGCAGGCGAGATAGGCGTCCAGCTTGCCGCCATGGTTGACGCTGTTGTGGGCGAGCACCAGCGCGCCGGGCGGGAGGTTCTTCCAGGCCTGTTCGAGGATTTCGAGGTAGAGGCCCTTGCCGCGTTCGCCGCTGTCGGTGGCGTCGAGGTAGAGCAGGTTGATGGGGCGTTGCACGGCGGCGGCGAAAGCGCGGGCATCGGCGGCGACGATGCGGGCCCGGCGGCTGGGGTCGAGGCGGCGCACGTTGCGTTCGGCGCGTTCGGCCTCGGCGGGGACGATTTCGATGCCGACCAGCTCATCCGCCTCGTAGCAGGCGCCGGGGCCGACCGCGGCGCCGGCGTTGGCGATGAAGGTGTTTCCGCAGAAGACTCCCGCGGCCAGCATCACGCGGGGTTGGGCGATGGCGTTGATCGCATAGATGAGCCGGTGCAGGCGCGGCGAGATGGCGGTCCACGGGATCTCGAAGTGTTCGCGCACGGCGGCCCGGTGGGCGAGGAAGCGTTTGCCGTCGTAGGCGGTTCCGTCGAGGATGCCGGCGGCGTGGAGGGCGGCGAGGGCGTGGTCCACGACCTCAATCTCGCGTTCGATCGGCTCCAGCTCACGGTGCGGCTCGCCGTAACGCATCTGGTAGGTCTGCCAGTCGGGGCTGTGGAACTCGGTCATGCGCGGTCTTTCAAGGTAAGGGTAAGGGAGGTCATCACGGCGTGGCGTCGGTGGGCGGGGGCCGGGGTGGGATCCTTGTCCTGCCACAGGCCGCGCCGTGCGGCCTTCGCATCCGCCTCGGCCCGCGCCAGGCTTGCGTTCTCGGAGTACCGGTAGCGCCACGCCCATCCCTCGGCGACCATTTCGCGGTTGATCCAGCGGTCGCCGAGCATGACCTTGCCGAGGATGCGGTCGTAGTCGTCGCGTTCGGTGTATTCGACGTGGACGGTTTTGCCGCGCACCTTCTCCGCCAGCGCCTTCCTGGCCTGGGTGCCGAACGCCTGCTGCCACTCGGGCGCGTCAATGCCTTCGAGGCGGATGCGGTGCTGGGTCTTGCTGGCGTCGAGGATTGTGAGGGTGTCGCCGTCGGCGACGTCAACGACGCGGCCGGACAGGCCGTCGTCCCGGTGCGGGCGCACGGCAACGAGGGCCACGACGGCGGCGACGACGAGGGCGATGACGGACTTGTACTTCATGGCACGGCAACCATAGCGCCGGCCGGGCGGCGGACAAGCCGGGGGAGGGGGTTGGCAGGTTCCAGGCGGCTGACGGCCCTTCGCCACGCCTCCGGGGGCGCCACGTCAGGGGGGGATTCCTGCGCGGAGGGGTGAGGTGAGGTATGCGACGTGCCCGTCGCCGTAGAGGTAATTGCGGTCGTAGTGGAAGACGTCGGGGTTGGCGCCGACGAATCCCCAGTCGGCCTGTCCATTGCCGTAGCCGACGCCGGCGTAGGAGGCCACGGGGCGGCACCCGTGCGGCTCGCGCAGCAGCGAACTGGCGGTCAGATACATGGACGGGCAGGTCAGGAAGGCGATCTGCGACCACGAATAGCTGCTGGGATTGTCGCCCTGGTAGCGGACACCCCAGTCGACGCCTTGGTGATGGCGTCCCAGGCGGTAGAGGCCGCTGGAACTGCCGTTGTTGCCGATGGTCAGCCGGTATGTGTGGGGGCCATTGTAGACATACAGGCCCCGGGTTGACATGTTGCTGCCGTAGACCCAGCCGGGCGGCAGGCGTCCGGGGCAGAGGCTGATGCCGGCGGGGTTGCCCTGCGAGTGGGTGACATACTCGCCCGCCGCCAGCCGGTGCCAGGCGCCGGCCTGTTTTCCGGCGACGTCCGGGAAGGCGTCGCTGCCATCGGGTTCGTAGGTGCTGTTCCAGGCGGTGGCCGGGGGGGCTCCGAACCAGCGTCCCGAGCACTCGTCGCCCCAGTTCCACGAGGCGGCCGTGGTTCCGTTCGAGTAGTTGGTCGGGTACTCCCCGGCGTCACCGGCGTAGTTGCCCAAGGCCACCGCCATCTGCCGCTGCCGTCCGGCGCAGACCGTTACCAGCCCCTTGTCCCGGGCCCGGCCCAGCCCCGGCAGCAGCAGCGCCGACAGGATGGCGATGATGGCCACGACCACGAGGAGTTCGATGAGTGTGAAGCCGTCGCGTCTCATGGGCAAACCCCAGTGGCCCTCCGGCGATTCCTGGCGACGCAGCCTGATCCCTCCCGAAAGTTGCCGATGCCCATCGGCACCTGGCGACTTTGCCCGACGGCGTTGATCTGAGACCCGCCAACATCGGCCGTCCGGCTCGCGGCGTCCTCTGGCACCCCGCGCCATGCGTCATGCCCTACGCTCCATGCGCGGGGCGCCGGCAGCGCAGGAAGGCCAGGGCGACCAGCCCGAGCAGGGCGGCCGACGCGGGCTCGGGGATCACCTCGCCATTGACGGTCAGGTTGTCGAGGCGCAGGGAGTAGGTGTTGCTCTCGACGTCATCGCTGAGGAAGATGCGGAAGCCGACGCTGGCGATGTTGCCGAATGCCGAGCCGAGGGCGATGGGGCCGGTGCTGGTCCACCCGGCGTTGTAGCCGCCGCTGCTGCTGGGCTTGACGAACTGGGCGAGGTCGGCCGTGTACCCGTCAAGGCTTGAGCGCAGGGTGAAGGTTGCGGTGTACCCGGTGCCTCCGTTGAACGTGTAGTAGAACGCCACGTCGGTCAGGTCGAGTGTCTTCCCGGGGTCGGCGGCGAGCGTAAAGCCGACATAGTCGGTGGGCGTGATGGAGGAGTCCACCCCGGTCGAGCGGGTATACAGTGAGAAGGAGTCGCCGACGCCGGCGCTGGCCGTGATCCCGCGCATGCCAGTGATTCCGCCCCCCCACATGACGTCGTCGAAGGCGTCGTCGGCGGTGACGAGGGGGTGCTGCGTAGTGGGGCTGTAGCTGGAACTGGTGAAGCGGTATTCGACGATCAGGGCCGCGGGCGTGGAGGCGGCGAGGCTCAATAAGGCGATGACCCCGGCGAGCGGTACAGTGCGGGGGATGGGCATGGCGAGATCTCCTTCCCTGGTGGTCGCGCGGAAACGCGATGTGGCCGGACACTCAGGTTGCTGGCTGGCGCCTTTCTGGGGCGGGTTCGT
>MVZH01000292.1 GCA_002068325.1 Lentisphaerae bacterium ADurb.BinA184 | reverse complement strand
GACCCATTCACCGGCGTATACTACGTCCCGCGCCGATCGTCTCCAGAGACTGGGCGAGCCATGGCAGAGCCTGTGAACACGCCGTTGACACCCGCGACTCCCGGCCTCTGCCAACGCTGGCTGTGCCAGTTGCGCACGTTCTTCCGCACGACCCTCTGGGACACCCATCTGTCCTCGCTGCCGCCCATGAAGCGGGCCGGCATGGTCCTCTTGCGCATCGGGGCCATCGTGGTCAAAGGGTTTGCGACGCGGCAGAGTGTTATCCACGCCTCGGCGCTGACCTATTTCACGCTGATGTCGCTGGTTCCGGTGCTGGCCCTGATGTTCTTCCTGGCGCGCGGCGCCGGTGCCCAGGACAAACTGCTCGATGTGGTCGGCATGGAGCACGCGGCCGACGGGATCGGCTATGTAGTCACCGAGAGCAGCCGCCTGTCGGAGTTCCCGGCCCAAGCCCAGCAGATCGCGGCGGCGGTCTTTGCCGCGGTGGACAACACCAACTTCGGGACGCTGGGGGTAGTCGGGCTGATCCTGCTGCTGTGGTCGTCCATCAGCGCCATGGGCCGGATCGAAAATGCCTTCAACTCGATCTGGGGCGTCGCGGTGGCGCGGCCCTTCTCGCAGAAGGTCGCCTACTACATCGCCCTGATCGTGCTGGTGCCGGTGCTGGTGATCGCGGTCACCAGCGCCAACGCCCTGCTCTCGTCCGACCGCGTCTCCGAGCTGATGCAGCTGCGCCTGGGCCCGCTGTTCTGGGTCTACCGGCTCGCCCTGAAGCTGATTGGCGCCGGCATCCTGTTCGTCGCCTTCACGGTGCTGTACATGTTCATGCCCAACACCCGCGTCCGGCTGCTGCCGGCTGTTGTCGCCGGGATCGTGGGCGGCGGGCTGTGGTACCTGGCCCAGGTGCTGTACTTCACGCTGCAGATGGGGCTGTCGCGCAGCAACGCCATCTACGGCACCTTCGCCGCCATCCCCTTCTTCCTGGTCTGGCTGAACACCAGCTGGACGATCGTGCTGCTCGGCGCCCAAGTCGCGTTCGCCGTACAGAATGTCAATGCCTACCTGGACGAGGACGCGGTGCGTGACACCTCGTTCGCCACCCACCGGGCCTTGGCCATGGTCATCGTCTACCAGATCTGCCAGGACTTCCACGCCGGCCGGCGCGAGTGGACCCCCGTGGCGTTCAGCCGCACCCAGGACATCCCCCTGCGCGTCGTCATGACGGTGCTCAACATCCTGCGCCGGCAAGGCGTCATCGAGGAGATTGCCGGGAAGGTGACCCACTACGTGCCGGGCCGGGACCTGGCGACGCTGACCATGAAGGACGTCCACGACGCCGTGGCCGGCGAGGTGCTGCCCCACATCGGCCGCACAGCCGAGGCGCTCACCCACGACGCGCAGGAAATCTTCGCCCGCACCTTCAAGGACTTCTCCGACGCGCTGGCCAGCGTCAGCTTCCGTGACCTGGTCACCGGCACCAAGGCGTGACGGCCGCCCCGCCGCCCGTCCGCCGTGGCCCGCTCAGCGCCCGGCCCCGGTCAGGTAGTCCTCGAGCATGGCTTCGTAGGCCGCCAGGGCGGCCAGGTCAACGGCCTCCCCGTCCGCGTGCATTCCCCGTCCGGGGACGCCGAGGATGGCGATGGGGATTCCGAGGTGGAGGAAGTGGCGGGCGTCGGTGGCACCGTTCGTGCGCCGGACCTCGATCTCATGCCCGAGGCGGTCGCGCATGAAGGTCATCAGGCCGCGGACTTCCGGGTGGCCGCCGTTGCAGAACACCGGCGGCGAGGCCATGGCGACCTCGACGTCGAGTCCCGACTCCCGGCGCAGCCGTTCCAGCATCTCCTCCTGGGAGACGTCGCCGGTCAGGCGCAGGTTCAGGGTCATCTCGGCGATGTCGGGGACGCGGTTGTGCACCGTGCCGGCCTGCATCAGGGTCGCCGCCATCGTGTCGTGCCACTCGTCGGGCGGCGTCACCGGCGGGAACAGCGGCCGCAGCTTCAGGTAGCCGTTGATCAGACGGTCAATGGCGTTGACGCCGCGCCACGGTTCGGAGGAGTGGCAGGCGGTGCCGTGCGCGACCAGCCTGACCCCCAGTATGCCCTTCTGGGCGATGGTCACCGCATAGCCACGGCCATCGAGGATCAGGGCGATACGCCGGGCGCCGACGCCCTGCTCGGCGGCGTGCCGTGTGGTCGCGCCGCCGATCTCCTCGTCGGTCGAGAAGAGGCCTCCGAAGTCGGCACGGCCGGCCAGTCGGGCGAGCAGGCTGGCCAGCATCGCGCAGTTGCCCAGGCAGTCGTAGGTGCCGCGCCCCAGCAGCCAGCCGTCCTCTTCCCGCGCAACGAAGAGCGCCTCGTCCGCCGGCACGACATCGAGGTGGGCGTTGACAAGGATCTCGGGCACCCGGCCGGGCCGGGTGGAGGCGTAGAGGATGTCCCGCCCGTCGAGGGAGAACCATTCGACGGCAACCCCGGCCTCACGCAGGAACTCCGCCACGCAGGCGACCGCCGCATTCACCCGCGCCACCTCCGAGGTGACGGGGCGGCAGGCCATCAGCCGAACCAGCAGGTCTCGCGTCGAAAGCATGGACGGACACTCCTCGTTGTCGTCGCGCGGGGGGCGCTCCGCGGGGCGGCCGCTGAGACTGTTCCGCCCCCGTCCGACGCCTCAGTTCCCGAGCTTGTCGAGCCACTCGCGCGTCTTGACCCCCAGCCCCGGGCCCGAGCCGTGCATGGCGGTGTAGCCTGGGTAGAAATCCTTCTGGCTCGGGTCGAGGCCGGTCAGGTTGTGGTAGGCGGCCAGCGGCCCCATGCTGTGCACGGTGAGGTCGCCGATGTTGCTGCCGACGTAGGTTGGACAGCGGATGCGCGGGCAGAGATTGACCGGGTTGTAGTAGCTGAGGAGCCGTTTGACGTCGGCGACGCTGCGGCCCGGCGGGGCCACCCCCTTTGAGGGGCCGAAGCTGGGGTAGTTCTCCATGATCTCGTGCGGCTGGCAGCAGGCCGGGCAGTCGGAGAGGCAGACCGTGACGCGCGGGTCGAGGGCGGCGGTGGCCAACGCGAGGGCGCCGCCCTGGCTGCCGCCGCTGGCGACGATGCGCGTGATGTCCACCCACTCCGGCCGCGTGGCCAGGTAGTCAATGGCGCGGGTCATGGCGCAGTACCAGGCGCGGGCCACGTAGGTGTCGCGGTCGTCGAGCGGCCCCCACCAGGGGTGGTTGAACAGAATGCCGGGCGCGTCGGGCGCGTGCCCGCGGATCAACGGCACGATGGTGACGAAGCGCTTGTCCTGTCTGAGCTCCGAGCCGTAGGTGCCGTCCGCCCTCTTGTTGACACCGAAACCCGTGGTGCCGGGGTGGGCGGTGACGATCGCCGGCAGGGGCTTGGCCGCCGCCTTCGGCATGTAGAGCATGGCGTGCAGACGCTGCCGGTTCCAGGCGTTGAAGGTGACGTCGTAGATCTCGAAATCCGGGTGGTCCTCGAAGGCGGGTACGCGCGTGGTCTCGGGTTCCAGCGGCACGGCCCGCAGTTCGGAGAGGGTCTGATCCCAGAAGGCATCGAAGTCGGGTTCGGCCATCAGCGTCGGCCGGTAGTGGCGCCAGTCGTAGGCCATGCGGTAGCGGTCGGTCCAGATCAGGCGTCCGTCGGCGCCGACCAGGCGGGCCCAGACCTCGCTGACACCGGGCAGGTGGAACGTGGGCTGGAAGACGGCGCGGATCTCGCCGCCCGCCGCCTCTGGAGTGACGTCCTTCAACTCCACACGCTGGCGGAAATGCGGATGGCCGAGGCTGTGCGTGACCTCCAGTTCGGCGTAGCCGCTGAAGGGCGCCGGGGAGAGCCAGCCGAAGACCACGCCGAAATCCAGCCTGGTGTCCGGCGTGTAGTCGGGGTTGACGACGCCGTTGGTGGGGCCGAGGTGGAACTTGCCGTCGGCCGGATCGTCGGAGCTCTTCACGTCAAACCGCGGCCGCAGGGCGAAGTTCTCCATCCGCGGGACGGCATCAACCTGGGTTCGGAAGGCGTTGGCGACGAAGCCCTTGCAGGGGAAGACCACCGCCAGGCGCGTGTCCCCGCCGGGCAGTTTGATGACGCCGGCCTCAATCTCCGGCGGCCGCAGGGCCTGCCCCTTGTCGTCCTTGCCGGGCGAGGATTCGGAGCGGATCACCAGGGCGCAGCCGTCGCGGTGCACAACAAACAGCTCCCGCGCCTTGCGCAGGCCCTCGGCCCCGCGGGTCAGCACCGTCTGCGCCCAGGCGCGTTGGGTGTCGCCACCGCCGATGCGAATGCACAGCACGTCGTCGGACAGCAACATGGCGACGCGCTGGTCCTGGGGTTCGTTGGCGCCCAGGTAGAGTTCGAACTCGGGACGGGTCCAGACCGGGCTGATGCGGATCATGTTGATGCCGTCGGCCACCATGCCGACGCGGCCGACTTGGACGTCGTGGGAAAGGTTGCCACGATCCGGGAATGCCGTCTGCCAGTGCTCGCCCTTGATGAAAGCGAAGGCCCCGGCCGTCGGCGTGGCGTGGAGGAACTCCGAGGCGCCCGCCCGCAGCGACACCCAGCCGCGCTCCCCGGCACTGCGCAACGTCCACCCGTCGCCGCAGTACTCGAGGCCGGACGCCGTGTCGCGGAACCACTGCCGGACCATGGTTTCCTCTCCGTACGCGGCGGTGGCCGCGGCGAGGAGTCCTGCCGCCAGAAGGGCTGTGCGCATGGGGGAAGACCTCGCCTTGCTCAGGTTGCCGTGCCGGCGG
>MVZH01000291.1 GCA_002068325.1 Lentisphaerae bacterium ADurb.BinA184 | reverse complement strand
GTGCACTACGAGATCGCGCGCCTGTTCAAGGGCACCCCGTGGCAGCGCGTGTCCCTCGGCCGGCTGCGGTTCATCATGGCGCAGAAGTCAACCGAGGCCGGGGAAGACATGACCGTCGACCAGGTCTTTTTCGGCGACAAGGACGACATCAACGAGAAGGTGAACGAGCTGCTCGGCAAAGAGCCGTCTGAATCAGCCGGTACCCCGGCCCCATCCAAGGAAGGACAAGCGGAACCATGAGCAGAGGTATGCGTCTTCGTCTGTGTCTGTGGGGCGCCGTGCTGGCGCTGTCGGTGACGGCGGCGGTGCTAGCTCAGCAGCCGCCCCCGCCGGCGGCCGCCCCGGCCGGACGGGTCATCGAGGAGACGGTCAAGCCCAAGGGCGGCGTCGAGACCAGCCTGTGGGGCATGTGGGTGCAGGGCGGCTGGTGCATGTACCCGATCGGCGCCCTCTCCATCCTCGCCGTGGCCCTTGCCATCTACGGCTTCCGCGCCTACCGCTCCGACCGCATGCTCCGCTCCGACCTCGTCCCCCAGCTCCAGGAGGAACTGGCGAACCTGAACTGGGAGAACGCCAAGACCCTCTGCCAAGGCTCGCCCTGCCTGCTGACCAACACCCTGGCCGCCGGCCTGGACCGCATCAAGGACGGCGTCCTCGATGTCGCCAGCATGGAGAAGGCCATGGAGGAGGCCAGCGTGCAGGAGACCACGGCCGGCATGAAGCCGATCAGCTACCTCTCGATCACCGCGCAGCTGGCGCCGCTGTGGGGGCTGCTGGGTACGGTCAGCGGCATGATCAAGGCCTTCCAGAAGATCGGCCTCGGGGGCATGGGCAAGCCGGAGCTCTTGGCCGACAACATCGGCGAGGCGATGATCACCACCGCGGCCGGACTGCTGGTCGCCATCCCCGCCCTCTTCATCTACTTCTACCTCAAGAACCGCTATCTTTCGATCATCGCCGAGCTTTCGCGCATCCTCGGCAATCTCAGCCACACCCTGGTCACGGCCTCCCGCCGCCAGGGCGCCGGCGGAGTGTGAAGCGACGAGCCGCCGCCGACAACCAGGAGTCGGACCGCGATGAAGATTGAAATGCTGGCCGTCGAGGAACCGGCCATTGCCATGGCGCCGCTGATCGACATGACGTTCCTCCTGCTGATCTTCTTCATGTGCGCCTCGCACATCAGCACCCAGCGCCATCTGCCGCTGGAGATCCCGGTGGCCGACAAGGGCGTGGTGCCGCTCGAACGGCCCGACCGTTGGATGGTCAACATCCCCAAGGAGGGCGGCCTCTACAGCGGCGATGAACCCATCGAGCTGGCGACCCTCGCCGCCCAGGTCAAGGCCCGGCTGGCCGAGCAGCCCAACTTGAGCGTCTACATCCGGGCCGACGGGCAGTCGCGGCACCGCGACGTCAAGAAGGTCATGAATGCCCTCGCCGAGGTCGGCATCGACAATTTCATCTTCGGCGTCTACAAGCCCGGCGAACCGGGGGGGGGCGGCGAATGAAGACCCCGGCGCCCTTCCAGACCGAAGACCCGGATCTGCAGATCGCGCCGCTGATTGATATGACCTTCCTGCTCCTGGTCTACTTCCTGACCAGCGCCAGCCTCGTCAAGTCCGAGGCCGACCTCGGCATCCGCCTGCCCGGCGCCTTGGCGCAGGCCCAGACCGTGGACATGCCGGATGAGCAGATCATCGAGATCTCCGTGAACGGCGTGGTCATGCTCAACGGCAAGGAATACGACTCCGCGCTGTCCAAGGACCTGCCGCAGCTGGTGGCGGTCCTGCAGCGCTACCGCGCCTCGGCGGCCGGTGCCCGCAACGAGGCCATGATCACGGTTGCCGCCGCCGACGACACCCAGCACCAGCGCGTCATTGACGTCATGAACGCCTGCGCCGCCGCCGGCATCCACAACGTCACCTTCGCCGCCGTCACGGAGTAGACCGCCATGCGCAGAGACTTCGCCCGCATGATCTTCGGGGAAGGCTTCACCCGCCTCTCCGAGCGGCGCCAGAAACAGCTCTCGGGGTTCCTGGCGGCCAGCCTCGTCGCCCACATCCTCTTCCTGGCCATCTTCGGCGGCTGGGTCCTGACCCGCTCGGAGCGCGAGCAGAAGACGGTCTTCATCGCGCCGCCGCCGATCAAGACCTACGAGCCGCGCCAGCTCGAACACCGCGTCAAGGTGCAGAAGAAGCAGCGCAGCTCCAGCCGGCCGTCGGTGATGCCGCGCATGGTCTCCGCCAAGGTCTCCACCCTCGCCCTGCCCGAGATCAAGATGGACGCCAAGGTCATCAAGACCAGTTTCCAGCCCAAGTTCAGGGCGGTGACCGGCACTGGGCTGGGCGTCGGCCTGGGGACCGGCTACGGGGTCGGCGGCTTCGGCACCGGGGTCAGCGCCTTCGACTTCTTCGGCATCCGCGGCCGGGGCGACAAGATCGCGGTGCTGGTGGACGTCTCGGTGAGCATGGTCGAGGAGGAGCGGGGCGGGCCGCCCGGTTTTGTGCGGGTGAAGCACCGCATCAACGAGGTGCTCGACGCCATGGACGAGCAGGCCATGTTCAACGTCATCGCCTTTGCCGACGCGGCCAGCGTCTGGCAGAGGGAGATGCAGATTGCCAGCGCCGACAACAAGACCAAGGCCAAGATGTTCCTCAGCCCGTTCAACGTCGAGGGCAACTACGGCCTGACCTCGGGCAACGTCTCGTCCGTCAACACCGGCGTGCGGGCCGAGGGCGGCACCACGCGGCTGGATCTGGCATTGACCGCCGCCTTCCAGCAGGGGGCCGACACCATCCTGGTCATCAGCGACGGTCTGCCCAAGGTGCGGAAGGGGCTGACCGATGAGCAGCGCTCCGCCTACCAGAGCCAGCGCGAGGCGTGGGCGCAGGCCAACCAGGGCGCCGTTCAGGCCTGGGACCACGCCGCCGCCGCCGCCCAGTGGGTCGAGGAGAAAGTCCTCGTCCCGGCGCAGCCCGGCACGCCGCCTGGCCAACTCAAGGAGGGGCAGACCCCGCGCCCGGCCGTGGCCGAGCACTGGGAGACCCGCCGCGTCATGGTCGGCGGCCCCGGACATCCGCGGCCGTCGCCGCCGCCCATGCCTCAGGTCGGCTACTGGACGCTGACGGACTTCGTCCAGCACCTCGAAGCGCTCTACAAGGAGTTCTACGAGAAGAAGGGCAAGAAGCCGCCGGTGGTGCACTGCATCGGCTACCAGATCGACAACGAAGGCGGCACCTTCCTGCGCAAACTCGCCAGCTACTACAAGGGACGTTACCGCCGGGTGGCCCGGATCAAGTGACGCGCGCCGACCGGCCGGCCTGGCCAGGGCAAGGGGGGCGATGTGATGCCGGCCCCGCGCCCCGAGGCCGCTCCCGCCCCAAGAGCCTGCCTGATGACGTCCCCTTCCGTGAAAGCTCCGCCGTCCCCCGGCCTGCCTGCCCGCCCCTCGCGCCAGCGCGTGCACGGTCAGACGCGGGTGGACCCCTACGCCTGGGCGACCGATCCCCGCCATCCCGACCTGCGCCGCTTCATCCGGGAGTCGAACCGCCATGCGGCCGGCGTGCTGAAGCCCCTCACTCCCCTGATCCGCCGCCTCGATGCCGAGCTGGCCGCGCTCACGCCGCCCGTCGAAGGCGCGGCGCCGTTCCGGCACGGGAAGTACGTGTACCACTTCCATAGGCCGGCCGACTGTGACCACCCGCGGCTCGTGCGCTGGCCGGCCGCCCGTCCCGACCGCCCCCGTACGGTTCTCGACGTCAATGACGTGGCCCGCGGGCACCGCTTCTGCGTCGTGCCCTTCTATGCGCTCTCCCCGGACGGCCGCTTCGTCGCCTACGCCGTTGATCTGAGCGGGAACCGCCGCTACACCCTGTGCGTCCACGACATCCAGGCCGGCTGCCTGCTGCCCGACCGCATCCGCAACGCCGACTGTCACTTCGGCTGGCGCCGGGACGGCAGGGCCGTGGTCTACGCCAGCCTCGACCGCGTCAACCAGCGGCCGGCCCGCGTGTGCCTGCACGAACTGGGCACGCCCCGGCAGAAGGACCGCACCCTGTACCGCGAGGGCGACGAGGCCTTCCGTTGTTTGATCCAGCCGACCAACTCGGGGCAGTTCCTCCGTATCGTGTGCTTTTCAGGCGACACGGAGGACGTGAAGCTGCTGCGCACCGCCGACCCCGAGGCCGGCCCGTTCGCGGCCACGCCGCGCGCCGCCGGAGTCGTGTACGACCTGGACCATGGCGGCGGCCTGTTCACCCTCCGCACGAATCGGGAACGGGGCGACTTCTCCGTCTTCGTCGCCAAAGTGCCCGGGCTGCCTCCCGAGCGCTGGCGCCCCATCGGCCCCCGGGGCGGCGGCGTGTTTGTCGAGCGGATGACGGCCTTCCGCCGCCACGTCGTCCTTGCCGAGCGCCGCCGGGGAAGGTTGCGCCTGCGGGTGCTGTCGCCGGCAGACGGCCGTTGCCGTATCCTGCGGTTTCCGGATCCCGTCTGCGAGGCGTGGGTTGAGCCGGTCCCCGGGATGAGCGGCCGCACCGCCCGCATCGGGTACACCTCGCTGCTGACGCCGTTGACGTACTATGACGGCGACCTCGATTCCGGGCACCTCCGCCGTGTGCAGCAGGAACAGGTCCCCGGCTACCGCCCGCGCGACTACACGATGTGGCAGGGGTGGGCGTCGGCGCGCGACGGCGCACGCATTCCCTTCACTGCGGTGCGTCGCCGGCGGCACGGCCCGCGGTGTGCGGGGCCGGCGCTGGTCTTCGCCTACGGCGCCTACGGC
>MVZH01000290.1 GCA_002068325.1 Lentisphaerae bacterium ADurb.BinA184 | reverse complement strand
CGGGCCCGCATGCCGGGCTTGCGCGGGTGGCCGACGCGGTAGACGCCGGCACGGGCGATGCCCTCGACGTCGGCGGTGGGCGGGTTGCCGGGCCGCAGGTCGGCCGCGGCCGGTGCCGGGCCGTCGAGCTGCACCGGGCCGTCGAGTCCGCGCAGCTCAGGCAGTTGAAGGCGGATCTGCTCGTTGACCCGCGCGACGTCGCGGGCGACCGCCGCCGTGGCGGCGTCGAGGGCTTCGAGCACGTGTTGCACGAGGGGGACGAAGATCACCTCGCGGGCGAGCGAGGAGTCCGTCGTCTCCCAGCTCACCGTCTGCACGAGGATCCTGCCGGCGCCGACGGGGATGACGAGGGCCAGGGGGTCGCCGGCGGCGGTGCGCAGCGCGGCCAGGGCGGCGCCGCGGGCCTCGACGGCGAAGTGGCGCAGGACGACCGCCTCGTCGGCCTTGCCCCACTCGTCGCGGATCAGCGGCAGGAGCAGGTCGCTGGCCAGCCCGCCCTCGTCGCGGCCGAGCTGGGCGGGGTCGGCGAGTTCCTTCAGCGCCCCGAACTGGAAGCCGGCCAGCAGGGGGCCGAGGCCATCGTTGATCTGGACCGGGCTGAGGCCTGGGGCGGGGATGATCCAGAGTCCGCCGCCGTTGCGCACGTAGGCTTCGAGGTCGTGGATCGCCCGCTCGGGGAGCTGGGCGATGCCGTAGACGACGATGGTCGAGTAGAGGGGCAGGGAGACGCGTTCGAGCAGGTTGGTTGTCACCCGCTTGACGGAGACGTGGGTTCCGGCGCCGGCGCCGAGGGCCTCGCCGGGGTTCATGGCATAGGCGAGCAGGTCAACGCCGGCAAAGCCCGCCGTGATCCCCTGTCGTTCGACGTCGGCCGGCGGCGCCACCAGCAGGATTTGGCGGCGGTCCCGCAGGCGCATCGGGGCGTGGAAGACGTTGTCCGCGGCCAGGTCGTCCTCGCCGATCTCGACCGCGCAGGCGACGTCGGCGGGCGACTCGAAGACATGCCCGAGGTCCACCTGGGCCGCTTCGCCGGGGGCGAGGGAGATTGAGCGTGACTCGCCGGCCGCCTCGCCCTCGCGGAAGCGCACCTCGGCGAGCCGCGTCTCGGCGGCCAGGTTGCGCACCGTCGCCGTGAGGCGGCCGCCGGCGCCGAGGTGGACCTGGGCGGGGGTGAAGGCCGCCTCCTCGATGGCCAGGTTGTCGGCGCCGAGGACGGCCTCGCCGACCAGCACGACCTGCACACGGCCGCGCGCGAGGGCGGCGCGCAGCTCGTCGGCGTCGCGGGCCCGGGAGAAGTTGACGGCCTGGCGGTCGGAATATTCCTCGCGTGTCATGGTGATGGCCGGCAGCAGGGCGCTGCCGCCGGCCTCGCCGGGGGCGAAGCCCTCGGCCGCCTGGCGCAGGCGCTGGGGATCGGCGAGGAAGCCCGTCTCGGCCGCCAGGGTGTCGCCGACCAGCATCAGGGAGAGGCGGTCGTCGCGTCTCATGCCGCCGATCAGGTCGAGGAGCTGTCCGCGGCAGGCCTCGAAGAGGGTCCTGCCGTCGGGCTGGTTGCGTTGCATGCTCATGGACTGGTCGAGGATGACGACGAGGGCGCGCGGGCCCGTTGTCGGGGCCGGCAGCAGCAACCGCGCCATGAGCAGGACGAAGAGCGTCAGCAGGAGCAGGCGCAGGAGCAGTTGGAGGAGGTCTCGCGGGACGGGTTTGAAGGCGTTGGCGGCGTCGCCGGGATCGAGGAAGCGCAGCGTTGCCAGCAGGTGCGGCTGCAGCTTCTGGCGTTGGATCAGATGGAGGATGACCGGCACCGCCAGCCCGGCCAGCCCGATGAGCATCCAAGGGTTCAGCATGGAAGGAAAGGTGGATTGGACATGGGGCGCGACCCGGGTGTCAGGGTTCGGGGTTCAGCGTTCAGAGTTCAGAGTTCGGAGTTCGGAGTTCAGGGACTTCAGCGACTTGAGGCGACAGCTGTCGACAGCCGTCGAAGGGGGTGCCGTCCTTGCGACTTTGTCCCTCTTGTTGCGCATTCCGCATTCGGCGTTCGGCGTTCCGCATTCCGCACTCCGCGTTCCGCGCTCCGCATTTCCTCTCACGCCGTCATGCCGTCGAGGCGGCGCAGGAAATGCAGGGGTAGGAGACTGATCAGGTCCGAGGCCGTGTCCAGGCGCAGGTAGTCAACCTGCGTCGAGCGGCAGAAGGCCGCCAGCGACTCGTTGTGTTCGTGCAGTCGTTGCAGGTAGCGCGCCTTCATGGCCATGGGCATGCCGACGACCCGGCGGTGGCTCTCGGGATGGCGGAACTCGGTCATCTGGCTGAACGGGAACGTGACCTCGGCGCGGTCGAGGACCTGGACGAGGGTCACGTCGTGTTCGCGCACGCGCAGTTGGCGGAGTCCGTTGAACAGCGGTTCAAGGTCGTCGAGGGCGTCGGTGAGCACGAAGACGACGCCGCGCCGCCGGAGGCGCGGGGCGGCCTGGCCGAGCAGTTCGCCGAAGTTGCCGCCGCCCTTGCCGCGCGGCCGCGCCAGGTGCTGGAAGAGCAGTTGCAGGTGGTGCACGCCCTGGCGGCAGGGGATGTGCTCCTCGATGCGGTCGCCGAGGGTGGCGAGTCCGACCGAGTCCTGGTGGGTGGTGGCCATCATGGCGACGGCGCCGGCGATGACGGCGGCCAGGTCGAGCTTGCCGGGCAGGCTGTCGGTTGGCGGCACGCGCATCGAGTCGGAGGTGTCCAGCAGCAGTGACACGCGCATGATGGACTCCATCTCGTGGAGTCGCACGTAGTGGCGGTCGGTGCGGCCGTAGACGCGCCAATCAATGTGGCGGATTTCGTCGCCCCAGCGGTACTGGCGGAACTCGATGAATTCGCTTGAGGAGCCGAAGCTGCGGGTGCGGTGGCGGTTGTTGTAGAGTCCCTCGACGAGGTAGCGCGACCGCAGCTCGATGCCGCGCAGGCGGTTGAGCAGGCGCGGGTCGAGGGTGAGGGTGTCTTGGGTTGCCGGGCGTGGGTCCATCACACGTGGGTCGGCACGGTTTCCAGCAGCATCTGGGCGATCTTGACGGTATCGATGGCGTCGGCGTGGGCGTTGAAGTTCAGTCCGATGCGGTGCCGCAGCACGCTGAGGGCGACGGCGCGGACGTCCTCGATCGAGGCATGGGGGTTGCCTTGGAGCACGGCCCGGGCCTTGGCACCGAGGGTCAGGTACTGGGCGGCGCGCGGCCCGCAGCCCCAGGTCACGTAGTCCTTGATGAACGGCGGGGCGGCCGGATCCTTGGGCCGTGAGGCCTCGGTCAGCCGGCACAGGTACTCGACCACCGGCCGTGCTACCGGCACCCGCCGCACGACCTGCTGCACGCGCAGGATCTCGTCCTTGCCCATGACCGGGCTGACCTCGGGGGCGGCGGCGCCCGTGGTCGCCTCGACGATGGCGATCAGCTCGCGGCTGTCCGGGTAATCCACGAAGGTGTTGAACATGAAGCGGTCCTGCTGCGCCTCGGGCAGCGGGTAGGTGCCTTCCTGCTCGATGGGGTTCTGCGTCGCCATCACCAGGAAGGGCCGTTCCAGGGGCATGGTGTTGAGTCCGGCGGAGACTTCGCGTTCCTGCATGGCCTGGAGGAGCGCCGCCTGGGTCTTGGGCGGGGTGCGGTTGATCTCGTCGGCCAGCAGCAGGTTGGTGAAGACGGGGCCCTTGACGAAGCGGAACTCGCGCCGTCCGGTGCTGCGGTTCTCCTCGATGACCTCGGTGCCGGTGATGTCGCCGGGCAGCAGGTCGGGGGTGAACTGCACGCGCTTGAAGTCCAGGCTGAGGACCTTGGCCAGGGTCGAGACCAGCAGTGTCTTGGCCAGGCCGGGCACGCCGACCAGGAGCACGTGGGCGTCGCAGAACAGCGCCATGAGCACGTCGTCAACCACGGCCCGCTGGCCGACGATCACCTTGGCGACCTCGGCGGTGATGCGCGCGTAGGCATCGCGGCAGTGTTCGATCACGGCCATGTCATGGGGGGGATTGGGGTCGGCCATGCGAAGGTCTCCGGGGGTGTGGCGTTCAGTCCACGAGGGTGTAGCGCGGCCAGTGGGCGATGGCCTTGTGGAACCAGCCGCCGGGCGAGGTCGGGCTGGAGTGGCAGTAGCGGATGCGCCCGTCGCTGAACTGCACGACCGCCAGCAGCCAGACCTCCTGGCCTTCCATCTTCCAGGCGGGGTCGAGCTGGATGAACGGGATGCGCGACACGGTCTTCAGTTCGAGCGGCGCGCCGATGCCGCCCCACGGCAGGCGAACCTCGGCGGTGTAGCCGGTGTCGCGGTCGCCGTCGTCATTGACCGTCGAGGGGGCGCCGTCGGCCTTGGGCTTGAGGTAGACGGCCATGGCCAGGGGCTTGCCGGGATCGTCGGGGATGAACTCCTCGCTGGCGAAGTACAGGCCCCAGCGCACGCCCCGGTTGGCCGGCCAGTCGGGTTCGAACGAGTTGATCCAGACGTCGTTGAAGCGGTTGGCGGCGTCGTGGTGGATTTCCCAGAAGAAGTGGCGGTCGCCGAAGGAGAGGAAGAACTCGGCCAGGTCGAACAGCTGGTTGCCGCGGCCCAGTTCGAGGCCCTCGCGGCGGTTGCCGTCGGGGCCCTGCTGCCGGCCGGTGCCGAGGACGGAGAGGTTGTCGTCCATCACCTCGTAGCCGATGTACAGGTAGTAGCTGTCCCAGGCGTAGCGGGCCGTCATTGGGAGGTCTGGGGCGGGTTCGCCGGTCTTGCCCATGATGAAGTGGACCGGGATGGATTCGGCGCGCTGCCAGCACGGCTCATCCAGCCG
>MVZH01000289.1 GCA_002068325.1 Lentisphaerae bacterium ADurb.BinA184 | reverse complement strand
GTTTATCCCAGTTCAGCAACTTGGGCAGCTGCGGAAACAGGTAGTCTCCGCCGGTGAGGTCCTGAACCGGCAAACCAGTGATCGGTGATCGGTGACCCGTGATCGGTGATTCCCGCAACGAAGCACGAAGGCACGCGCCCCCGTGGGTCGTGGATCGTGGTGGCCCCGGAGGGGCCGAGGTCTGTAGCCCCCGGTGCAACCGGGGGAATCGCCCGGTGCCCCATGCGTTGCGCCCCAAAGCGGGCGCGTGTGGCGAAGGCGGAATGCAGAACGCGAAACGCCGAACGCGGAAGGTGGGTCGTGGAGCCGGCGGTCTCCGCCGGTGAGGTCCTGAACCGGCAAACCGGCAAACCGGTAAACCGGCAAACCGGTGATCGGTGACCCGTGATGGGTGATTCCGGCAACCAGGCACGAAGAACGAAGGCACGAAAGCACGAAGGGCGAAGGACGGCCCCATGAGACTCCGCTTCACCCTCATTGAACTACTGGTCGTGGTGGCGATCATCGCCATCCTGGCGGCGCTGTTGTTGCCGGCGCTGGGGCGGGCGCGGGAGCGGGGACGGACCGTCGCCTGCATCAACAATGGGCGCCAGGTTGTCGTGGCGCTTCATTGCTTTGCCGACGACCACGATGGGGTGATCCCGCCGCACGACATGTACTGGGGCCAAGGGCGCGCCCTGCCTTGGCAGCCGCACCTTCGGCGCGATGCCTACATCGGCGACTACGACGTGCTGGTCTGCCCCACCGCGGCGGCGCAGTTTCCACCGTTCGACGGCTGGGCGGCCAGCCACAATCTGCGTGACAGTGACGATTCGCAGTGGAGATACTTCTGGGGCTACAACCAGACCCGCTGGTATGACGATGCCTGGCGCGACTACAACCAGCCTGGGCCGGCCTACTTCGGCAATCCGCCCGCCCCCTTCTACTACTTCGGCGGCTCGCAGCTTCAGGGGGCGACCCAGTGCAAGAGCGGGGCCTGCAGCTGCACCTTCGGCAGCTGTCGCGGCTACCTGTTGCGGGCACACCAAGTGGTGGGTCCCGACCGCTATGCCGTGATGTGCGAACGGGGCCCGGGCGTCTACACGCACAGCGGCATTCCCGGACGGACGTTCCCCTATTTCGACGGCCACGCCGCCTTCAGGCCCTACACCGATGCATACCTGCCCAGTGTTTGGCCGCTGGATCCCTATACCCCCTATGTGACCCAGCTCTATGTCTACTACTACGAAGAAGGTGTCACCCCATGGATGGGCTACGGCCTGAACAAGGCAACCTTGGCCGGCGGCAGCGCGCAGGCCATGGCCATTCGCGCCATCCTGGCCATGCCGTGAAAAGACCGACATCACTCCAACCCCAGACCCAGTCCCCCTCCTCAGTCCCCAAACCCCAGTCCCTGTCCCAAGAAAGGAGTCCTGCCATGAAGCGTCACTATCGTCCTCTCGCCCCGATCTGTGTCTTTCTCGTGCTGCTGCTGGCCTCCGGTGTCCGCGCCACAACCTTCTACTGGGATGCCAACGGCGGGGAGGACGGCACCGGCGGCACCGGCGTGTGGGATACGGCGAACAGCCTGTGGCGGGCCGGCGGCGAGGGCGGATCCCTCGGCCTCTACGCGAACGCCGCCGACGACCAGGCGGTGTTCGGCGGCACCGCCGGCACGGTCACCCTGAACAGCGACTCGGTCGCCCTCAACGCCAACCGCATCACCTTCAACACCGCCGGCTACACTCTCGCGCCGCCGGCCAGCGGCACGGCCACCATCGCCCTGTCGGGAACCAGCCCCAGGATCACCTCGGGCGTGGCCGCCATCATCAGCGCCCCGCTCTCGGGCGGTGGTGCGCTCGCCAAGTATGGCTCGGGAACGCTGACCCTGTCGGGCAGCAACACCTACACGGGCGGCACCACACTCAGTGAAGGCTACATCGAGGTTTCGTCCCTGGACAACCTAGGTTCATCGACGTCGAACCTGACCTTCGCCAACAACAGCATTCACGTACCGGCGCTGCTGCGGATCACAGGAACCAGTTTCACCAGCCTGCCCAACCCCATCGTGTTGGGCACGACCGGCTCGAACCTGTACGGGGGGATCGAGGTGGTGGACAGCGGCCTCACCGTGGTGGCCAGCGGCGACATCAGCGGCGCGGGCACCCTCGCCAAGGCGGGGGCCGGCACCCTTCGGTTGACCGGGAACAACAGCAGCACCGGGGGGATACAGATGGGCAAGACGAGCGTCTCCAACGGAACGCTCGAGTTCACCAGCGCCGCCGCCCTCGGCACCGGCCCAATCCGCGGCAACTACAACGCCTCGCTGTCGCTGAAGAACCTCACGGGGGCTACCGCCACCCTGGGCAACGCCTTCAACTCGGTCAACAACCGCTACTCAATCTACTTCCGGGGCGGCGACTACGTCCTCAATGGGACGATCAGCGGCTCGGCCCCGTATTTCTACGCCGAGACCGGGCTCACTGTCACCATCAACAGCCCAATCGCCACGCGCATGGATTTGACCAATACAGCCGGCACCGGCTCCTTCATCCTGAATCCGGGCCCGACCAGCACGACGACCATTGGCACCACCACCGTCCCCGTCGGCCTGGGCTGCGACAATGCGCTGGGCGGCGGCACGAACTCGACCAACTTGTACAACGGGACCAACCTGTTTGCGCCCAACGGCCCGGTGGTCATCGGAACCCCGGTCACCTTGTCGTGCTACTCAAGCGACACCCTGACGTTCTCGGGCGCCAACAACATGACCTTCACCGGCGCCCTCAGCTACTTCAACGTGAACGGCGGTCCGATCCTCAACGTGACCGGCACCGGCGTGGCCACCTTCGCCAGCGACTTCACCCACACCGGGACCGGCCACAGGCTCAGGAAGAGCGGGACCGGCGTCCTCGCCTTGACCGGCAACAACACCACCGGGTGGGCCATGGAAGTCACGGACGGCGCGCTGCGCGCCCAGCCCGGCACCGGGCTCTCGCCCAACAGCTTCCTGCTACTGGCCGGCGGCGTCCTCGAAGCCAACGGGCTCTTTGACTACACCCTCGGCACCAGCGGCGGCGGGTATCTGCGCTGGACGAATCAGTGGGGTGGACAGACGAGCGGCGGCTTTGCCGCCCATGGCGGCCCCCTCACGGTCGACATCAATGGCGGCGGCGCCGGCAACCTGGCCTGGGGCTCGACCGCCAACTTCATTGGCACCGGGCAGACGTTCATCCTGGGCTCGGCCACCGCCAACGATGCCGTCACCTTCATTGACAACATCAACCTCGGCAACTCGGCCCGGACCATCCAAGTCAACGACAACCCCGGCTCGGGCAACGACAGGGCGGTCATCTCCGGCAGTCTCACCGGCTCCGGCAGCAGCGGCCTGATCAAGACGGGCGACGGGCTGCTTGAACTGACGGGGAGCAACAGCTACGCGGGCAAGACCGCGGTCAACGCCGGTGTCCTGCGCGTCGGTGCCGACGGCGCGCTGGGCGCGGCGCCGGGCGCGGCCGTGGCCGACCAGCTCACACTCAACGGCGGCACGCTCAACAGCAACGCCACCTTCACCCTCGCGGCCACCCGCGGCGTCACCTTGGGCGCCGGCAACGGCACGATCCTGACCGACGCGGGCACGACCCTGACCGCCGACGGCGCCGTCGCCGGCACGGGCGGCCTGACCAAGGGCGGCGCCGGGACGCTGATCCTCACCGCCGCCAACTCCTACGCCGGCGCCACCGGCATCGGCGCCGGTGCCCTGCTCGTGAACGGAACCCACACCGGCGGTGGCGCCTACACCGTGGAGTACGGTGCCACGTTCGGCGGCACGGGAACGATTGCCGCCAGTCTGCCCCTCCCCGCGGTGACCGTCGAAGGCGGCGGCACCCTCGCCCCCGGAGCCTCGCCCGGCATCCTGACGGTCACCAACGCCGGCGCCGGAGAGGCCGTCGCCCTGCTCGCGGGATCCACCCTCCTCATCGAGATCAACGGTACGGCGGCGGGGACGGAGTACGATGTGCTCGCGGTCAACGGCGCCATCAGCCTGGACGGCGCCACCCTCGACCTCAGCCTGGGCTACTCCCCCGCATTGTTCGACACCTTTGCCATCATCAACAATGACGGCACCGATGGCGTGATCGGCACCTTTGCCGGGCTGGACGACGGGTCACAGTTGCTCCTGGGGGGCAAGAAGGCGGTCATCAGCTACTTTGGCGACGCCGCCGCGCCGTCCCTGACCGGCGGCAACGACGTGGTTCTGCAGGTCATCCCCGAGCCGGCCTCGCTGGCGATGCTCGCAGTGGCCGGGCTGCTCGCCCTGCGCCGACGGCGGTAGGGCGAGGCAGGAGGGGATGGTTGATGGTTGATGGTGGATGGTGGATGGTGGAGAGTGCGCCCTGGAGCCGGCGGTCTCCGCCGGTAATGCCGGAAACCGGTGATCGGTGATCGGTGATCAGTGACCGGTGACCGGCAACCGAAAGTCTGCAGGCCGTGGGCCTTGGAGCCGGCGGTCTCCGCCGGTAATGCCGGAAACCGGTGATCGGTGATCGGTGACCCGTGATCGGTGATTCCCGCAACGAGACACGAAGGCACGCACCCCCGAGGGTCGTGGGTCGTGGATCGTAAGTCGTGGAGGCCCCGGAGGGGCCGGGGTCTGTAGCCCCCGGTGCAACCGGGGGAATTGCCGGTGCCCCATGCGTTGCGCCCCAAAGCGGGCGCGGGTGGTAGGTCGTGGGTCGTGGGTTCTGGTGTCTTGTCCTGATATACGTTGACACTTGTCACAGGGAGGACAGGTGTCCATGAACGAGACGATGTGTTACAGT
>MVZH01000288.1 GCA_002068325.1 Lentisphaerae bacterium ADurb.BinA184 | reverse complement strand
ACGGCGCCTCCAGCCACTGCGGCCCCGGCCGGGCGACGACCGCACAGGTCTGGCGTGACACCGTGCGCCCGCCGTGCCGGACGGTCACGAGGATCTCGCCGGCGTCCTCGGCCGCCACCGCCAGGCGGATTCCGCCCGCCAAGGCGCCCTGACAGGCGGGGGGCAGGGAGAGGGTCTTCGTGAACGCCTCGCCGTGGGGGGCAAGTTCGACGGACTCCCAGCCGCCCACGAGCAGCGGGCCATGGTCGTAGAGAAGCCGTCCGCCGTCGGGGAGTTCGGCAAGGACACCGTGCGGCCGCGCCAGGCGCAGGACGGCCGGCCCGGGCACCGCCTGGTAGAACGGGAAGGCACGGTACACGAAGAGCGCCGCGACGGCGACGGCCAGCGCAGACACCAGCATCCGCTGCCGGCAGGCCCGGGCGGGGAAGGCCGACGGCGACGACGACAGCGGGCCGGCACCGGCCGCCGCAGCCGCCAGGCGCCACGCCCGCCCGCTTCGCCACAGACGGTCAAGAGCCACTCCCGCAAACACGCACAGCAACGGCACCACGGCCAGGCGCAGACGCGCAATGATGTAGAACAGGACCGTGCCCAGGCACAGGCTCCACACCAACCCGTGCAGGAACAGCCGCCGCGCGGAACGGCGCGCGCGCGGCGCGTCGAACAGCATGCCGGCCAAGGCGAGCGGGGCGATGAGGCCGAACTCCAGGAGGACGAAGGGCCGCAGCAGCCGGCTGCGCGCGCCGTCCACGCCGATGTTGACGTTGTTCGGCAGCTCGCGCGGGTTCCAGAAGAGCAGGAACATGCGCCATTTCAGTTCGGGCAGTGCCAGCGGTTCGCGCCGCATCCACTCGAGCATATGGGCGGCGACGGAGCGGTGTGCGGGGCCGTCGGCGTTGGCGCGCGCCATCCAGGCCTGCCAGGTCGGCGGGTAGTACGTGGGACCGGGGATTCCGGGTGGGGCTTCCGGGGTGTTGCCGAGGGCGAGGACAGCGTCCGCCGCCGTGGAGGGGCCGGTGAGGCGCCCGCGGGCCAGCGAGTTGTGTACGATGTACGGGGTCTGCGGCAGATAGAGGCAAAGGACGAACAGGGGGACCCCCAGGGCCAGCCGACGGGGTTGCCGACGCCCGGACCAGGCCAGCACGGCCAGGAGGGCGGGGACGAGCAGGAGGGCGTTGCCCCGTGTCAGCACGGCGAGTCCGGCGACAAATCCGGTCACCCCCCAGCGCCAGAGGCCGCCCCGACGGCCCGCCCACAGCGCCAGGACGGCCAGCAGGGCGATCCAGAAGCTTTGCAGCACTTCGACCAGCGTGAAGGCGGTGTAGAACGTGTGGAGGCGGGCCGCGGCCAGCAGGGCGGCGGCGACCAGCCCGGCGCGGCGTCCGTACAGGCGGGCGGCAAGAAGCCCGACAAGGAGGGCCGTGGCGGCGCCAAGGGCGCTCTGGGCGACCATCGGCCCCCAGCGGCCGGTGCCGCAGACCGTGTAGACGGCCGGGAGGAAGACGGCGTAGTAGAAGGGCTGGTAGTAGTAGACGTCAGGCCGGGTGCCGCGCAGGGCGTCGCGCGCCAGCGCCTGGTAAGTGGCCATGTCCGTGGTCCGCGGGGGATGGACGACGGCGTCGGTGTCGGCCAGCTCGACACACACCGTCAGCCGCACCGCCAGGGCCGCGAGCACAATCGCCCACAGCCAGCGGCGGAAACCCCGCGCCCTCGGATTGTCCACTCTGCACATGGGAGGAGATGCGCCGGGCGGTGAACCGCCACAGACAACCGCTTTCATTCGAGGGCCAGCCCTACGCTGGCCGGCACGCCATCCGTCCGCGTGTCCCGCTTACGATACCGCCGGAAGCCCCCGCAGTCCAGATGCGTCTCGCGAGGCGCGTGTAGAACCCCCGCATCACATGGCCGGGACAGAGTCCGGCCGTCCATCGCCGCCGAGTCGGCCCGTGGTTTGCCCTGCTGGAGGGACGACCACCGTGTCGTCCGGGTACGTCCGCGGCCGGCGGGTGTGACGGCTCGATGCGGATCCCGACCGCGGTCT
Source organism: Lentisphaerae bacterium ADurb.BinA184 (assembly GCA_002068325.1). GTDB lineage: Bacteria > Verrucomicrobiota > Lentisphaeria > Oligosphaerales > MVZH01 > MVZH01. The sequence continues at coordinate 2,798 of MVZH01000288.1, read as the reverse complement.
CGGCCCCGAACGGCAAGGGCATTCCCCTGCGGAACTGCCGTGCATTCCGCGAAGGCAAGACCGCATGCAAACGCTATAGTACGCAACGTGATGTTGCCCGGAGGATCGCCGGTGCGAGCGTTGGCCTACTCCCTCTGCCTGATTGCCCTCATGGTCGCCGCGGGCGCCTGCCGCAAGGCGGACACCACGGCGGCGGGCCATCCGTTCTACCTGCGCGGGATGCGGCTGCAGGACGAGGGCAAGTTCGCGGAGGCGGTCGAGGCGTACGAGAGCTGCCTGCGGCTCAGCCCGACCCACGCCGAGGCCCACCTCCAGGCCGCCATCGCCTACGAAGACCGGCTCAACGCCCCGATTGATGCCCTGTGGCATTACGCCAAGTACCTCGAACTCAGCCCGGCCCGCGAACAGCAGGATCAGGCCCGGCGGTCGATCGCGCGCGTCACCCGCAACGCCCTGCCAGCTCTTCTGGGCAACCCCGAAGTCCCGGTCGGGACGAGTCCGCAGACGGAGGCGGAGGCCTTGCGGCTGCAGAACGAGCAGCTGGCGCGGGCGAACGAGTTCCTGGTGGCGCGGCTGCGCAAGGCGACCGCGGAACTCGCCCAGCGGCAACCGGCGGGGGACGACGGGGCGGCCGCGCCGCCGCCGCCGACCGCCGCCGTCACCAGCAAGGCGGCCGCGCACGAGGGTGCCGCTCCGCAGTCCGGGGAGGAGCGCTCGTACATTGTCAAGAAGAACGACACGCTCAGTGACGTGGCCCGTTATTTCTACGGGTCGGTGCGCTACTGGCGGCCGTTGCGCGAAGCCAACTCTGACCTCGTTCCCGAGAACGGCGCGTTGACGCCCGGCATGCGGCTGCGCATCCCCCCCAAGGAGAAGCTCAAGGGACCCTGAGGCATGGCGGCAAAGTACCTCAACCTCGGCCCCGCGGCCGGCCCCGACACCGAGCCGGCCACCCCGCCGCCGCCGGAACCTGCCGCGGCGGAATCCCCCCCGGCCGCCGCGCCGGTGTCGGCTGCGCCGCCGCCCCGCGCCGCGGACACGGACGATGAACTGAACCGCCTGCTGACCGAGGAGGAACGGGAAGCCCGCCGCAAGGTCGGCGAGCGGGACTTGGCTGAGACCCACCGCCGCCGCCAGGAAGTCCGCGCCGCCATCGAGGAAACGCTGGCCGGGGTGAGGGAACAGGCCAGGCGCCTCGACCACGAACGGCTGGTGCTGGAATCCCTGCGCGAACAGCTGGACGGCGCGGGCGACGCCCCGATGACACCGGCGGCCCTGCACCGGCTCAAGGTCGCCATCCACCAAGCCCACATGGAAACCGTCCGTCGCGCCCTCGATGACCGGCCCGCCGCCGGGGCGCCGGGCGAGCGCGGCGGCGACGCCCTTCTGCGGGCACCGGTCCTGAAACTGACTCGCCTCGGGCTGGCGCTGTCGTGGCCGGTGCTGGTGGCGGCGCTGATCTGCTGGCTTCTTTCGATGGCCCTGCTGATGAGGGTTTTTGGCCTATGAACCGCCGGCCGCGGGAACGCTTCGTCAGTCTGCGTGTGGGGATGGAAGGCGGGGAGGCGGACAGCGAACGCCACCTGGCGCGTCACTGCACCAAGTGGCGGATTCTGCTGCTGATCGTGGTGGTGATCGTCGTCGCGGTTTGCCTCTGGGGAGCAAGCCGCGAGGCCGCCCTGGTCATTCCTTGACCTTGGTCTTGGGCAGGCCCCACACCCGGCTGCCGTCGCTGTGTCGGCCGTCTTCGCGCAGGATGTCGATGCGCTCGAAACGCTTGAGGACGTTGCGCTTCTTGCGGATCTTGCCGCTGGACTTCAGGCTGCGGTGCTGAGACATGAGGGCGACTCCTTTTCCGTGAACGCGAGGCCGCGTTGGATGCGCTGACCGGGCCGGTTCATCAACCTCGAAGGCTCAGAGACTCGAAGTGCTCCAACCGCCCAAGCCCCGGCGGCTTGCGGCGGATCTCCGCCAGGCACGGCCGGCCGGCTCGTCCGGCGAGGGCATGCGGCGGAGATGCAAAATGTGCAATATACCTGCCGGCCGGGCGGTTGCAAGCCCCGGCGCCGGCGGCGGTCAGCGCGGGCCGAGGAGCGCGAGGTCGAAGTTGGCCTGGCCGCGCAACGAGATCAGCGTCTTGGTCCGATGGACGCCGGGGGTGCGGATGATCTCGTTGGTCAGCAGGTTGGCGAGGGTGGCGTTGTCCGCGACGCGCACGACCGCCACAATGTCGTACTCGCCGGCGACGATGTGGACTTCGCTGACCCCCGGCATGCGCAGCAGGGCGTCGGCACTCGTGTTGACCATCTGGTCTTCGACGTTGATCAGGACGAAGGCGGTGACCATCTCGCTTCTCTCCCTGTCTGTCGGACGCTGAGGGTGCCGGGTGCGCGCCCGCGGCGCCGCCGGCGGCCGAGGCCCCGGCGACGTCACGCCGCGTGACTCTATGTAATGTACCCGCAGATGGTTACGGACAAAATGACGGGAACAAAGAAAAAAGGCTCGCGGATCCGTTTGCGAAGCCTTGCATGGCCGGTAAATTGGGGGTGTCCGCTTGCGTGCGGGGACTGTTTCGGAGACGTGTCTTGATGTGTTCAACCGACCGCGGTTCCGGGGCCTGCGGGCCCGTCTCGCGGAAGCTTTTGGATGGTCCTTCATCATGGCCAGCACCAGCCTTGACGCCCTGTGGCGGCAGACGACGGTCAAGCTGCGAGCCCTGCTCAACGAGGACACCTACGACCGCTGGATTGCCGGGATCGTGCCGGTGGCGCTGGAGAACCGCCACTTGCGGCTGGGGG
>MVZH01000287.1 GCA_002068325.1 Lentisphaerae bacterium ADurb.BinA184 | reverse complement strand
CGGGGCTCTGCCGCCAGAACTGCCGTTTCTGCGCCCAGGCAGCCGACCATCACACCGGAATCGAGACCTATCCCCTGCTGAGCAAAGGGGAAGTGCTCGAAGCCGTCCAGGAACCCGACCAGGACCTCCGCCGTCTGCCAGAACTCCTTCTCGAGGACAAGCGGCCCGCCGCCGGCCGTGCCGTCGCGAAATACCCCGCCGAACTCCCTGTCCACGCCATGCTCGACGGCGTGGTCGAGAAGCCGCCGCATGACGGGGGCGTACGGCGTGACATCCGCCGCCGCCGTCTCCAGGGCGCGGCGCAGCAGCCAGGCCAGTTCGACGTTGTGGCCGTACGAGGTGGTGTCCGTGGGGATGGCCGGGGACTCGCCCGCGCGCTCGGCGTTCCAGGTGCGGCGGATGGCGATGGCCGGGACCGGCGTGAAGTCGGCCGTGAACTGGTTCCGCCCGCACCCGCAGACCGCATCAACCATGCGCCTGACGATGAGGTCGGCGACTTCGAGCAGCTTGCGGCGGTGAATCTCCTGCCCGGAGGCGGCGTAGAGCGTGGTGAAGGACTCCAGCAGGTGCAGGTGCGTGTCCAGCCCCTTGCGGTCGCCGGCGCAGAACCCCGGCGGCGCGATCCGCCAGTCCGCTTCCAAGTTCTCGCAGTAGCCCCCGTGGCGCGTGTCCGCGCCGTACTTCTGCAGCAGGTCGAACGTGCGCGAGGCGAAGTCCAGCCCGCGCGGGTCGCGGGTGGCCAGGAAGTACTCCGCGAAGCCGTAGATGGCGAAGCTCTGGCCGTAGACGACCTTGCCGTCGTCCAGGCGCGAACCGTCGCGCCCCACCTTCCAGAACCAGCCGCCGTTGTGCGCGTCCCAGAAATGCGCGATGAGGAAATCTGCGCCCCATTCTGCGAGGTCCGCAAACTCGCATCGCCCGGGGAGCCGCCGGGCCAGCGTCGAGAACCACCACAGCAGCCGGCACTGCGTGTTGAGATACTTCTCCGGGGTCCCGAGGTCGTCGCCCTGCCCGTCGAAGTTGGTGAGAAAGCCGCCGCACTCCCGGTCGGCGGCGCGCGCCAGCCAGAACGGGATGATGCCGTGGTCGAGGTGATCCCGGACCTCGGCGAGACGCTGGGCGATACGGGTTGTGGTTTCCGGTGTCATGGTCGGCCCTCCCTGAGTGGCGGCCCGCGGCGGCGACCGTGCAGTGAGCATAGTCCGCTGCGTGAAGGCGTCAAGTTGACAGAAGTCAGGCCTCCGATAGATTACCTGCCCTCTTTGCAGCCCCCTCCGAACTTGGCACAACGCCGCGAGGACCACTGACGATGGAGACAACTCGGATGCCTACCCGGCCTGATGGACATGGCCACCCCACCCGCCCCAGCCCGCGCGGCAACGGACGCACGCACCCGCGACCCATCGCACTGTGCGCTGCCGCTGTGATACTGCTCGCGGCGCCAGGCGTGCGGGCGGCGTCCTACGTCTGGGCCGGCGGCGCCAGCACCCTGTGGTCGGACGCCGCCAACTGGGTGGCCGGCGGCGCCGGCGCGACGCTCCCCCCAGGGGCGGGCGACGCCGTGACTCTGCCCAACGCCACCAGCAACCGCGCCACGGTGATGGACATTGCCCTCGGGACGGGGCGCTTCGCCGGCCTCACCATCGAGCAGAGCACCGGGGGTGTCACACAGACCCTGCAGCTGCAGGAGCCGATCCTGCTGAGCACCTCGGTTCCCAGCTTCAACATCACTGCGGGGCAGTTGGCACTCGACGTCGGCGACCAGGCGGTGGACTGGCGCGTGGACGGTGTGAGCGTCACCGGCCGCACCACCATCCCCGGCGGCACCAAGATCACGTTGGACGGCGGCTACCTGGGCTTCCCTTCGGGCACCGGCGTGTGGGCCGACAACAGCGGCATGGACATGCTCAGCGGAAGCGAGATCGCGGGCACCGGCATCATCAACCCAAGCTTCAGCCCGTTCCGCCTCCGTGAGGGCGCCACCCTGAGCGTGGGCGACGGCGCCCTCGAAGTCCAGATCGGCTACTTCCTCCCGGCCAACCTGTTCGTCTGGGAGGGGCGCATCGAAGGCAACGGCACAACCTCGGTCTTCTCCCTGGGCGGGCTGACGGCCGGACACAACCAGCGCATCAACCAGACCGCCACGCCGGGGCCCAACGCCGAACTCGAGGGCATCGTCGAGTTCTGGGCGGCCATCACCGATGACGCCTACGAGAACACGTTCGGACGCTTCCCTGATCCGGACAAAATCAACTTCCGCGACACCCAGTTCGCGATTGAACCCAACACCTGGTCCTGGAAATGGAACTGGGAGGCCCAGACGACACTGGCCGGCCTGCGCGCCCACGGCGCCGACGCCCCATTCAAGCTGGGCAGCTACTTCGAGAGCGACGACTTCGGCCACAACCACCACGGCCGGCTCAAACTCGTCGACTCAAGCAGTGATGGGCAACTCTATTTCGCCTACATCGGCCAGCTGCTCAACCTCGGCGGTGCGGCCTTCCCAGACGACGGCATCGACCTGAACGGCATCGCCCTGCTGACGGACATGGATTCGGCCACACTAGCCGGCTATGTGGCCGGCGGCTACATCTTCAACAGCGGGCCCGGCGGGGCGCCGACCGTACGCAACCTGGTCATGGGCAACACCACGTACTGGTATGTGGCCCCGGCCGGCGTGCTGCTCCCCGAGCCGTCGGGCGGCCTGCTCCTGGCCGCGGCCGCCGCCCTGGCCGCATCGCGCCGGCGGGCCCGGCCCCGCATGGCTACATGCGGCCGTGCTTGAGGATCGAATACAGCAGCCAGAAGCCCATCAGGCCGGAGACGACGACCCCGCCCAGCCCGATGACCGGCACCTCATGCCACTTCGGCGGCAGCCCCGAGAGCACCAGCAGGGATGAACCGACGATCAGCGCGGCCAGCACGATGGCGAAGACAATGCGGTTGCTGATCTGGTCGTTCGACCGCCGCACCTCCTCCAACCCCTCGTGGCGGAGCCGCACCTTGGTGCCCTGCTTGACCATGGCCATAACCTGCCGCACCTCGAACGGGAAGTCCCGCACGATGCCGCGCGTCTCGAGGGCGCTCATGAACAGCTCGTGCAGCAGCCTGCCCGGACGCAGGCGGTCGCGCAGGAGCCGGCGCGCACTCGGGGCGGCGTAGTGGAGAAGGTCAAAGTCGGGCACGAGCAGGCGGCCGACCCCTTCGAGCGTCGTCAGGCTCCGGATGAGCAGGAAGAAGCCGGGCGGCATGCGGATGTTGTGGCGGACCAGCAGCCGCGTCAGGTCGCCGAGCACACGGCCGATGTGTATGTCGTGCAGGGGGCGGTAGAGGTTGTCCTGCAGGAAGCTGGTGATGTCGGTCTCCACCTCCTCGGTCCGCTCGAAGCCCGTGTAGCCGGCCATCTGGAGGAAGGCGTGCGCGATGCGCGCCTCATCCCGGCTGGCGAACCCGATGATCAGGTTGCCGAGCAGTTCGCGGTGCCGTTCCGACAGGATGCCGACGCTCCCGTAGTCGAGCAGGCAAATCACGTTGCCGGGCAGGATGAGCACGTTGCCGGGGTGAGGGTCGGCGTGGAACAGCCCGAACTCGAAGACCTGCCGCAGGAGGATCTGTGAGCCGCGCTCGGCGATCACCCGCCGATCCAGCCCGAGGGCCGCCAACTCCTCGAAGTTGGTCACCTTGACGCCCTCCGCGTACTCCATGGCCAGCACCCGCGGGGTGCACAGCTCGCGGCGGACGGCGGGGACGTGGAAGGTTCGGTCGCCGGCAAAATGCCCGGCGAACTGCTCCATGTTGTTGGCCTCGAGCGCGAAATCCAGCTCGCGCCGGATACTGCGGCCGAACTCTTGCACGAGCCGCCCCAGCTGCAGGACTGCCGCACCATGCACGAAACGCTCGGTCAGGGCCGCCAACTCGGCCATGATCTCAAGGTCAACCTCGATCAGCCGGGCGATGTTCGGCCGCTGTATCTTCAGCACAATGCGCGCGCCGTCAAGGGTGCGCGCCTCGTGGACCTGGGCAATCGAGGCGGAGGCGATCGGGACGCGCTCGAAACCCGCCAGCCGGGCGCCCGGGTCGCCCCCGTACTCCCGGCTCAGAATCTCCCAGGCCTCGTCGCCCGTGAAAGGATGCACCGCGTCCTGCAGCTTCTCCAGCTCCGTGACCAGTTCCGGCGGGACAATGTCCGTGCGCGTGCTCAGCATCTGGCCGAGCTTGACAAAGGTCGGCCCGAGCTCCTCGAGCGCCAGCCGGATGCGGGCGTGGCGCGTCAGCGTCCGCTCGGACTCGATCTCCGCCTGGCTTCGCCGGCGGAAGCGGTGGAAGCGCCGGCGCAACCCGGTCTTGCTGGCGAACTCGCCGAAGCCGTGCTTGAGCAGCACCCGCGTGATCTCACGCCAGCGGGCGACATGCCGGTAGGTTCGCCGCAGTTTGCCGATGGGGTTCAGCATGGTGTCCGAGTGGGGACAGGCCCCGACGCGTGCCGACAAGATACCCGGCGCAACGGTGCACCGCAAGCGCACACCGTTGCCGGCCAGCGGCAACGAATCGGTCGTAGGTCGTGGGTCGTGGGTCGTGGGTCGTGGTGTCTTGTCCTGATATACGTTGACACTTGTCACAGGGAGGACAGGTGTCCATGAACGAGACGATGTGTTACAGTGAGGCGTTCAAGTTGCAGGTGGTCGCGGAGATCGAAAGCGGGCGGCATGCCAGCTGTCATGCGGCGGCGGCGGTCTACGGGATCCGCGGCCACGACACGGTTGCGCGTTGGGTTCGGCATTACGGCAAGTCGCATCTGCTCAGAATGGTGGTGCGTGTGGAGACCCCAGACGAACGCCGCGAGATCGCC
>MVZH01000286.1 GCA_002068325.1 Lentisphaerae bacterium ADurb.BinA184 | reverse complement strand
ACCGTCTGGTGGTCAAGGCCGACGACGAGGCGGTCAAGACCGCGCTGGAGGAACTGGCCGGCCAGGCGAAGTCCTACGAGGACCGCAAGAAGGGCTCCAAGGCCAAGGACGGCGACCAGGTGGTGATCGACTTCAAGGGCTCGGTCGACGGCGAGCTGTTCGAGGGCGGCTCGGCCGAGGACTACCCGCTGGTGCTGGGCTCCAAGTCCTTCATCCCCGGCTTCGAGGACCAGCTTGTCGGCGCCAAGGTTGGCGACGAGGTTTCGGTGAGTGTGTCCTTCCCGGAGAATTACGGAGCGGCCCACCTCGCCGGCAAGGGGTTGCCGGTGCACGACTTCGGCCCCTGCTGCCTCGATCCGCACGACGACTACCCGCCCTTCGCGGCCGCGGTGGTTCAAGCCCTGCTGCGGGGCGAGATTGACTGCGGGGTGCTGATCTGCCGCACCGGCGTCGGCATGAGCATGGCCGCCAACCGCTACCGCGGCGTGCGCGCGGCCCTGGCCGAAACCGTGGCCCGGGCCCGCATCTCGCGCGAGCACAACGCCGCCAACATCCTGGTAACCGGCGGCGACACCATGCCCGCGGCCGACCTGCCCGCCGTGGTCGATGCCTGGCTGGGCACGCCGTTCTCCGGCGCCGAACGCCACGCCCGCCGCCTGCGCCAGGTTGATGTGCAGTCGTATGACGACATCGCCGCGGTGCGGGCCGTGGATCCCGAGACGGCCGCCCTGCTGGACGGCGAGCGCCGGCGCGAGGAGGACGGGATCGAGCTGATCGCCTCGGAGAACTTCGCCAGCCCGGCCGTGCGCGCCGCGGCGGGATCGGTGATGACCAACAAGTACGCGGAGGGCTATCCGCACAAGCGCTACTACAACGGGTGCGAGTGCGTGGACGGGATCGAGAGCCTGGCGATCGCGCGGGCCTGCACGCTCTTCCAGGCCGAGGCGGCCAACGTGCAGCCGCACTCCGGCAGCCAGGCCAACATGGCGGCCTATTTCGCCCTCCTCGAACCCGGCGACAAGGTGCTGGCCATGAGCCTGGACCATGGCGGACACCTCACGCACGGCCTCAAGGCCAACTTCAGCGGCATGCTCTACCAGTTCACCGGCTACGGCGTCGACCCGCGCACCGAAACGCTCGACTACGATCACATCGCCGGCCTCGCCCGCGAACTGCGCCCCCGCCTGCTCATGGCCGGCGCCAGCGCCTATCCGCGCACCCTCGACTTCCCGCGCCTGCGCCAGATCGCCGACGAGGTGGGGGCGTACTTCGTCGTGGACATGGCACACATCGCCGGCCTGGTGGCGGCCGGCCTCCACCCCAGCCCCGTCCCCTATGCCGATGTGGTCACCACCACCACGCACAAGACACTGCGCGGCCCGCGCGCCGGACTGATCCTGTGCCGCGAGGCCCATCTCAAGAAGATCAACGCCGCCATCTTCCCCGGCATCCAAGGCGGCCCGCTGATGCACGTCATCGCCGCCAAGGCCGTCTGCCTGCACGAAGCCATGACCCCCGCCTTCCGCGACTATCAGCGGCAGATTGTGCGCAACGCCGCAACCCTGGCCGGCGAGTTCGAACGCCAAGGCTTCCGCGTCGTCTCCGGCGGCACCGACAACCACCTGATGCTGCTGGACATGCGCCCGAAGCACACCACCGGCAAGGCCGCCGCCGAGGCCCTCGACAAGGCCGGCATCACCGTCAACAAGAACCTCATCCCGTTCGATCCGGAAAAGCCCACCGTGACCAGCGGCCTGCGGGTCGGAACCCCCGCCGTCACCACCCGAGGCATGCGGGAGCCCGACATGGCCCGCATCGCTGCCTGGATCGGACGCGTGGTTGACCACATTGACGATGCCGCGGTCGCCGCCGCCGTGCGCGAGGACGTCCGCGCCTTCGTCCGCCACTTCCCCCTGCCACAGCCGCAGTTCTGAACCGCTTTGGCAGGGCCCTGCGCACCGCCCGCCGGCTGGGGCCCGTGCGGAGCCGTCGGCGGGGAGAGAAACCTTGCGCGCCGAAGGCCGCCAACGCCGTCGCGTAGCCGCCCCCACCCCCCGGCCCGGCCGTCAGGCCTTGACCGGCCGGAGGCCGTCGAGCACGGCGCCAACGTCCAGGCGGGCACCGCACACCGTGGTGTCAGCCGCGCCGTAGTAGAGGTCGACACTGCCGTCGGGGCGTTGCACCAGCCCGTTGTGGAAGATGACGTTCGGCAGGAACCCTTCCATCTCGTAGGAGGCATGGGGGAAGAGGATCGGGTCGTCGCCGCGGGCCAGCGGAATCCACGGCCGCTCCAAGTCGGTGAGCACGGCCCCGCAACAGTAGCGGATGTTGGCGTCGGCGCCGTGGTAGATCTCGAGCCAGCCGCGCGGCGTCTTGATCGGGTGGGCGCCGCAGCCGACGCGCTCGCTGTCCCACAGGCCCGGCCGCGGCCCGATGACGAAGCGGTGCCGCCCCCAATCGAGCAGGTTGTCGGAGAACGCCAGCCACATCGAGGGGGCGCCGATCTGTTTCATCGAGGGGCGGTGGAAACACACGTAGCTGCCGCCGACCTTCTCGGGGAAGATGCCGATGTCCTTGTTGTCGGGGGCAAAGATGATGCCGAGCTTCTCGTAGGTCTTGAAGTCGGCGGTGCGGGCCAGCGCGGTGGTGACGCCGGTGGGGGCGATGGCGCTGTAGTTGATGTAGTACCAGCCGTTGAGGAAGACGATGCGCGGATCCTCGACGCCGTAGACTTCGTAGTCAAACTCCGGCAGCATGGCCGGCCGATCCTCGACCGTGAACCGGCGCCCGTCGTCGCTGGTGGCCAGGCGCAGGTGACTGACAACGTACAGGTATGGCACGCCCTTGTAGAAAAACACGCCGCGCGGATCGGCAAGGTCGAGGTCGGGATCATCGAGCCGCACCCGCAACGTGGCGTACCCGCCGGGTTGGCGCGGGTCGAGGTACGCCGTGCTCATGTAACCCTTTTCGGGAATCGGGCGCTCCGCCACCCGCATCAGCAGCACGGTCCTGCCCTTGTACAGGGTGGCACCGCAGTTGAAGACGCGCGTGACTTCGAGGTCCGGCCGGCTCGGTCGCACGGCCTCCGGGCAGATCAGCGGGTTCTCGGTAAAGCGTTCGACGGCTCTCATCGTGGGTTCTCCAAGTGACAGGGCGGAGTGGCAGCCCCGGCACCCCGCAACATAGGCCGGCACCGCCGGGGGTCAAGGGCATGGGGAAGAGCACGGGGCGCGGGGCGGGGAGCGCAGAGTACGGGGGCGGGGGGATAGAGCGGGGGGCGTGAAGGCAGAGCACCGCCGTCCCGGTTGCGCCCAGTTCGCGAAAACGGGCGCGTTTTCACGAACTCGAGATCCCCGGGGGCACCCCGACGCCGCAGGCAGTTCGCGAACATGACAAGCCCGGACATGCCGATCCCAGCACTGCCGGCCCGGCTACGCCCAGTCCGCGAAAACGTGCGCGTTTTCACGAACTCGACCTCCCGGGGGGAACCCCGCCGCCGGAGGCAGTTCGCGAAAATGACAGGCCCGGATATGCCGATCCCAGCACCGCCGGCCCGCCTGCGGCCAGTTCGCGAAAACGGGCGCGTTTTCACGAACTCGAGATCCCCGGGGACACCCCGACGCCCGCGGCCAGTTCGTGAAAACGGCTGGCGGCGGCGCGTGTTCAGGCGAGGGCGACGGCGCGGGCGGTGCGGGCGGGCAGACGCAGGGTCAGTCTCCGGCCGGGCAGGTCGGTGAATGTGAAGGCGGCGGTGACGGCCTCGCGGGCCGGGTTGACGGCGAAGAGGGTTGGCCGGGCGTCATCGTCGGCCCAGACGGCGGTGTAGACGGCGGCGGCGGCCCGGGCGTCGAGGGTGGGCGGGCGCAGCATCCGTCCCCGCGCGAAGAGCGCAAGATGTCCGGCGCGCAAGCGGCACAGGCTGGCGAAGAACTCCAGCAACGGGGCCTGGGCCGCGTCGAGCAGCGGGGTGAGGTCGCCCCAGCCGAGCTGGGCGCCCCAGACCAGGAGGCGGGCCATCTTGCGGGCGAAGACGTCGCCGCCGTCGCGCCGGATGTCGTTATCGCTGAAGGAACAGCCGAAGCTGCGCGCCAGGCCGGCGTAGGCGGCGGGAAAGAGAGGGATTTCGTTGGGCGCGAACCAGGCCCACGAGAGGAGGGCATCGTAGTCGGCGATGCAGCCTTCCCAGTTGCACTCGGTGGTCAGGGTGGGGTTGGGGCCGATGTCGGCGCGGATGTCGGCAGCCAGTCGGCGGTAGCCATCCAGCCAGAATCCGCCGCCGCCGGGGGCGTGCGGATGCTGACGGTTGAAGCACAGCTCGGCCTTCTCCGCCGCGATCTGGTCGATGTAGACGCCGTCGCAGCCCAGCTCCCTGACGATGCGGCGGCAAAGCGCGCGGACCGTATCGCGCCAGAAGGCGGTGGCGACACACATCGGCGCCAGCTTCTGGCCGCTGCCGTACTCTTCGAGGTAGGGCACGAGGGTACGGGGATCGAGCCGCTCGGCGGAATGCTTGACCGCGAAGCGTTCGGCGCGGCGCGCGCGCCAGCTCTTCGCGTTGATGTCCCACAGGCGGCCATTGATGTAGGGCATGACCACGATCCCGGCGGCGCGCAGACGTCTTGCGAAGTCCGCAAACTCCGGGCGCGCGGGGAAGTAGTCCGGGTAGGAGGTGTCGAAGGGGATCTGGTGCCAGTTGTAGAGATGGGCGCCGAGGCGGACGTCGAGGCGCGCGGCCAGCCGTTCGGTCTCGTCGGCCCATTGGTCGGCCGATTTGGCCGGGAACTGGATCACCTGCCAGGCGTGGATTTCGCGGTCGGCGCGCGGCTCGGTCGAGGCGCGCGGCGGCGGGGCGGCGGCCCACGGTTGCC
>MVZH01000285.1 GCA_002068325.1 Lentisphaerae bacterium ADurb.BinA184 | reverse complement strand
ACCGCCTGCAGGCCGCCTGGGCCATGGAGCTGAGCTTCCGCCACGGCGACCGCGAGTTCTTCGCCGTCGAGCTGCCGGCCGGGTACCGGGTCGAGAAGGTCGAGGGCGTGAACGTGCGCGGCTGGGAGGTGACCGACGACCCGGCCGGTCCGCGGCTGTCGGTGAACCTGCTCAAGCAGGCCAAGGAGAACGAGGCCTTCACCGTGCACGTCTGGCGGCAGGGGGCGGTGGGGCAGGAAGGGCCGACGGCGGTGGAGGTGCCGTTGCTCAACGTCAGCGGGGCGGTCCGCCACGTGGGGCGGCTGATTGTGCGTCACAGCCCGGCGCTGAGCGTGCAGGCCGGCGAGCCGTCAGGGCTGCGCCGCATTGACATGCCGGCGGAGACCGTGCCCGCCCTGCGCGAGGGGCCGCTGGGGGTGAGGCCGTTCCAGGCGTTCGCGTTCATGCAACTGCCCTTCTCGATGCGCCTGAGTGCCGTTGTGGCGCGGCCCGACGTCTCGGCCCGGCTTGAGACCATCCTACGGGTGGCCGAGCGCGAGCGCAGCCTCGAGAGCCGGGTCTTGCTCACGGTCGGTCGGCGGCCGCTGCACCAGGTCCGCGTCGAGGTTCCAGCCGACCTCGACGTCGAGAGGGTGAGCTGCCCCGGCCTCTTCGAGTGGGGGGTGTCCCGCGGCGCCGGCCCCCAGGTGCTCACGGTCTACTTCGCGGACGGTTTGCAGGGCGAAGTCCCAATCGTGCTCGGCGGACGGCTGGGGCAGACGGGGGCCGTGGACGAGGTCGCCATCCCACGCCTGTGGGTGCTGGACGTCGGCCGCCAGGACGGCTACATCGCGGTGCAGACCGACCCCATGTACGACGCCGTCGCCCGCGCCCTGGCGCAGATCGAGAGCGTCCTCCCGGGCCGCCTCGGCTGGCTGTCCGCCGAGCAGCGCCCGTTCGTGCGCCTGGCCTTCTACTACCGGGTCGCCGACTACGCGGGCGCGGTCGCGCTGCAGGCGAGGCGGCCGGACGCGCGCTGTCACACGGTCACCAACGTCCGTGTCACCGACCGTGCCATCGAGGAGACCACGCTGGTCTGCTTCACGATCTACAACGCCGGGGTGCAGGAGTTCCGGTTCCGGCTGCCGGCGCGGCTGGCCGACGCCCGCGTCAGCATCCCGCTGCTGCGCCAGAAGCGCCTCGAACCCCTGCCCGACGGCGGCGTGGCCGTGATCCTCGAACTCCAGGATCAGGTCATGAATGACGTGCGCGTCCTCATCGAACACGACCGTCTGCTCACTGACCAGGAACAGGAAGTCACGCTGCCGGCGGTCGAGACCGGCCGCACCGACCGTCAGTACCTGGCCATCGAGAGCGCCGGCCGCGACGAGGTCCTGATCGAGCCCGGCGACGGTCTAGAGGGCCTGACGCCTCAGCAGAAGGAATGGGGGCTGGTGGCGGCGCTGTTCCAAGGGGGTTCGACGCAGGCCTTCATCGCCAAGTCGGGCGCCGTCGCGCCGCGGCTGACCTTCCGCACCAAGGGGCGGGTGGCGGTCGAGACCGCGGGGGCGCGGATCGGCCTGGCCGAAGCCCTGCTGGCGGTTGACGACAGCGGCGCCTACCGCGGCTCGCAGACGTATCACGTGGACAACCGCACCGAGCAGTTCCTCGAGCTTGAACTGCCCCCCGGCGCGGCACTGTGGACCGTGCGCGTGGCCGACGCCCTGGTCAAGCCGATCCTGCCCGAGCCGGCCAACCCGCGGCGGGTGCAGGTGCCGCTGGTCAAGACGGCCGCCGGGGATCTGGATTACACGGTGGTGCTGAAGTACGCAGGGCGCCTCGAAGTGCCGGGGCCGGTGGTGGCGGCGGACCTGCCGTTTGCACGCACGGTGAACATCAATGTCGAGCAGAGCCACGTCGAGCTGTGGCTGCCGGTGACACGGCGATGGTTTGCCTTCGGCGGCACTCTGCGGCAGGTGCGGCAGGGCGGCGAGTTCGAGGCCGGTTTCCTCGCCTACCAGAACAAGCTGGCCAAGCGGCTGATGGAGACCCTGCAGTACGGCAACGCCTTCGAGCAGGCGCGGGCGGTCAGCAACCTGCGGGACGTCAACGAACGCCTGGCGCAGTCGCAGAGCGGCATGGTGGAGGCCTACGCGTACAACGAGGCCCTGCAGGCGCAGGTCAGCGAGTCGCAGAAGATCGTGGTGACGGCCGGCCGGCAGATCGAACAGGCGCGCACCGTGCAGGAGGCCGTCGCGCTCTCGGACAACCGCGGGCGGATGGCCGAGGCGTTCCGCTCGCAGAAGCAGGGCCTGGCGCGCAACCAGGTCGTGGCCGCCCGCAGCAACTGGGACGAGAGCGAGGTGCGCAAGGGCACGCACAGCGCCAAGGTCGCGGTCTTTGACGACGCCTGGTTTGAGAAGAATGCCCTCGTGGTGCAGCAGGGAGAGAAGGAGCCGCCCGGGGCGGAGGCGCCGGACGCCTCGCCGAAACCGCCGGCACCGACGCGGCCGCAGGGCCAGACGGCACAGCAGGCTGACCAGCCGCAGGCCGTGCAGGTGCTGGACGACGTTGAGCTCAAGAAGGCCGGCGAGAAACGGTTGACCAAGGCGCCGGCCCGCCGCGACCTCCAGAACCGCGCCGTGCAGTACCAGCAGAGACTCGACGCGGCCAGGGGAAAGGCTGACGAGGCGCAGGAGCCGGCCGAGTCGTCCATGCAGGTCGACGTGAACGGGATGGCCGACCTGCAAGCCGCCGTCGACAACGACGGTGTGTCAGAGGGACGGGATATGGACGACCGCGGCCTGCCATTCGTGGCGTTGCCGGCTGACATGGCGGGGTTGGCCAGCCTTGACGTCAGCATCCCCGGCTTTGACCCGCGGCGGTGGCGCGCGTACCGTTTCACCACGCCGCGCGGGGCGGTTCAGGTCACGGCGCGGGCGTTGTCGGGGCGCCTGATCGAGGGGCTTGAGCGCCTGGCCGTGGCCTTGGCGGGCGTCGGGATTGTGCTCGGCGTTTTCCGCTTGTGGCGGCCGTGGCGGCCGAGTCCGGGTTCGCGGCGGGCCATCGCGACGTATGTCATGCTGGCCGGCTTCCTTTGCCTGCTGGCCGGGGTTTTCCCGGTGTATGGCGCCGTGCTGCTGCTAGTCGGGCTGATCTGGCGGGTCGGCCTGGCGGTGTCGCACCGCGTGGCGGGCGCCTGAGCCTGTCACGGCCTGGGTGAGCACGCAGCGCCATGGGTGCGCGCGCGACGGCAACCGCCGCGGCAACCGTGACGGCGTGGCACGGCCCGTGCCCCCCGCGAGGCGCCCTGCCCTGTCCACTGGGGTGGCCCCCGGCCGCCATCCGCAGGGACAGCCCCCGCGCCCTGCCGAGTTCGTGAAAACCGCCCGTTTTCACGAACGGCCCTCCGTAACCCAACGCCGCGCGGGCCGCCCCCACGCCACACGCGAGGCCTCCCCCCCTCCGCTTGCATTCGACCATTCGCGCACGATGCTTTGCGCCTGGCCGGAAAGTGGCGACGCAGACGCGCGCCACCACGGCCGCGGAGACGGTGACATGGCGCGCACCGAGACGGCCTTTCTGTGTGAGTCCCCGGCCTCCATCGATCGAGTCTATGGCCAAGGCCGGCGTGAGACGATCGGCCGCATCAGCCAGCTCTACCCGTCCTGCCTCAGCCGCTCGATGCTCGTCGAACACGCCCCCCGCCTGCGTGACGTGCAGGCCGTCTTCTCAACGTGGGGAATGCCCACGCTCGACCGGCAGGATCTGGCCTTGCTGCCCGCCCTCAAACTCGTGCTCTACGGTGCCGGGTCGGTCAAGGGCTTTGCCGAGCCGCTGCTGGACGCCGGCATCACGGTGGTCAGCGCCTGGCAGGCCAACGCGGTGCCCGTGGCCGAGTTCACCCTGGCCCAGATCCTCCTCGCCAACAAGGGTTACTTCCGCAATGCGCCGGCCTGTTCGCACTCGCTGGCCGGATGGAAGGGCGCCTTCCGCGACATCCGCGGCAACTACGGCCGGACGGTGGCCATCCTGGGCGCCGGCGCCATCGGGCGCAAGCTGATCGAGCTGCTGCGGCCTTTCAAGCTCGCCGTAGTCGTCTGGGATCCGTTTCTGAGTGCGGAGTCCGCACGCGGCCTGGGGGTCGAGAAAGTCGAGACCCTCGCCGAGGCCTTCGGCCGCGGGGCGGTCGTCAGCAATCACCTCGCCAATGTGCCGGAGACGCGGGGCCTGCTCACCGGCGCGCTGTTCGACCGGCTGCCCGAGGACGCGACGTTCATCAACACCGGCCGCGGCACCACCGTACGCGAGGACGAGATGGCCGCCGTGCTCGCCCGCCGGCCCGACCTGAGCGCGCTGCTCGACGTCACCGACCCCGAGCCTCCCGTCTCCGACTCCCCTCTCTACGCCCTGCCCAACGTCCATCTGACTTCGCACATTGCCGGCTCGATCGGGGACGAGGTCGTGCGCATGGGCGATTACATGATCGAGGAGTTTCTCGCCTGGGAAGCCGGGCGCCCCCTGCGTTGCGCGGTGACGCGCGCGATGCTGTCCACGATGGCTTGACACCCGAAATCCACCACCCGCCCAACCGAGCGTTCTCCATGCTGAGACGATTCCCGCTGGCCTGGTCCGTCGGTTTCACGCAGGATCCGCAGCGCCCGCCGGAGCGCTTCGTCCCCGCCCAGGTTCCCGGCGCCGTCCAGCTTGACTGGGCCCGTGCCGAAGGCTGGGGCGACGCGCACCACGCCGACAACTGGCGCGACTACGCCTGGATGGAAGATGTCTACTGGCTGTACCGCGCCCGGCTTGACCTCCCTCCCCTGGCGCCGGACGACCGGCTCTTCTTCACCTGCGGCGGGATGGATTACCGGTTCGAGATCCGCCTGGCCGGCAAGAACCTCCTCGCGCAGGAGGGCATGTTCACCCCGGTCGA
>MVZH01000284.1 GCA_002068325.1 Lentisphaerae bacterium ADurb.BinA184 | reverse complement strand
GCGGCCGCGCGCTCGGCGTCGCCCTCCAGCCGATAGTGCACCAGATCCGGCGGGAAGCCGCGGCCGGTGACGTCGTGGAACGTGAAGTCCGCGTCGGCAACGGCGTTCATCGCCGTCACCCCCAGCAGGCCGGTCAGCGTCAAGTTGGCAAGAATTGTGCGGAACATGGCACGTGCTCTCCTGAAACTTGAGGGATGAGGGATGAGGGATGAAAGCTGAGGGTTCCGCCCCCCGCGGGCGTGAGCCGTGGGGCGGCCGGCGGGCGGCTGCCTGCCGCCCCCGACGCACCACTCCCCTTGCCGCCGACCAAGGCGACATCAAGGGAGGCGCCCTCAACCTTGTCTCGACAATGCCCCACAGCATCCTGCAATGACGGAATTCTGGAACAATGGAATAATGACCGGCGGAAGTGGCCGCCTTCTTCAGGGGTTGGCGGTTACCACGGATAGCCGTAGCGATAGCCATAGGGCGACGTCTTGGTGCCGGGCCAGAACTCGGTTGTCTCGTGGCCCAGGCGCGAGAAGTTCTGGTAGAAATTGGTGTTGATGGTATTGTAGTAGGGGTTGAAGACCGCCTCATAGTGAATGGGCATGACCACGTAGGCCGGGGTGCCGGGGATGGAGCCGGACCAGGCGGCCCAGGTGCTCCACAAACCTCCCAGTGTGGTGCACTCGCTCAGCGGCACCCAGTGGCCGGCGCCGTCGGTCGTGACAACGTTGGCTCCTGCAGGCAACCGGCCCTTCAGATGCGGCGTGTAGTCGGTCACCGGCCGCGTCCCGACCGTGACGTTGTTGGCCGGGCCGGCCCAGCGCGCACAGTCCATCGAAAAGATGCGTGGCCCGAAGTCCAGGCGGTACTCCCAGAGCTTCGAGGCCCGGCAGGCGTACGCATTGGTATCGCCAAGCGCGGCCGAGGTGCCGAACATGAGGTAGTCGCCACTGCTGTACCACGACCAGTTGGCGTGCGGCGTGTAGGGCCCGCCGATGGTGCGACGACGGCTGCTGGGACAGAGGTGGACACCGTTCGCGTTGGTGAACCGACCGGCCCCCCCGGGCGCCGGCCAGTTCATGTCCACCGACGCACTCAGATACTCCCGGTAGAACACGTGCGGCCGGCTCCAGGAGTAGTTGGCCCTGACGCCGAGGTAGACGTAGCCGTTGGTTTCGTTCAGCCCGCTGGGCAGCCAGTAGTCGCTGTCCACGGTGTAGGTGGACGTGCCGATGTGGAGCTGTCGCTGGTTGCTGAGGCAGGTGACGCGGAAGGCGCGCTCGCGGGCCTCGCGCAGCGCCGGCAGCAGCAGGGCGACGAGGACCGCCAGGATGGCCACGACCACCAGCAGCTCGATCATGGTGAAGGGGGGCTGTCGCCGCCGCGGCGTGCCGGGTCTACGCATCGGGCGGCCACTCCACATTGCCCTCGAGCACGACGAAGCCCGGGTCAATCCCGAGGTCGAAGCTCAGGGGCGGGCCGCCGATGCTGACATTTCCGCGCGCCTCGACGCCGACCGCCTTTCCCCAGTGCTCCGCGGGGGCGCGGGCGACCTCCGGGTAGCGGCTCAACCACGGCTCGCGGTCACAACCCAGCCTGCGTAGGACCTCGAGATGGCGCTCGCAGGGTGGACGCCCGTCGAGGCCGATGGGCCGGTCGTTGTCAATGAGCACGTTGTCCAGGACGCGGATGTGGCGGCCCGAGATGACGGCGGCGATGCTGTTGCCGTGCAGCACGTTGCCGATCACATCGATTCCGCCGACCTGGTCATCGAGGTAGATGCCCGAGCGGAACCCGAAGGCACCGCCGCGGACGCCGGAGATGAAGTTGCCGCGGATGACGGTGCCGTGCATGGCGATGTCCCGCCCGGCATAGATGGCGCCGCCGTCATCGCTGTCATTGACGACGTTGTGAATCCGGTTGCCCTCGATACGATGCTCGTTGCCCTCGAAAAGGATGGCCGAGTGGGTCAAGTCCTCGATCCGGCATCCCTCGACGGTGTTGCCGACGCCATCGATCCAGACGCCCGGCCGGTAGGTCTTCGAGAGGCGGTTGGTGCGGCGGATGCGGCAGCCCGACACCGCGTTGCGCCCGGGGGTGAGGGTGCGCCGGTCGCCGCCGCTCAAGATGATGCCGCCCTCGCCGGTGTCCTCGACCGTGCAGTTGACGATGGCATGATCGCTGCCGGCGTTGCGGTTCCACTCCGGGTTCTGGTAGAGGTGCGCGCCGAGGTTGCCGAGCCGCCGCGAGACCGGCGTGCCCGTGAACTCGAAGACCGGCCGGTCCGTGCCCTCGACGCCCTGGCCCAGGCAGACGCCGACGGTCCCGAGGTTGCGGAGTTCGCAATTCACGATGCGGTTTCCGCAGCCTCCCTCGATGTAGATGCCCATGCCGCGGCTGGCCTCGATCGCCAGGCCGTGCAACTCGACGTGCGAGGCCCGCTCCAGCACCACCAGCGGGTCTTCAAGGAGGGACACCAGAACCTCGGCGCCCTCGAGGGGCCCCGGCGGGTACAGGTAGAGGATCCCGGCGGCGGTGTCCAGGTAGTACTCGCCGGGCTGTTCGAGCTCGTCGAGCACGTTGACGAACTGGAAATGCGCGCCGGCCCTGCCGCGGATTTCGACCCCGTAGGCATGCGCGTCGGCCAGGCGGAGGGTGCGCTGCCCGGCGTCGAACTCGGCCACCCTGATCATGTCGTCGGCCCAAACCGTGCCGAACATCCCCTGGACCCACAGGTCGCCGCTGGATCGCCACTGCACGGGGCGCTCGGCCTCGCAACGGAAGACGGCGCCACGGTTGCCGCCGTCGCCGTCGCGCAGACGCGACCCCGAATCGAGAATCTCCGTGATGGGGACGACGCCGGCCTTGGGCCAGCGGGAGAGGCGCAGCGGCCGGCGGTCAACGAAAACCTCGAGGGCCGCGTTGACGTAGGGGCGGTGGAACCCGCGCGCGCGGAGCACCCCGTAGTCCCTGATCCCCGCGCTGGGCAGATGCAGGCAGCGCACCTGCTCTCGGACCGCGGCCGGCAGGCGCGCGAGAACCGCGGCGTCGGAGACGGGGGCAAAGCCCGAGACCACGCGCCCGCCCACCAGGCGCGGAGCTTCCCCCGCGGCCGCCCGGTAGACGACCGGCGTCCCAGGGCTTCCCGAGTCCTCGGCCGTCAGTTCGAAACTGCGCTCGCGCGCGTGCATCCCGCCGTGTACGACGACCTCGGCCCCGGCAAAGGCACCCTCGCGGGATCGCGCCTGGCGGATGGCGTCCCGCGCCCGTTCGAGGGTGGCGAACGGCGCCGCCGCCGTGCCGGGGCCGTCATCGTCGCCGCCAGGGGCGATGTGGAACTTCAGCGGTGACATCATCGTGACCTCGAGCGCAGTCGGTTACCCAGTGGGGTGGCTGATGGAGGGACGGCCTCCGTGCCGTCCGGGGCATGGCCAGCGAACCTGGTTTTCCAATAGGCCTCGGTGGAGGTGCAGGTTGTCGCTCGACCCGGGGCCATCGTCTCGCAGTGGGCGATCGAATCCCTTCGGACTACTCGCGTGCGGTCTCCTCGCCCGTGGAGTTGAACAGCCGCACGGTCGGCAGCTCAACCGGGCCGTCGGCCTCCAGCACCTCGACCCGCACCTCACGGGCGCACACCAACGGGAACGGGCAGATCGCCTTCCAGCCAATGTTGTAGCCCTCAAACACCGTGATGGGCGCGCCGTAGTGCGTGGGGAAGACCTGTATGCGGTACCGGCGGACATGCTCGCCGCGGGTCAGATCCTCCTGCAGGACAACATGGTCCGCCCAGACCCCCGGGCGCGCAGGCTTGCCCTCCCAGAGGTTGCCGCTGCGCGTGAAGGCGTCCTCGGACAGCACCGGCCGCCCGAAGCGCCGCCGCACCTCGGCGCCGAACGCCAGCAGGCTGGCGGCATCGCGGTCGGGCAGCAAGCCCCGCCGGTCCGGCCCGATGTTGATGAGCAGATTGCGTCCGCGCCCGACCGAGTAGTAGTACAGTCCCATCAGCTCGTGAAGGCCTTTGACCGTGGCCTCGTCGCGGTCGCTGTAGAACCAGTTGTTCAGGCGCATGCGGCAGTCGCACTCGGCGGGGACCCAGGTGGGGCGGCCGTCGCGCACGGGGTCGGCGGCGGGGGTCTGGATGGAGATGGGGACGGTGCTGACCGTGTTCCAGTTCGGGGTTGGGGCGAGTCCGGACTCGTTGCCGACCCAGCCGTAGTCGGGGTCGGCGCCGCCGAAGATCAGGATGCGCGGCTGCATGCGGCGGATTTCCCCGATGATGCGCGGCCAGTCGTAGGTGTGGCCCTCGGAGCCGCAGCCGTCGAACCACAGCATGTCAATCTCGCCGTAGCCGGTGAGGATCTCGCCGATCTGGCGGATGAAGTAGTCGTCGTAGGCCTTGGGGTCGCTGTAGACCGGGCAGGAGACGTCGGCGGGCGAGTAGTACAGCCCGACGGCGAGGCGGCGGCGTCGGCAGGCGTCGGTGAAGGCGCGCACCACGTCGCCCCGGCCGTTCTGCCACGGGGTGTTGGCGACCGAGAACGGCGTGTGGCGCGTCGGCCAATTGGCAAAGCCGTCGTGATGCTTGGCGGTCATGACCATGTAGCGCATCCCAGCCTCCGCCGCGATGCGGGCCCACTGGTTGCAGTCGAGGGCGGCGGGGTTGAACCGGCCCAGCTCCATCGCCTTGCCGTCGAAGTCCGTGTGCCCCTCGTGAAAGGTGCGGATGCCGAAGTGGATGAACAGGCCCATCTCCCAGCTCTGGTACTCGAGCTGCCGTGCGGTAGGGAGGGCGGTGGGAAGCCAGGTGGGATGCAGTGGATTCATGCGCGGCCGTGCCTTACCTATACTCATCACTCAAACTCTCAACGCCGAACGCCGAACGCCCAACGCCGAACGCCCAACGCCGAACGCCGAACGCCGAACGCCGAACGTC
>MVZH01000283.1 GCA_002068325.1 Lentisphaerae bacterium ADurb.BinA184 | reverse complement strand
TGCACCGGCAGGATCCGCCCCGAGAGCTGATCCAGCGCCGCCCCGCCAGAGAACGCCGGCGTCAGCGGCACCAAGTGCCTCTCGTACGCGATGCCGATGTCCGCACTGACGACGAAGGCCATGGCTTCGACTCCCGGGCCTGCGAGCTGCCAACCGACCCGTTGTGCTGGGGTTCACACGAACAAGACGACGACCGGCGAAACGCTGGCCTGGTGTGCCGGGGAACCCGGCGGGCTAGGGGGCGAACGGGCCGGTCGAGACGGCCGGCAGGTAGCTGTCGAGCCGTTGCGTCTGCGCCGGCGGAAGCGAGAACGTGCCTCGACTCTCCGACTCGACGTAGCGGCTCCGCCTCTCCTGCCCGCGCGTGTGCAGCCGGGCCGAGACCATGTAGTCCACCGTACCCCGCTCGAAGGCGTCGCGCGCCTCGAACACCAGCGCCAGATGGCTGACGTGCACCGGCACCTCGATGGTGGCTGTCGCCAGGCGCGGCACCTCGACGGCGTCGCCGCTCAGCCCCTTGCCCACGCGCACCCCGTTGAGCGTCATCGCATAGACGCCGCCGTCCACCGTCACCGGAAAGGGATTCTCGTTGGCCAGCCGCAGCGTGAAGACGGCCGTCGTCTCGAACAGGGTCAGCGACTCGAACCGCATGTCAACCAGGCTGACCTGGGGCGGAACCATCGGCGTCCACGACACGCAGCCGCCGGCCAGCAAGAGCAGAAGCGCGGGCAGGGCAAGGGCGGTATTCAACCTCTCAACTGCGACCGTCTGCATGGCGGAAAACTCCTGCGCGCTGTCGGCGGGATGAAGCGACTCACCGGCGGCGCATTATATGGCGCGGCGAGCGCCGCCTGTCAAGAAGAATGGGGAAGGAAATCGCAGTCCCCCGGCCTCGTGCGGGCCATCGTGCCGGTGCGGGGGCGCGGGACCCGGTTGCGCATGCGGCCGGGGCGTTGCCGGCCTGGCGCGGGCGCGTGGCGGCCGCGGGGCGCAGGCCTTATGGTATGGGTCTTCCCGTTCGTGGTGCCGGCGGTCGGCGAGTCAGCGCGTGCCGCCGGCCGAACTCCCAAGCCAGCGAGGTGCGGCGCATGGATCCGAAGCACGAGTTCCACGTCATCTCCAACACGCACTGGGACCGCGAGTGGCGCTTCCCCTTCGAGCGGACGCGGGCCATGCTGGTCGAAATGATGGACCGGCTGCTCGACCTGCTCGACCGCGGGAAGGGGTTCAAGTACTTCCACCTGGATGCCCACACGATCATGCTCGAAGACTACCTGGAGGTGCGGCCGGAGAAACTGGCCGCGCTCAAGCGGCACGTCGCCGCGCGCCGCCTCCTCGTCGGCCCGTGGTATACTCTCCCCGACGCCTGCAGCTGTTCGGGCGAGGCGCTGGTGCGCAACCTGCTGCGCGGAACCCGCATGGCGCGCGACTTCGGACACGTCATGGAGGTCGGCTACACCCCCAACGGCTTCGGCCAGCCCAGCCAGCTGCCCCAGCTCTACGCCGGCTTCGGAATCGATACCGTCATGTTCTACCGCGGCGTCCCCCGCCAAGACGTGAAAAGCGAGTTCATCTGGCAGGGGCCGGACGGCACCCGCGCCCTCGCATTCCGCTTCGGCAAATACGCCCGCTACAACTTCTTCTTCCTCGTCTACCGCCCGGTCGTGCACGGCCGCCGCGCCTTCGAGTGCGAGTACCGCTGGCCCGAGGGCGCGCTGCCCTTCCGCCTCGACCGCGAGCTCTCGTACGAACCCTACTATCTGCTGGACTTCCAGCCGCTGTTCGCCGCCGACCGCATCGTGCCCGGACTCGAGGAGGTCGCCGCCACCGACGCCGCCACCATGACCACCCCCGTCGTCATCGCCATGCAGGGCTGCGACTCCACCGCGCCCGACGACACCGAGGCCCGCATCGTCGCCGAGGCCAACCGCCTGCTCGGCGCGGAAAAGGTCTTCCACAGCGCGCTCGAAGACGTCGTCGCCCGTGTCCGTCAACAACTCCCGGCCGATCTCCAGGTCGCCCACGGCGAGATGCGGCACACTCTGCACAGCGACGGCCAGACCAACCTCTACCCCGCCATCTACGGCTGCCGCGTCTACCTGCGCCAAGCCAATGCCTTCAGCGAGGCCAACCTCGAAAACTGGGCCGAACCCGCCGCCTGCATGGCCTGGCTGCTCGGCGAGGAATACCCGCACGGACTGCTCCGCCTGGCCTGGAAACTCCTCCTCGAAAACCATGCCCACGACAGCATCGGCGGCTGCGCCATGGACCGCGTCCACGAGGACGTGATGAACCGCTTCGCCCGCTGCGACGACATCACCCACGAGGTCACCCGCTCCTCGCTCGCCAAGGTGGTCCGCCACCTCGACACCTCACGCCTGCCCGGCGACACCGTCCTGCTGGTCGCCTTCAACTGCCTGCCGCACCGCAACGGCGGAGTCATCAGGGCCGCCGTTGATCTGCCCCTGGCCACGGCCGGCGAAGACTTGACCATCGAAACCCTCGCGGGCCAGGCCGTGCCCCACCAGCTCGTCGCGATGCAGGATCTGCGCCCCACCGTCCAGAAACCCAACGACATCCCGTCCCCGTTCCACGCCCGGCGCTTCCTTCTGCACCTCGACCTGCCGCCCCAGGCCGGCATGGGCTGGACAACCCTCCGCGTGCGCCCCGCCGCCCCCGCCGCCGCCCGCGCCCAGAAAATCGGCGTCCGCCGCAATGCCCTCGAAAACGAGTTCATGCGGGTGACCGCCCACCCCGACGGCACCCTCGACCTGCTCGACAAGGACAGCGGCCATACGTTCCCCGGGCTGCACGCCTTCGAGTCCGACGGCGAGACCGGCGACCCGTGGAACCGCATGACCCCGACGACCGACTGCACCTACTCTTCGCGCGGCGGCAAGGCCCGCCTCGCCATGCTCGACAACGGCCCCCTCGCCGCCAGCCTCGAAATCACCCTCGCCCTCAAACTGCCCGAGGGCGTGCTGCCCGACCGCAGCGCACGCTCCGATACCCTCGTCCCCTGTCCCATCCGCACCGTCCTGACCTTGCGGCGAGGCTGCCGCTGGCTGGACATGCACACGGTCGTCAACAACACCGTCCGCGACCACCGCCTGCGGCTTCTCCTGCCCACCGCCCTCAAGGCCAAGTACTCCTGGGGGCACATGCCGTTCGACGTGGTCAAGCGGCCCGTCCACGTCCCCGGCGGCGAAGGCTGGCTCGAACCGCCCACCGGCGCCCACCCGCAGAAGCTATTCGTTGATGTGTCGGACGGACGGACCGGCCTGGCCGTGCTCAACCGCGGCATCACCCAGTACGAAGTCCTCGACACCCCCGAGCGCCCGGTCGCCCTCACGCTCATGCGCTGTTTCCAGATGCGCAACACGGTGCAGAACCTCGACTACCCCGATCAGCCCGGCACCCAGTGCCAAGGCCGCCAGGAGTTCCGCTACGCCCTGCTGCCGCACCGCGGAGACTGGGACGCCGGCGGCGTCATGGCCGAGGCCGCGCGCTGGAACGTGCCCCCCGTCATCTGCCAGGTCGGCGTCGGACGCGGACACCTCCCGCCCGAAACCACCCTGTTCAGCGTGGCCGACGAAACCCTCGCCTTCAGCGGCATCAAGCCGGCTGAGGACGGGGCGGGACTCATCCTCAGGCTGTACAACCCCTCCGAGCGGACCGTGGCCTGCGAACTGCGCGCCGGCCACCCCGTCGCCTGGGCCGAGAGCGTCCGCCTCGATGAGAAACCCCTGGCGGCGGCCACCGTGTCCAAGGACGGCAGGCTGGTCAGCGCCGGCCAGGTCGGCCCGAAAAAGGTCATCTCCCTGCGCCTGCGCATGGCACAATAAGCCGTGGCGCCGCGACGTTGGCCTCGACGACGGGCCGGGCCGCGTGGCGTCCCGATGCGGCCGGGCAGTGGAGATGGCGCGGGAAACCCTGCTACAACGGGTTGGGAACGGGCGCAGGCGTGAGTGACATGAGACGTGGTGCTATCGGCGTGTCAGGTCTGTTGACGGCCGTTCTCCTGGCCGCGGCGTCCGTGGGCGTGCGCGCCCAGGATGGCGTGCCCGCCTGGTTCGAACGCTTCGACCGGAACGACGATGGCCGGCTCACCGCGGACGAACTGCCGCCCAAACAACAGCCGGTCCTTCGCCAGTTCGACGCCAACGGCGACGACGTCGTGACCCGCGAGGAAGCGCGGGCGGTGGCCGCACGGCAGAACCGGGAGGCCAAAGTCAGACGCCGGGAGTTGCCGGCCCCGGCCTTCTCGAACGTCTGCTATGGAACAGGCGACCACGCCGCCCTCGACCTCTGGCGGCCGCCCGGCCCCCCCACCGTCAGCGCACTCGTCATCTGCTTCCGCACACCCCCCGCCGACGCGGTCGCCCGCCCCGGCGCCGGCCTCGACACGGACCTGCTCACGGCCCTGCTCGACCGCGGCATCGCCGTCGCCGCGGTCAATGCGCCTGTCGCCGATCCGCCGTCGTGGGAGACGGCAACGCCGGCGGCCGCGCGCGCGGTGCAGTTCATCCGCCATCATGCCATTACGTACGGGGTGGATCCGGCGCGCATCGGGGGCGTGGGCTTCCACACGGCCGGCTTGCTCGCCCTGCGGCTGGCCGTGCGTGATGACGCCGTGCTCCCGACCAGCAGCGACCCGCACGCACGCCAGTCCAGCCGTCTGCAGGCGGTCGTGGCGGTCAACCCGGTCGACCGGCTGGAGCCGCGCGGGCGCTGGCTCGACGGCCGGCCGGGGTGGGCCGGGCAAGCCGCGGCCTGGGAGGAGGAACTCGGGGCGCAACTGAGCGGGGACGATCCTCCGATCCTCCTGGACTCGCGGGGGCCGGGCCGTCCCGATCGCGCGCTTACGCGCCGCCCGCCGTCCCCCCGCGCCCGCTCCCGCTTGGCCATCATCCTCGGCGACGCCGCGCA
>MVZH01000282.1 GCA_002068325.1 Lentisphaerae bacterium ADurb.BinA184 | reverse complement strand
CCGCTCTTGCCGCAGATGTCCTCCCAGCCGAAGGCCATGTCGGCCTTGACCTTGGGCAGGACGATGTCCATGGCCCAGCAGGTCAGGTCGGCCAGGGTCATCACCATGTCGGCGTAGACGTCGCGGGCGTCGTACATGAGGTAGCTCATGTTTTCGACGCCCATCCAGTTGCGGATCCAGCCCATCATCGAGGCGTTGTGGAAGATGATCGGGCGGTTCGAGGCCTCGCAGTCGGCGATCAGCTTGTCGAGGTTGGCCGGGATGCGGGCCGGGTCGGGCTGGAGGCGCCGCTTGAACTCCGGCCAGTCCCTGGCCTCCTTCAGCGTGTAGTCCATGTAGTGCGGGATGCAGCTCTGGCTCTTCCATTCCTGCTGCACGACGCCGTCGGCGGCGCGCTTGATGCGGTACTCGGCTGTCTCTTCGAGGATCTCCTCGGGAAATGCCGGCAGCAGATCGAGCTTGGGCACGATCATCGAACACCACGGCGAGGCGTTGAAGAAGGCGTGTTCACCGACGTTTGGCGGCAGCCCCTCCTTCAGCCAGCGCTCGCGCGTCTCCGGCCAGCCGCCCCAGTGCAGCACCGGCATGCGGTCGAACGTGCCGTAAAACATGATCTCGCGGAACAGCTGCCGATACGTCATCTCCACCATGGCCGTGATCTCTCCTTCGAACCGCCCGCGCCGCGCGTCGTCAGCAATGAAGCATGCCCTGCCTCTTGGCCAGGGGGCCTGTCGAACGCCTGTCCGGCCATCCACCCTGTGCAGCCTGGCCGGCACGACGACCGCACCCGGAACGTAACCCATACCGCCCCTGACGCAACCGTTGACGGATGCACCCCCGTCGTCAGTGCGTGAAAACACCCCCCGTTAACGCACATCACCGCCTGCCGGGCCGGGAAGTCCGGGGCCGTCTCGTCCCCCGGAGGCTGTCACCAGTCCCCTGTCCGCGGGGCTGTCACCTGTCCGCGCCCCTCGCCAGTGCGTGAAAACACCCCCGTTTTCACGCACATTCGGGCTCGCCGCGGCCTGTTCCCGGGCATTGGGTCGCTCCCGGGGTCTGTCCCCAGGCTCCGGCCTCGACACAGCGGCGGCGGCGCAGTACATTGCCGCCATGACGGAATCCCGCGACACGGGCGCGGCAGGTGCGGTTGCACCGCCACGGGCGGGGGCGCTTCGCGCCCTGCTTGCCTTGGCGTTGCTGGTGCCGGCGGCCAGCCTGGGTACAGCCATCGGGCTGGTGTGGGGGCCGGGGACGCCCCTGGGCAAAGCGCTCTTCTTCGCCGGCAAGGCGTGGCTGGTCATGTTTCCGGCCGTGTGGTGGCTGCGGGTGGAGAGAGGGCGTCCGAGCCTCTCACCGCCGCGTTTGGGCGGGTTCAGGGTTGCCGCCCTGCTCGGGGTGTTGCAGTCGGCGGTGGTTCTCGGCGTCTACGGATTGGCCGGCGGGTCACTGGTGGACGCCGGGCGGGTGCAGGCCATGGTGGAGCGGGCAGGGCTGGGTGACTGGCGCGTCTACCTCGCCGGGGCGCTGTACTGGATCGCCGTCAACTCCGTCCTCGAGGAATACGTCTGGCGTTGGTTTGTGTTCCGCCAATGCGAGGCCCTGGCCGGGGCGCGGGCCGGGGTGGCGCTGGCGGCCGGGCTGTTCACTGTCCATCACATCGTCGCCCTGCAGGTCTACTTTTCCTGGCCGGTGACTGTCCTGGGCGCCGCCGGGGTGTTCGCCGGCGGGGTAGTGTGGTCGTGGTGCTACGCGCGGTACCGCTCGGTGTGGCCGGGCTGGCTCAGCCACGCCATCGTTGACGTGGCGGTGTTTGCCGTGGGCGCAGTGATCATCTTTGGCTGAGGCCGCGGTTTCGGCCAGCGGCCCCCCTTGGTGTGATGCGATAGGTGCAGCGATGAAGTCAGGTCCTGTCCGCCGCCAGCGCCCCTTCACCTTGATCGAGCTGCTGGTGGTCATCGCGATCATCGCCATTCTGGCGGCGCTGCTCCTGCCCGCCCTGCGCGAGGCGCGCGAGTCGGCCAAGCGCGTGGTCTGCACGAGCCAGCTGCGGCAGTGCGGCGCGGCGATGGGGCTGTACGCGAGCGACTACGACGACGTGCCGACCTACAACCCGTGGTCGGGGTACAGCGGCTGGACCTACTACACCTACATCCTGCAGGCCTACCCCGCCAGCAGCCCCTACATCTGGAACGTCGGCTGGTGGATCTACGCGGGCTACATGCAGGGCAACCTGCTGTACTGCCCCGCCCAGCACATGGTCAACCCCGCCTGCTACATGTCCCCCACAACCACGTCATACCAAGTCGTCAAGGCGTGGCGCGACGGCCCGGCCCGCAACCTGACCACCAAGGCCGTCTGGGGGGAATGGCTCTACATGACCTATGCCTTCAACGCCGGCCTGACCGCCTCGACATGGTACGCCTCGTTCCCCTGGACACGAGCGGCCGACTACACCGGCAAGGTTGATCCGTGGAAGCTCGGGGAGATGGATCCCGCCTGGCCGGTCATGGCCGACCTGCGCACCTACATCAACATCGGCAACGGGCATCCCGGGCCCGTGCACGGTGCCCACCAGTGCAAGGGGTTCAACGTCCTCTACCCCGACGGCAGTGTGATGTGGCTGGACAAGCGGCTGCCGGCCGACCTCTCCGACAGCGGCGAGTGGACCTACACCTCGCGCACCTACAACGGCGCCAGCCTCTCCAGCCTGTGGCGCGATTTCATGGAGCGCCGCTGACGCCGCCCCGCCGCCCCGCGGCGGCAGCCCTCCCCTCTTGCCCGGTTACCCACCCGGCAGCGCCCCTACGGATACTGGCTGGGCTCGATGTAGACCAGCGAACGGTCGAAGAGGATCTTCGCGTGGGGGGGCGAGGAGGAACTTGAAGCCGTCTTGGCGCAGGCGCGCCCGCTGGCCGGCGTTATTGGCGTCATTGATGAAGTCCAGGTATTTCACCGAATCGACGTGTCCGTCACAGAGGACGGCATTGAAGTGGTTGCGGTGGCGCTGGTAGATGAAGTTGGCGGGGGTGCCGCTGCCCATGGCGAACCAGTGATGCCAGCGCCAGCTGGTGGCATCGGTCATCAGGAGGACACGTTCGGCCTGCTGCAGCTCGCTGCTCCGGTAGTGGCGGAAACAGGCGTAGGCGCCGTATCCGGTGCCGTAGTTCCAGACCGTCCACTGGCGGGGCTCCTTGTCCCAGTGCAGGCGGTCGTGGGGCATGTAGTTGCAGAGGGCGGCATTCGAGTAGTACTGCGAGTCATAGATGGAGTTGCCGAGTTCGGCGGCAATGAGGGGGCCGGCCTGGCCGTCGGTCAGATAGGGGCCCATCCAGTTGCCGGGGTCGGGACGCGGGGAGACGGCGGGGCACTGCCAGATGCCCTTGGCGCGCTTGTGCGTCCACCAGCCGGCATACAGGAGGTTGGTGTCCGGGTACTCGTCGGGCAGATAGCCGCCGCGGACGAGCAGGTAATAGTAGCGGGCGAGGTCGTCGCCGTCGGCGGCGGTCGAGGTGAGCGCCTCGTGGTCAATGAGGTACATGAGTTCGACGACCCCGAACTGCCGGAGGTTGGACTTGCAGGCGAGGTCGCGGGCGGTGTCGCGGGCGCTTCGCAGCGCCGGCATGAGGATGGCGGCAAGAACCGCCAAGATCGCGACCACCACCAGCAGCTCGATGAGCGTGAAGGCGGCGGTTCGGCGTGATGGCAATGGGCTACGCTGCGCCATCCGGTCAAGCCCTTGACGTACGGCGTATGCGAGCGGCGGCCGGGAGGGGTCGGCTGGCCCCCGGTTGCGCCCGCCGCGCGTGAGCTTACCCCCGCTGCCGCGGGCTGTCAAGCCATCGCGCCCGCTGCCAGGCCGCCTGGCGGACTGAGAGCGCCGGCTGGCAGGTTGCCCGGATCATGCGATTTTCGGCCAGATGCGGCTATGGTAGACGGTGGCGCGAGTCAGCGTTCCCGCACCTCCCGTCCGGTGCGTCCGGCGGGCGGGGAGCGTCTGCGTTGCCGGCTGGCCAGGAGTTGCCCCCATGAGTGATGACGCCTTGAACGAGCCCGTTCAGCCCCCGCCGACCCCGCCCCCGCTCCCGCCCCTCCCGCCGGCGCCGCCCCCGTCGCGGCCGCCGCGGCCGCGCCGCCGGTTCGGCTGCGGCAGCCTGGTGATCGGCCTGCTCATCGCCATGGCCGTCCTCCTCATGGTGGGCATGGTGCTGCTCGCCCTGGCCGGCTCCGGCAAGGGCACTGGCT
The DNA here is from genome assembly GCA_002068325.1 of Lentisphaerae bacterium ADurb.BinA184. Lineage (GTDB taxonomy): Bacteria > Verrucomicrobiota > Lentisphaeria > Oligosphaerales > MVZH01 > MVZH01. Next base: position 693 of record MVZH01000282.1, on the reverse strand, counting down.
GGACGGCCAGCGGCGCGCACATCCGAGAAGTCGTGGTCGCCGAGGCCAAGGAGGAGACCGACGGCAAGGTGGTCATCCTTGACATCAAGGGCCTCATCGTGGCGGACATCGGCCGCAACGGCACCGATCCCTCCCGCCTGGCGGTCGAGCTGCAAAGAGTGGCTGACGATCCGTGCGCCGTCGCCGTCGTCCTCGACATGGACACCCCCGGCGGCGAAGTCACCGCGTCCGACGAGATCTACCATTCCCTGCGCGCCTTCCACGCCAACTCCGCCAAGCCGGTGGTGGCGTGCATGCGCTCGGTCTGCGCCAGCGGCGGCTACTATGTCGCCGCGGCCGCCGACTTCATTATGGCCAACGAGCTGTCGCTGACCGGCAGCATCGGCGTCATCGTGCCAAAATACAAGTATACCGACCTGCTCGACAAGATCGGCGTGCAGTTCGATTCGGTCAAGTCTGGCGAGATGAAGGACATGCTCTCCGGCGGGGTGCCGCGCACGCCCGAGGAGGAAGCCCGCATGAACGCCTATGTGCAGACCCTGGTCGATGAGACGTTCGAGCGCTTCCTTGCCGTCGTGGCCGAGGGCCGCGGACTCTACGCCAATGCCGACGAGGTCAGGCGCCGCGACTTCGCCGACGGCCGCGTCATGCTCGGCTCGCAGGCGCTGATGGTCGGCCTGGTTGACCAGTGCG
>MVZH01000281.1 GCA_002068325.1 Lentisphaerae bacterium ADurb.BinA184 | reverse complement strand
GCCCGCCAGCAGGATCTCATGGACGTCGTCGACCCCGAGCCCGGCTTGGCGCAGGAGGATAGCGACGCCGGCGCGGATGGCGCCGCTGGCCAGTTGGAGTTCGCGCACGTCCCGCTGGTAGAGCATGACAGGTTCGCCGGTGCGGCTGTCCGCGGCATCGACGAGGAGGAAGTCGGCGTGTCCGTCGGGCCGGGTGATGATGCGTTGGCGGATCGCCCCCGGAACCGAGCCGGGCAGTTCATCCGGGGTGAGGATGCGGCCGGTGACATCGAGGACGCCGAGGCGGAGCAGCTCGGCGGTGACGTCGATCAGCGCGGTGCCGCACAGTCCGGCGGCGCGGGTGTTGCCGATGACGTTGCAGGCGAGGTCGCCGTTGGCGGTGACGACCTTCTCGATGGCGCCGTCGGTGGCCCGCATGCCGTTGGTGATGCGGGCGCCCTCGAAGGCGGGGCCGGCGGCTGTCGAGGCCGCCATGAGCCTGCCGTTGAAGGCGAGGACGATCTCGCCGTTGGTTCCGATGTCGACGAGGATGAGCGGCTTGTCGGTGTCGTGCATGGTTGCCGCGAGGATGCCGGCCACGGTGTCGCCGCCGACGAAACCGCCGATGTTCGGGAAGACGTAGAGCGTCGCGTTGGGGTGGACCCTGAAGCCGACGTCGCGGGCATACACGAACAGCCCGCGTTTGTACGCCGGGGGGAAGGGGACTTCGCCGAGGGCATCCGGGCTGATGCCGCAGAGCAGGTGTTGCATGGCGGTGTTCCCGGCCACGACCACTTCGTAGACGCGCTCGCGCGCCACACCGCTCTGTTCGAGGAGCTGGTCGATCAGCCCGTTGAGGGCGTCGAGGACGGCCTTCTGCATGTCTTCGAGGGCGCCGGGCTCCTCGCGGGCCCGCAGGATGCGGCTGATGACGTCGTCGCCGGAGGCGATCTGCGGGTTGAGGACGGCGGCCAAGGCCCTGTCGTGGCCGCTGAGCAGGTCAATCAGGACGCCGACCAGGGTGGTGGTTCCGAGGTCAAAGGCGACACCGTAGCACTCGCCCGATGTGTCCCCCGGCTCGATGCCAACGAGGCGGTCGTCACAGATGGCGGCGGTGACGCTGAAGGCACTGGCGCGCAGCACGGTGGGCAGCCGGCGCAGGACGTGGAGGTTGGCGCGGAGCCGCAGGCCGAGGGCGGTTTCGATCCGGCTGAGGTCGGGCTGGTCGTCGCCCCTGCACGGTTCGGGCAGCTGGAGGTGGCGTTTCCAGACGGCCGGTTTGACTTCCACGGGCCGTCCGCTGGTGGCGGTCAGGATCTGGCTGCCGGTCTTCTCGAAGAGCGACTCATCGGGGATTTCGACCACGCAGTCGCCCGTCACGCGGGCCTGGCAGGCCAGGCGCATGCCTTCGTTCAGCTGGGCGGCGGTGAACAGCTTCCGGCAGGACGGGGTCGGCTCGCAGGCGCCGCGGCGGACGCGGACGCGGCACTTGCCGCAGGTGCCTTTGCCGCCGCACGGACTCTGCAGCACCAGCCCCGCCCGCGCAGAGCACTCATAGACCGTGGTGCCGGGCAACACGAAAACCGAGCGGCCGCTCGGTTCGAACGTGACTTTGAACTCCTGGGGACGCGTCATGGCTGGTGGATGCCCTTGCTATGGTCGAGTTCCGGCACGGCCGCTCCGAACCGCAGGTCAGGATCCCCCTAACATACTGGAACTCGGCGGGAAGTGTAGCGGCACAATCCACTCACGGGCCTGTGGCGAGGGCACCGGGAGCGGCCTCCCTGTGTCTTGCGTGCGCGTCCCCCCCCACACGTTCACGTGCATGACTGCTGCGAGGCAAGCTTGATCGTTGGCCTCTCCTGCATAACGTGCCATGGACTCCCTTGTGCGAGTACGCGTGCCGCCTCGCTGCGAACGTTTACGCCCGGAGTGAGTGATGGCGTCGGAGCACTCGACCCAAATGCCATATGCCCCCACACACGGAAATGCCTGTCCCCTTCGTGCTCTCCGTGGAAAAGTGCCTGTCCCCTCTGTGCTTGTGGGAAAGTGCCTGTCCCCTCTGTGCTCTCGATCCAAATGCCATGTGCCCCCACACACGGAAATGCCTGTCCCCTTCGTGCCCTCCGTGGGAAAGTGCCTGTCCCCTCTGTGCCCTGTGCTGTGGGAAAGTGCCTGTCCCCTCTGTGCCCTGTGCTGTGGGAAAGTGCCTGTCCCCTCTGTGCCTCTGTGCTCGCAACGTCAGCCGGGGGAAGCCCTGGGGGGCTGACATGCACCCCTGCCGTCGGGACGGTCGGGGTTTGCATTCCCTGCCGTCGCTGTTACTGTCCCCGGGGTTGCATCACGCCGGCTCTCACGAGCGCCGCCGTCAGTCCCGGCAACCGCCTCGCCGGGTGCCGGTTTGCGGTTCTGCAACGGCACGTGGCCGTGCCGGCAGTGGGCGGAGGAGGGGCGTGTTGGTTCAGACGTCACGCGGACAACCGCGACGTGACGGAAGAACATGGCCCCGTGCCGCCGTCACGGCGACCTTGGCCCTTTAGCCTTTGAGTCCTCGTGCTGCACGCAGGCCTGGAGGAGTCGAGTCATGTTGACGTTGCGCCTTCGCCTTCCGCTCGTAGTGGCCCTTGCGCTGCCGGCCGGCAGTTTCGGCCAGACCTGGGTTGCCGAGCTGTCCCAGGCGCGGCCGGGGACGACGGTTGCCGTTCCCGCCGGCACCCACCGCGGCGCCGTCACGATTCCCCCAGGCGTGACCCTGCGCGGCGCCGGGATGACGGCGACGGTACTTGACACGCGCGGGGCGCCGGCGGGTGTCACCTTCGCGCCTGGCGCCGGGGCTTGCCTGGAGGACGTGACTGTGATCACGTCCGGCACCGGCGTCCTGGCGGCCGAGGTGGGCGAGGTCACGATCCGCCGGGTGCTGGTACGCGAGGGCATGATCGGCGTGCAGCTGCGGAACGTCGCCAAGGCACGGGTTGAGAACGGCATCATCCACGGTGCGCACATCGGACTCACGGCCAGCGGTGTCACCGCGACCACGGTGGTCAACAACACGCTGGTGGACAACGACGCCTGCGCGCTCAGCCTCGCCAACGTCGCCGACACCGCCGTGTTCAACAACCTCGTCGAGAATGCCGGCACCGCCATCGCCGTCGGCGGCGCAAACCGCAACCTGGCCGTGGATCACAATCTGTACGTTGCCTTGACGATCGGCAAGCTCGACGGCCAGTTCCAGCGCCCGAGCCTTCCGACCTGGCGTGATGTCTCCGGCGGCCTCGATGCCCACAGCGTACAGCTGCCCGTGGCCTTCGCCAACCCCAAGCGGCAGGACTTCCATCCGGTCACGCCGCTCACCTGGAACCCGGCCCGGCTGACCACCGCCGACTGGGGGACGGCCACCCTCGCCGGGCACGCCGCCCCGCCGGCCGACGCTGACGGCCAGCCGCGCGCGGGAGCACCGGACGTCGGTGCCTACGAAGGACCTGAACTGACTGGCATCCGGCTTGACGGCACCTTCAGCATCGAGACCGACGCCGGGGTCAAGAGCGTCGGGCTGTTCGCCCCCAACGGGCGGCTCGTCAACTACCTGTTCCACGGCCTGCCGCTGAAGCGTGGAACCCACGGCTTTGTCCTTCCCGCCCGCGACGTCTTCGGCCGGCCGGTGCCCCCCGGCGAGTATGAGTTGCGGATCGCCGAGAGCGCCCTGCGCTGGGAGTACCGCCGGCACGCCTTCAACGTGGGGGTGGACAACCTGCCGGAGAACGCCGCGTCCATCCACATCTCGCACCTCGCCTTCGGCCACGACGGCGCCCTGCTGACCGGCAGCTCATGGAGCGAACGCCACATCAACCTGCGAAGCTCCGACGCCGCCAACCGGAAGACGAATTGGACCTTCGGCGGTTCGAGTGACAGCGCCGGGCTGTGCGTTGGCGCCGACGGCCTGATCTACTACTCCCGCCGCGACGCGGACAAGCTCTTCTCACTGTACCGCATCAACCCGGCGAACGGACAGCCCGTGCCGCTCGACGACGGCCGGCTCCTGCAACAGGTGCAACTCGACACTCAGCGTCTGGGCGGCATCGCCGAGCTGGACGGCATGCTCTACATTGCGGTGTCCGACGCCAACCGCCTCCAGTTCGGCCCTGCCGCCGGCGCCGCCTTCGAGCGTACGGTCGAGGTGGTCAAACCCAGTTCACCCGCGGCCGACCGTGCCCGGCACCTGCTGTGGCTGATTGCCGACCGCGCCCGAGTCCTGGCTCTCAAGCCTGACGGCAGTCCCGCGCACACCTTCGCCGGGGTCGAGATGCCGCTGGCGCTCGCCGTGGCCGCCGACCGCCTGGCGGTGGCCTCCGGCGTCACCGGCAAGATCCACCTCTTCGACCTCACCGATCCGGCGCAGCCGAAACCCCTCACAACCCTCGGCCGCGGCGACGGCCCGTTCGGGCCTTGGCTACCCGACCGCTTCCATTTCCAGGCGCACGCGCGCCAGCCGCAGCCCGGCCTTGTCGCCCTGGCCCTGGCGGCGGACGGCACCCTGGCGTTGCGCGACGCCTCGAACCGGCTGGTGGTCTTTGACCCGAAGGGGCAGGCGCTGTACGACGGGCTCGCCACTTGGGGCGGCGACCCGACCGAGGGGGCCTTCGCGGGGGACACGCGGGTGCGCTCGTTCGAGGGCGCGGTCTCCGTGCTTCTCGATGCCAAGGCCGGCACCTGCGTCCCCGAGGCCTTGTGGTCGCGGCCGCCCCTGACGAAGCCGGATCAGCGCGGCTTCTTCAACCTCGGCGGCCACAACTTCGCGCTCTTCACCTGCGAGAATCCGGAGAAGGCCGGCGACCCCTGGGTGGTGATTGCCAACGCCGACCAGCCGGTCATGCGCGCCGTGCTTGCCTTCCGCCGCAACGCCGCGGGGGCCTGGGCCGCCGTGCGCGACGGCAACGGCGACGGCACGATTGACCTCACCGACGGCGACGGCGAGGCGGTCACC
>MVZH01000280.1 GCA_002068325.1 Lentisphaerae bacterium ADurb.BinA184 | reverse complement strand
GGCAGCATCGGCGAGTTCCGGGTCGAGAGCGGCCAGGCGGCCACCGCCGGGCTGACGGTTGAGCAGCGCATGCTCCTGGGCGACAACCTCTACACCGTGACCGGGGGCAGCCTGCGCGTCTCAGGGGCGGACCTGCTGGCGGCGCGGCAGGTGTCGCTCAACGGGGGCACACTGACCATCCGGGTTCCCCAGCCTCCCCCGACCGACGGCCTGCAGGCCTACTGGTCGTTCAACAACAATGCCGCCCCGGGCGATGACAACAGCGGGAATCTGCATGCCCTCTCGCTGCTCAACGGCGCGGCCTGGACGGCGGACGGCAGACTCGGCGGCGCCCTGAGCCTGAGCGGGGACAACGACTACGCCGACGCGGTGCTCAACGTCTCAGAGACCGCCTACGGGGTCTCGATGTGGTTCAAGGCCGATACCGGCATGGGCGGGTTGTTCAGCGTGACGGGCGGCGGGCACGACCGTCATCTCTATCTCTATGGGGACGAGGCGCGCAGCCGTGTCTGGAGCGAGGAGACCATCGCCACCTCGGGCCTCACGTTGCTCGACGGCAACTGGCACCACATCGTGCACACCTTCGGCGGCACCGAGGGCGGCCAGAAGATCTACGTCGACGGGGAGCTGCGCGCCTCGGGCAGCAAAGCCTGGTCGGATTTCACGACGCAGACCAACGTGCATGTCGGCCAGTCCAATGACCGTGGCTACTTCGACGGCCTCATTGACGATGTCCGGGTCTATGAGCGTGCCCTCGACGCCGGCGACGTGCTTAGCCTCTATTCCCCGGGCAGCGGGATTTTCACCACGGTCACCACCGACACCGTGGTCGAGGCGGCGACGCAACTGGTTCTAGAGACGGCCGATCCGATTGCGTTCGGCGACCTCGCCATCCGGGCCGGCGCCACGCTCGACATCGCCAGCGGCCCGGTCCAGATCACCTTCGACGAACTCACGGTGACCTTCGACGGCCCGCCGCTGGCCGGCGACTACACGCTGATGACCTACGACGCCGGCGCCCTCAGCCCCTTCAGCGCGCTCAACGTGTCGCTGCCGTCGAACTGGATCGCGACGTTCAACGACTACACGGTCGAAGGACGCCTCGTCCTCACCCTCACCGAGACGCTCATCCCCGAGCCCTCGACCGCGCTGCTGCTCCTGGCGGCGCTGGCGTCTCGCCCCCTCCGCCGGCGGTAGGCCGCGTGCGCAGGCCTCCCTTGCCCGCATCAGATCGAGCCCTACGCCATCCGTCAGGCCAGGTTGCCGACGAAGCGGATGTGCGGCGGGCGGCGTCCGGGCCACGGCAGGCGGACGTCGCGGCCGGGATAGACGTCGAAGAAGTTGTCCGGCAGCAGGGCCTCGCCGTCCAAGTCGAGGCAGATTCCCCAGGCGAAGGTTCTCGAGGAGAAGACGGCCTCGCCCTTCTCAAGCCGCACGCTCACCCGTGCCTTGGGCCATTTCATCTCGCGGAACAGCGGGGTGAATAGGCGGTTGCGGGCGATGAGGCGGTCGTTTCCTGCGAGCTCCGCAAACGCCATCGAGGCCTCGCGCGCCGTCCATTTCGCGGCGGGGAACGAGGCGATGACGGTCGAAGCGTTGGGCGGCAGGGCCACGTCGGCGCGGGCCTCGAAGGGGTACGCCCCGGCCAGTTTGAACACGCCGTACGAGAGCGTGCCCCTGACCTCGCGCTCGGTTTCATTGACGCCGTAGACGTTGACCGCGTCGCCCTCGAGGGTCAGCACCACGTGGACGGGGCGCAGGGCGCGGCGCACGCCGTAGAAGGCCGGGGTGCGGCGCAGGTAGTAGTCGGCGATGGTCCAGCTGCGGGTGGCCGGCCAGGTGTCGTTGTACATCCAGAAGATGGCGGATGAGGTGTCGAACATGCGGCGGCGGAAGTTCTCGCAGTACTCGCGCAGGCCTTCGCCCTGCACCAGCCCGGCCCAGTAGGCGAACTCCTCGACGGAGAGCTTGCGCACGTCCTTGCCGATCCACTGGCGAACCATCTCGTCGGGGTAGCTGGGTTCGCCCCAGCTGTCCACGGAGTTGTCGTGGACCTGCCAGGCGAAGGACTGCACCCGGCGTTGTCCCTCGGGCAGGCAGGCGAGCATGGTGGGCAGCGCGGTCGGCCCGAGGATGCCGCCCTCGTTGGGGAAGCGGCAGGCCATCTGGCGGTACTGGCGGAAATCGGTGTTGGTGAAGCCGATCGCCCACGGGTGCTGGTCCCCAACCTCGTCGGCGGTCGGCGAGAGCAGGTCCGGCGAGTAGGGCGAGGAGGGCTGGTAGTAGCGGGTGCCGTCCTCGTCCCTGACGATGCGGGGGAGGGTGAGGTGGAAGAGGCCGTAATCGGGGTAGACGGGCGTGGCCTTGTCGTAGCCCCAGTGCCAGTTGCCCTGTTCCATCTCATTGTTGCCGCACCACACAACCAGGCTGGGGTGCGACGCGAGCCGCCGCACGTTCCAGGTTGCCTCGCGCTTCACATCCTCGAAGAAGCCCAGGTCGGTGGCGGGGTACTTGCCGCAGGCGAAGATGAACTCCTGCCAGACCAGCAGGCCCTTGGCGTCGCACAGGTCGTAGAAGTCGTCCTTCTCGTAGAGTCCGCCGCCCCAGATGCGGAGCATGTTGAAGTTGGCCTCCAGCGCCAGGTCGGTCAGCTGGTCGTACCGCGCCCGGTCGGCGCACGGGAAGATCATGTCCGCCGGCACGAAGTTGCCGCCCTTGACGAAGACCTTGCGGCGGTTGATCTCCAGTATGAAGAAGCGTCCCGCCGTGGGGTTCGGATCCTGGTTGACGCGGACGTGGCGGAAGCCGACGCGCGCCTCGGCCGCGGCGACCGTCCGCCCGCCGGTGTGCAAGGTCGCCTTGACGGTGTAGCGGTGCTGGGGGCCGTGGCCCGCCGGCCACCACAGCCGGGGCGAAGGAATCTCGACCCGTGCCTCGACCGGGCCGAACCCCGGCTTGATCGTCACCGCCGACGTTTGCCGCACTCCCGCCTCCGGCACCTCGACGCGCAGCTCGCCGGCGACGGCGTCCGGCGTCAGCCCCTCGACGAACCAGCGCGCGCGCAGGGCGCCGGTCTTCAGGTCGGCGGAGATCTCCGCCAGCGGCACGAACTGGTCGGCGCGCACCGCGTCATCCGTCCATTCGAGTGTCACCGGCCCGGTGACGCCGACATTGATGAGCCGGGTGCTCCAGTCCCAGCTGAACTGGCATTGCGGTTTCCGCAGCCAGTGGCGCTTGTGCAGCTTGCCGTCGATCCCCGTGCTGTAGCCTTCGGCCGGTTTGTCGCTGACGTCGAACAGCCCGCCCTCGACATGCACGGCCAGGACGTTGCGGCCGGCCCGCAGCTTCCCGGTCACCTCGAGCCGGCACGGGTAGAAGCTGTTGTGGTGCCGTCCGACCTCCTGGCCGTTGAGCACCACCGTGGCCACCAGGTCGAGCCCGCGGAAGTCCAGCCACACGCGTTTCGCCTTCAAGGCCGCGGCCGGGGCCTCGAACTCGCGGCGGTAGCTCCAGATGCACTCCTCGACCCAGCGTGCCGCCAGGCAGTTGACGCCGACCCGCGGGTCGCCGATCAGCCCGGCCCGCATGAGGTCAAGATGGATCTCGCCGGGGACTTCGGCGTCGAGGTAGCGGACGGGGTCGGTGTGGTCGCGTTCCGCGTACTGGGTTCGTCCGCGCTGACCGTCTGTCCAACGCACTTTCCAGGTGCCGTTCAGGGGCAGTGACTTCAGCACGTTGACATCCTCCTGTAGCCGTGGCGGTGGCCGGGGGCCGGGCTCAGCTTTGAGGGAAAACCGGACTGTAGCGCCTGCAGGTGCGCCGTCAAGAGCCGTCGGGCCCGCGCGGCGCGGGGGTTGCGGGAACCGCCCGCCCCGGTGCGACGCCGCAGAGCCGACACGCCAGACGGTCCGGCGGCCGGGCGGCGCCTCCGTCACAGGGCGGGGAGGGCCGTGTCCGGGCCGTGACAAGGGTGAGGCCCGGTCAGGGCATGCCGAGGTCGAGGAGGGTCTCGGTCGGGAGGAAGACCCAACCCGCTGAACCTGGGGCAAGGTTTCCGTCGGCCGGGAGCGGATGGGGGGCTTCTTCGCCCGGGGCATGCGTCCAGAGGCGGCTGTTTGCGGGCAACGGCGGCTGAGCTGTCTGGATGAGCTGGGCCGACGTGATGTCGCCGACCGGCCCGATCAGATGCCAGCCCGGGCCGAACACCGCCAGGCCGTCGGCGGGGATGCCGCGGAGGGTGATGGTCGTCGCCTCCCCCCACCAGAAGAGCCAGTAGCCGTGCTCGGCGAAGAGGGCGTCGCCGTCTTCGAGCCGCCAGTAGCGGCCGTCGGCATGGCGCCAGGCGGCGAAGACGGCGCCAGGATGCTGGGCGAAGAGGGCGGCGAGAGTCTGATCCGAGATGAACGGCGTGCTGATGAGGTTCCATCCGCGCACGATGGGGATGGCAAGCTCCTGCGGCGCGGCGTACACGATCTCATACGCTCCGGGGTCATAGACGTCGAGGGTTGTCGCCAGCGCCATGTTGATGGCAGGGCCGGAGGCGCTTTCGCTGGCCGGATCGATCGGCTGAAGGTACAGGGCGTGACCACCGGACAGCTCCTCGGCGTCCCATTCCAGCGTGAGGACGGCTGCGCCGCCCAGATCCTCGACCACGAGCCGCCAGCGGACGAGTTCCGTGTCGTCGGATCGGAAATCACTCTTGAGAGCATCGTCGCCAGTCCCGCCAGGCGGGATGAGGACGATGCGCGGGTTTCCGTCGGGCGGCGGGGCGTGCTCGTCGAAGTCGTCGTCGAACCCGTCCGAGGCGAGTGGGTTGAGGCCAAGGCGAACGGTCGCACCGGGGTGCCCTGCCACGGACAGGGCGACGGCGAGCAAAGGCGGAGCGGCGACAGTGAACGAGCGCTCGACGGGTTCGGCGGGCTGGTGGTTGCCGTCGCCGGCTTGCGTGGCGCGGAGGGTGGCG
>MVZH01000279.1 GCA_002068325.1 Lentisphaerae bacterium ADurb.BinA184 | reverse complement strand
GATCGAGCGCTGGTGGATCTTCCGGCAACGGCTCTTCGACCTGCGCCACGCCGCCATCGGCCAGGGCGAACGCTGCCCCGGGGCCGCGGCGGCGTCCAGGCGGAACTCCAGCCTCCCCCGGCAGACGCCAAACGCGACGGTGCGTTGCACGCCAACCGGCACCTGAACCCTGACGTCAAGATCGCCCCTCCCACCCTCCGCCGTCCCCCCGGCTCCGAGTGACGCCCCAGGCAGCTCCACGGTCGCCGGGAATGCCAGCCATTCCTTGGGAAGGGGGCGCTCGCCCTTCGCGCAGACAGGGTCAGCCGACGACACCAGGACCTTGGACTTTCTCGGCAGCCAGCCCGTCAGCCTCACCGTGGCGGCAACCGCCTTGGCGACGTCGGGAAGGGTCAGCGCGAGTTCATGGGGATCCACCCCCAGCTTTGGGGGGACGTTCAACGTCAGCGACTCTGCCGGGATCTGAACGTCCTGTGCGTGGACGGCGGCACCGTTGACGATCAGCCCAACCTTCACCGTGACCGTGCCAGACACTGTGGCATCCCCAGAACAGCGCAAAGGGCAGGGGATAACCTTCCCGACCGGCGCGAGCTCGTCGACCTTCACGAGGTCAACTCTCCCCAACCCGTCGGACATCCCGACCGCACCGGTCAATGACTCGGTACGCCACGGGTCTTTCAAGAGGTGGCCGATCTCCACCGGTTTGTTGCCAGCATCGAGAAGCGACAGCTTTGTCGCAACCGTGCCGCCAGGTTCGAGCGCGCCCTTGTCAACCCGCTCGACAAGAGCCTTTGCCTCGTCCGGATACGGTTTCTCGCTGTGCATCTGACCGTCTGTCAGAAGCACAACAATCGTGTCCATCGCATCCGTGGGGACCGTCAGCGAGCTGAAATGAGCCTACGGCATCCGACGGGTGCGGTACCGGCGGCTGGGCAAGGCCGGCCTGCTGTGCTTTCTAGCGGCCGCCGCGCACCCGGCGCGCCGCCATCTTGTCTTCTACGACGAGTTCAACCGCTGCCCGGAGAGCGCGCGCAATGCACTCATGCCCGCCCTCGATGCCACCCGCCGACCGCATCCACGTGGCAATCCCCGCCCCGATGCGCGTCCGCCGGCGGCCTCCCCACGGCCGGCCCCCTACAACTGTTGGTCAACCCAACGCCACCAGTTGTTGTGCGACATGGCGTAGCCGTCCCACTGGTGGACCAGGTTGGTCTTGTTGAGGGCGTTGAAGGCACCGGCGAGCGTAGTCACCCCATAGTCCACCCGCAGGATATTGGCGCTGCCGCCGTGGGTGATGTCCATGGGGTCGCTGGCCGAGACGTTGCCCCAAGCCGGGCACCAGCCGTAGGACTTGACGTCGGCGATCAGCACGCCGGTTCCCACCGGTGTCCAGTCGCGCCGCAGCCAGTCGTTGCGGTACTGCTCCATGCGGGGGGAGAACGTGGACGCGGCCGACCAGATGCTGTTGGGAACCACGTAGCGTCCCGTCCCCAGTTGCATGCCGGCCGTGTTGCAGCCGGGCCACGGCCAGTCGGTGCTCGCATACCAGCCGACCGCGTAGTCGCCGTAGTTGCGGTCGTCGGCCCGCACAATCCCGTTGCCGTGCTTGGCGTGCCCCGGACAGGCCAGGATATTCTTTTTCAGGTAGTCTTCTTTGAGGAGCAGTCCGAACGCCTGGTAGTTGGTCGGCGAGTTGAAGGCGTAGAACTCGTTGCGGATGGTGTTGCAGGGCCAGTTTCCGGCCGGGTTGAAGATCGGGAAGAAGCCGTCGTGGTCGTCGCAGTAGCCCGCGTGCGCAATGCCGATCTGATGCAGGTTGCTGATGCACGCCGCCCGCCGGCCCGCCTCACGCGCCCGTTTGAGCGCCGGCAGCAGCAGCGACGCCAGGATGGCCATGATCGCCACGACCACCAGAAGCTCGATGAGAGTGAAGAAGTTGCGTTTCATGGTCGGCTGTCCGATGGGTGGGTGCGACGGCTGGCGATATCCGTCGAGTCTTGTCGATTCCTTTCGAATCCTCTCGATTCCTGTCGATGCCTGTCGAGGGGTGGCGACAGGATCCGCCCCATCCCGCCGCGCTCTGCGCTCAGCGCCATGCTGCCCGTCGTTCCGTGTTCCGCATTCCGCGTTCCGCGCTATGCCCGCCGCGGCCGTCGCCGCAGAAGTCCCAATCCGGCCAGGCCGAACACCGCCAGCGTCGCCGGCTCGGGAATGTGCGTGAGCGTAAGACCGCCAGTGGACTCGCTGAATTCCCATAGGTCTTTCCCGCTGAGACAGCTGTAGCTGCCGCCCCCGAGATCGGCGAAAGCCGCCCCGCCGACCAGTGCCAGGGCAAAGTTGCTGCCGAACGTCAGGTCGCCGACACCGAAAGTGTCAAGCTCGATCAGCTCCCAGGTGCCGGCGGTGTCGGTGAGGAGGCTGTCGTCCAGGCGCAGAATGCCATCGAGGGTGACAGTCCCGCCGCCTCCGCGTACCTGGTTGCTGACTCCGCCGTCACTCAACGCGAACATCAACTCACCGGCGCTGTCGAGCACCAGGGTGCCGGCGTTCACGGTGGTGTCGCCGGTATAGGTGTTGTCGCCGGCCAGCGTGAGCATGCCGGGGCCGTCGTAGACGAGCGAGCCGGTGCCGGAGAGACTGGCGGTGACGGTCGCCCCCAGGCGGGTGCTGAAGTCCACACCCGACAGGTTGAACGCACTCGTCCCCACCGCGGTGAACGAGTGGACCGTGTAGCCGGCTGCCGAGCCAGGACTCTCGGCAATCGTGCCGCCGGTGGCCGCCGTGGTGCCTTGGTAACGGACGACGACGATCCCCGAGCCGCCGTTGCCACCGTTGCCGTAGGGCGAAGCCCCGGTGATGGCGCCCCCGCCGCCACCGCCACCGCCGGTGTTGGGGGTGCCGTCCTGGGCCGACACAGTGGAATCGTACCCGCCGGCGCCGCCGCCATGGCTGGCGCTCCCCCCCGACGTTCCAGTGTATCTTCCTCCCCCGCCGCCGCCGGCATAGCCGGTGGCGAATCCGGTTATGGAGGACGTTTTCCCCGCCCCGCCCGCTCCCGCCACGGTCGGCGTCGCGGCCCCCCCGGCGGCGCCGGCGCCACCCCCGCCACCTCCTACGTCGTTCTGCCCGCTGACACCGCCGTCGTTTCCCTGGGCCGGGTCAAGCGTGTTCCCATTGTCCCGAGTGGCATGTGCATTCCCTCCCCCGGATCCCCCGTCGGGCATGGTACTGTTCCAGTTACGGCTTGCCCCGCCGCCGCCTCCGTAGGCAGTGATCGTGGCGAACTGGCTGTTCCCGCCGCTGGCGCCATGCCCGTTGTTGTCGAGCTTCCCGGCGCCAAAGCTGCCAACCACGACGGGATAGGATTGCGCGTTGACCTGATAGGACGTGCCCTCGAGATAGCCGCCGGCACCGCCACCGCCGCCGTGCCCGCCGCCGCCGCCGCCGCCGCCGCCGACCACCAGGTACTCGACGAAGAAGCCCTGGTTGAGGGTGACGGTGCCGGTGAGCACGCTTGCGCCGGAGACGGCGCCATTGCCGCTGGTGCCGTCGATGGTATAGGTTTCATTGTCGAGGTCGGGATCGATGATTTCGGCCACGGCCGTCGCGCCGACGACCGCCACGATGACGATGAGAGCAAGACAGAGGGTCTGAGCAAGTCTTTTCACGGTCTGGATTCCTTTCAGGGATGCAGGTTTGCCGTCACGCACAGTCCACCATTCACGCCTCGAAGAACCGGCCAAGTCGTCAGTGTGGTTGGTTCATCCTTGCCTCCATGTCTGCTGATCGGCCTCGGGATCGGCACTGTCCGCGCCTGTTGCGCGTCCGTATTCACGTCTGCGGCCCGGGAGTCTTGGACATGCTGGGCGCCGTTCCGGCTGTTTCAGTCAAGCCGCCTGTCCCGCGCTCCGGTGCAGTTCGGCGGCGGCGCCGGCGGCGATGGCCGTGGGGATGCACTGGACGCTGGCGACGTCGCGCGGCTCGATCACGACCGGCGAAACCACGGCGTCGAACTGGGCTGCGGCAGACGGTCGCCGGACACCATGCCGCGCTCGTGGAAGAACCGTAGCAGGCTCTTGGCCGTCTCGCCAGGGCGCCCCTCGACCGTCCCCCGGGAACCCGCGGAACTCGCCATGCCTCGAGACGCCGCCATGTCCTGCTTCTGGATCGAACCGGTACCGAATACAATAACGAAGCAGGTGCGGAAATCCACGCGTCCCCTGTCGGGGGGGGAGGAGTCCCGACCGAGGCGCGCTTTGCCGCGGAGCGACAATCGGAAGGGCACCATCCGGAGAGTCACCCCGCCGGGGAAGCGGGGTTCAACATACTGCACACTGAACACTGCGCGTTTCAGGAGAGGGAGTGCGCCGACTGGCCGTGCGGGCAAAGCGCGGCTAAAGTGTCGCCCTGCGCAGACCGCAAGTCCTCAGCCGGATGAACAGGCCCGGCCGCATCGGGTTGCGACGTGCCTCTCCGGAGACCGACAGCCATGTGTCTTTCCCTTCGCCGGTGTCTGTTGCTGGCCCGCCTGATGTCAGGGGCCATCGCCTTCGTCCTGTCTGCGCACGCCGCGGCCCCGCCTGCTCCGCTCGCCCCTGCCCTCGCCTTCGAGGACATTGACCTGGCCGCCTGCGCGGTGACGGTTGCGGACTCCGCAACTCCGGACGCGCCCGCGCACATCATGCCCGCGGAGGCGCCCTACATCCGCTACATCCTCGGGCTGAACCCCGACGGGTGGGGCTGGGGCTGGCCGGGGTACCGCTCGTACCGGATCAAGCCGCATCCGTCGGTGCAGCAGCCAGTGGTTTACTACCGGTTGGCGTTCACCGAGCCCCTGGCCGTCGGGGCCTGCGCCTTCGCCGCGCGCACGGACAACCAGTACGGCGGCCGCATCGCCTTCTTTTTCCTGAAGCCGGACGCCCCCTACCCCGGCGACCCGCTCAAGCCCGAGCAGTGGCAGGAGGTCGCCCCC
>MVZH01000278.1 GCA_002068325.1 Lentisphaerae bacterium ADurb.BinA184 | reverse complement strand
AGGCAGGCGACCGCACTCCAAAGCGGCTCCGCCGCAGTCCGCAGTGGGCGGGCGTCGTGGCGGCCGGGCCGACGGCTCCCTCACACCTTGGCGACTTCGCGGTGACCGGTCGAACCGGCCAGTCGCCGCCGGCTACAGGTCTTCGAGCTCCTCGATGATGTCACCCACGCCGGCGTCGCCGCCATCGTGGTCATCGAGGGCGCCGGGGTCGATCTCGGGCCCGCCGCGGCCCTTCTCGCCGCCGGCGAATTCGACGTACCCCCAGAGGTTCGGGTGGAGACGCGCCTCGCTGGGAGCGTCCGAGGTGCCGGTGTTCCCCACGTCCGCCCAGTAGCGGCGGGTGCGCACGTCGTTGCCGGTGTCGGAGACCAAAATTCCCCAGTCGAGCTTGAGGCGCTGCCCGGGCTCGGGCTTCCAGCCGATCGCGTCAAATGGGATTGCGGCGCTCAGCGTGTAGCCGATCTCGGCATCGTCCGGCGAGGAACGCTCGACCGTGTGGTGGAGGCGGACCTGCGGCAGTTCGACGGCGCGGTCGAAGGCGGTGCGCCCCCCGCCGGGCGTATGGAGCTCCCAGCGCCCTTCCGCCGGCGCGCCGGGGTTCACGGCGTCGTAGAGCACCGTGACCGGCTTGCCGTTGACCAGGGTCATGACCAGGCGGAGGTCGCCGCGCCCGGCCTTGTCACGGGCCGGATCGGCGTCGGGGTCCAGGCCGAGTCTCAGGTCGGCGGCGGCGCCCGATTTGAACAGCATGCGCGGGTCGTTGCCGGTGTTGGCCAGCGGCCCGTGGCCGATGACGCGGTAATGCACGTACAGGTTCTCCTCGTCCCAGAGCAGGTTGAAGGTTACCGGCCCCGGTGCGCCGTCCGTTTCGAGGGCGGCCACGCTGTCCGCCGCCACGCCCTTCAGGCCGCCGCGCCAGGCGGTCACTTGGGGGGCGCGGACGAAGACCTCGCGGGCGGCGCGCGCCACGTCCCAGGCCCGCGCCCGGGCGATGTCCTCCGGGGTGACGGTGATTTCGCCCCCGACCCGCCGGAACCGTTCCCAGCCTGCGACCTCCGCAACCGTGATGTGGTTGTGGCCGCAGACGACGTAGGTCTTGCCGTCGGCCTCGGTCTGGGTGAACGAACCGGAGAAGTGCTCCTGGCCCATGGTGAGGTTTTCGAAGAGCATGCCGCGCTCGTGCTCGGGGAAGTTGAGCAGGCGGGCGGCGGGGTTCTGCTGGTGCAGGAACACCTGGCTGAAGAGCAGGCCGTCGGCGGTCCACAGGTTCCACTGGCCGCAGTTGGCGTTGACGGCGAGGATCTCGCCCAGGCCGGCCGCCGGGACGGTCGCGTCGCCGATGAGCACGAACTGATGCACCACCCAGCCCGGCCGCCACGGGTAGATGCGCAACGACTGCACCCCCTCGTACTGCACCGGATAGCGCCAGCGCAAGGCACCGTCCTCAGCGACCACGGCGTTGTACAACTGGGTTCGCTCCGACCCCAGTTTCACGAAGTAGTCGCCGCCGCGAAGCCGGCGGATGTAGGAATACCCCGCGAACCCCATCTGCTGCCGGAGCCGGCGCAGCCCGTCGAGCGGCCGCTCGGCGAGGATGGGGGTGCCGTTGGGCAGGACCTCCTTGACCTCGAAGCGGCTGACCCGGCTGGTGCACACGCCCAAGTCGGAGTCGAAGCCGTACACGCGGAGCCGTTCCCAGGCGTCCCTGGCGCCGATGGGGGTCAGCTCCACCTCGTCGGGCTGGGCCGTGCCGTCGCCGTTGCGGTCGGCATAGACGAACTCGAACTCCGCCGGCACCCCGCCCCTGAGTAGCGGGCGGAACTCCGGACGCGAGAGCGGCTCGAAGCCGTCGCCGCCGCCCAGCGCCGCCACCAGCCGCGCCGTCTCCCCCTCCTCGAGGAAGACGAAGCCGACTCCGCCGGCCATGCTCGGATGGGAGACGCCGCTGGCCAGGTAGCGGTGGCCGTCGCGGCGGACCGGGAAGAGGTCGGCGATGCCGTGTCCGCCGGTGGCCGGGACGCCGGTGAAGTTGAGGGCGGCGAGCCGGCTGCCGCCGCTCTCCCAGTCGAGGGCGAACTCCATGCGGCCGTAGCGCAGGCGCGTCTTGTCGTAGCGGTCGAGGATGCCGCCGCCGCCGTAGCCGGTGTTGCCGAGCAGCTCGCGCACGAGCTTTCCGTCACGGCTCCAGACAGTGACGCGCTTGGGGTCGGTGGCGCTCTCGACCAGCCAGAGCTGGCCGCGGCGGTCGACCGCCATGTCAACGACGCTGTGCAGGCGGGTTGGATCCCAGGCGCCGGCCGACCAGCCGCCCGGGGTGCCGATGTCGCGCACGTACTTCCCGCCGGCCTCGTAGACACGCACGACCCCGCGCTCCGGTGCCGCGTCATAGACGTAGAGATTCTCCTCGGCATCCACGGCAAAGGCGCTCGGGGAGAGCAGGTCGCCGACCACCTCCCGGACTCCGCCGTCCTCGGGGCTGATCTCGACCAGCCGGCCGCCGGCCAGCGCCAGCAGGCGGCCGCGCGGCGAGATGTGCAGCGCGCCGGGCAGCGACACAGCCAGCTCGCGCTCCAGCCGGCCGCTCTTCAGGTCGCGCACTTCGAGCCGGTCCGTGGTGCGGGGATCGACCGGCGCCTCGCCACCGAGGGCCGCCAGCGGCGCCACGCCCCACACGCGGCAGCGCTTGGGGTCGAGGTCGCGGCCGCCGAGATCCTCGCGGATGCCGTGCGGCCGGCCGGAGTTGTCCAGCCACTGCCGGATCACCCGCAGGCGCACGGCCCGGGTCGGCGGCACGTCGCCGAAATCCACGTACCCGTCGAGGTAGCGGGCGAGGGGGTTGCGACTGCCGTCCGGGTGGTAGTAGTAGCGCCGGCCCTGGTGGTAGGTGGCGACCTCCTTCCAGCCGTCCTCGCCGGCGATCGCAACCGGGCCGGTCTCGGGGCCGGTGTAGATGTCAATGCGCGTCTCCTCGCCATCAATCTCCTTGATGGCCAGGCCGCGCACCGGCTGCGGTTTCTCCCATTCGAGGACGTAAACGCCGGGCCGCTCGGGCGACAGGGGGTCGGTGCGCTGCGCGTCCCAGACCCCGTCGGCGTTGACGACGCCCGAGTTCACCCGCACCGTCGCCGTCGGGAACAGGCTGGCGAAACGGCGCCGCAGGATCTTGACGCCCTCCAGCCGGCCGGCCCAGGCTTTGCCGCCGCCACCCGTCAGCCCGGCCAGATCCACGTCGGCGCCGTTGCCCGGCAGGCCTTCGTCGCGGGGGCCGCCCGCCTGGTCGAGGGCGTCGAGCAGCTCGTCCTCCCCGCCCTTGACGAAGCTGATGCGCAGGGCGCGGGTGACCGCGTTCTCCGGCGCGGCGACCACGTTCCACGGGCCGTACGCGGGCGCGGCGGCGCCCGCACCGCCGCCGCCGAACACCTGCCACTGCGATTCATCGTCCGGATTGGGCGGGTACGGCGCCCCGGGCTTGGCAAGGCTGAAGCGGATGGCATAGCCGGAATCCCCGGGGGCCGGCGCAAAGACCACCGAACCGACCGGCACCGGCTCGTGGAAGGGGATCAGGACGTGCTGCCGGCGCTCGGGCCCGCTCTCGGAGGTCAGGTAGACGATGCCGTTGGCGTGCGGGTGGCCCGGCGGGTCGGCCACCACGCGCAGCATGCGCAGGAACTCGTGCCGCGGGTCGGGCAAGTCCTCGGCCCGGCCGCCCTTGGCCTCGCGCGGGGGCAAGGGACGGACACGCTCGATGTCCACGTCGGCGGCGGTGAAGGCGTTGTTGAGCCATGACCGGCCGGGCGAGACGACGCCGAGGTACAGCTTGCCGTCGGCCACCGCGATGCCGCGGATGCCGTTGTGCCGGTGGCGCGACGCGGTCAGGGTCAGGTACTCGTGCGTCCGGCGTTCCGCATCAATCCGCCAGATACGGTCCTCGTTCTCGCCGGGCAGGGCGGCGTAGAGATTCGCGCCGTCGTTGGCCAGCAGCTGCGGGCCGGCCCAGGCGGCCAGGTTGTGGCGGCCCCACGTCTTGGCCCCGTCCAAGTCGGTCTCGATGAGGGCGACGCCGCTCTCCGCGCAGTAGGCGCCGATGAAGACGCTGTCGCCGAACGTGGTCACGCAGCTGTTGCCCGAGTGGTCGGCCAGCCAGCCGCCGCTGCCCGAGTGTCCGTTCAGCCAGGGCGAGTTCTGGGGCGCGTTGGTGGAGACGTTCGGGTAGACGGTCATCTCGTAGCGCACGTCGGGCCGGGGGCCGATGATGCCCTTCCAGCGGTACGTCCCCGGCGCCACGAACTGTCCGTCGAGGTCTTTCAGGTTCCAAGGTTCGGCCGTGACCCCCGGGCCGCGCTCGACCTGCGCCAGCAGGTTGGCCACGCGATGCCCGGCGTCGTCGTCAACCGCCAGGCAGAACTCGCCCTCGCGATCCAGGGCGCAGGCAATCGTGAAGGGCGGTTCGGGCGCGATCGTCGGCGGCAGGGCCGGCACCGCCGCCGCGCCCAGATCCGTCATTGCCCGCAGCTCGGTGACCTCCGCCACCTGTCCGTTCTGGTGCGGCCAGCGGTCCCCCTTGGCGACGCCGGTGATGAGCACCTTGACCGCCCGCGTCTCCACCGCCTCGAACGACCACCAGTCGCCCGTCTGCGTCGCCCGCACCCGCCGCCAAGCCTGTCGCGGCAGCACCGCCGGATTGCCCCGCGCCTCCTCGCGCAACGAGAACACCTGTGCCTCCGTGACGTTGCCGCTGAGCCGCACCGCGCACAGCGGCCACGGACGTTCCCATGACAGGATGACCCACGAGGGCTCGATGTCCGTGACCGGATGCCGCTCGGGGCGCGAGTTCTCGTCGGGCGGCCAGACGTTCACCCAGCGTTGTCCGCGCGCCAGGTTCATGCCGTCCGCGGCCCCGGGACAGCGTTCGCCCTGGCCGATGGCGGCGTGGCGCAGGTCGAAGAGCCGTTGCCGGAAGATCCACCAGCGCTCGATC
>MVZH01000277.1 GCA_002068325.1 Lentisphaerae bacterium ADurb.BinA184 | reverse complement strand
TTCTGCCACACCGGCGGCGCCGCACACGCCGGGCTGTCCGCCGATCCCCGCGACTGGCTGCCGCTGAACCTCGACGCCTACGGGCAGCTCGTCCGCGACCGCGCCAACCGCATCCTCGTGCGAGTCAGCCAGCCGATGGACGGGAAGCTGTCCGTGGTCATCGAGGACGCCGACGGCAACCGCGTCCGCAATCTGCTCAGCGGTCAGCCCTTCGCCGCCGGCCAGCACGCCGTCGTCTGGGACGGCTGTGACGACGGCGGGCAGGTGATGCCGCCCGGCCGCTATGCCTGGCGCGCCATCAGCCACCCCGGCATCACGCCAAACTATTTGTTCTCGTTCTGCAATGACGGCGACCCGCCGTGGCGGACCGGGACGGGGCGCGACATGTGGGGGCCCGACCACTCGACCCTCAGCGAGGCCGTCGCCGGCAAGGAGTGGACGTTCCTGGCCGGGACCGTCGCGGAGTCCGGCTACGCGATAGTCGCGGTGGATGCCGCCGGCGTCAAGCGCATGCACTACAACGCGGTGCACGGCACCGGCCTGGCCATGGTCTGCCTGGCCACGGACGATACGTACCTGTATGCCGCGCACGACGGCCCGGCCTGGGGCCAGCGCATCAACCGACAGGCCGCCGACTGGAAGACGTCCTTCAAGCTGACCGTCACCCGCTATGACATCGCCAGCGGCCGCGTCGTAGACTTCCCCGAACAGGGGCGCTTCGCGGTCGCCCTCGAACACCAGGCGGGCCCGGGTTCCGAGACTCCCCAGGCACCGGAGACCGTCCTGGCCGGACTGACGTCCCACGACGGGAAGCTCGTCGTCGCCCTCCGCCATCCCGAGGCGCTGATGATTCTCGATGCCGCCACCGGCAAGCCGTTGAAGTCGCTGCCGCTGCCGTCGCCCGGCCCGGTGCGGGCGGACGGCGCGGGGCTGGTGGCGGTGTCCGGCGACCGCATTGTCCGGCTCGACCCCGCCACGGGCGCCGTGCGCGAGATCGTGCCGGCCGGCGTCCTGTCCCCGGCCGGGCTGGCGGCCGGCCCCGACGGCGCGGTCTACGTCAGCGACCGCGGCACGCACACCGTACGGGTGTTCGGCGCCGACGGCCGCGAGACGCGCCCCATCGGCCGGCCCGGCGGCCCCTACACCGGGCCTTGGCAGCCCGAACGCATGGTCAACCCGCGCGGACTTGCGATCTCCGCAAACGGCTGGCTGTGGGTGACCGAGGCCCGCCTCACCCCGAAGCGCGCCTGCGCCTGGGAGCTGGCAACCGGGCGGCTCGTGAAGGAGAAGTACGGGCCGACCAACTACGGGGCCAGCGGGGCCGGCTTCGACACCACCGACCCCACCCGCTGGATCGGCCAGGGGACACTGTGGAAACTCGACTTCGACGGCCGGTCGGCGACCCCGGCCAGCATCCTCGGCGGACTGTTCACGCCGAGCCACTGTGGCTTCGTCCGCCGCGACGGGCGCGTTTTCCTGATCGGGCTGGACGGCTTCACCACCGTCGCCGAGCTGTTGCCCGACGGCACGCGGCGGGAGCTGGCGGCCATCGGCTCGACGCACCGTTTCTGCTTTGCGATGGACTGGAACCCGCCCGCGGTCTTTGTCGAGGCCTTCGAGCGCGCCTATCCGGAACGCAAGGGCAAACACGCCGACAAGGGGCCAGGCTTCCTGTGGGTGGATGTCAACGGCGACGGCGCGTTGCAGGCCGAGGAGTTCACGTTCTCGACCGCCGCCGAGAACTTCGCCGGCGCCTACTGGGGGCACGACTTCGCCGACCTCACGATCCGCGTGCCGGCCCGCGTCGGCGGCAGCGTGCGGCTGGTGACCCTGGCGCCCGACGGCTATCACCCCGGCGGCGCGCCCCGCTACCCCGACCTCAACGAGGCGTGCCGGCAGGCCGTACCCATCGCCTTGGGCGGCAATGAGATCGAGACCGCCACGGACCGCTTCGGGAACCTCATCTGCAACAGCGATCCGCGCATGACATCGTTCGCGCCCGACGGCCGGGTGCGCTGGCAGTTTCCCAACCGCTGGACCAACGTCCACGGCTCCCACCAGGCGCCGCTGCCCGAGACCGGCGTCATGCAAGGCGCGCTCTACTTCCTCGGCATGGCGCCGTTCGACGACACCGCCGACGTCTTCGTCATGAACGGAAACCACGGGCGATTCTTCGTCTTGACCTCCGACGGGATCTACCTCGACGAGATGTTCAAGGACGTGCGCATGGGCGTGGCCATTGACGCCTACCTGATCGGCGGCGAATGCTTCGGCGGATTCTTCGCCCGCTCGGAAACCGACGGCGCCTACTACCTGCAGAGCGGGCACACCGACTACCGCATCTTCCGCATCAACGGCCTCGACCGCGCGGTGCGCAGCGCCGGAACCCTCGACGTCAGCGCCGCGCAGGTTGCCGCCGCCGAGAACAGCCTGCGCCGGGCCGTCGCCGAGGTCGCCGAGCCCCGCCGCGTCGCGGTGCCGCGGGTGGCCGCCGCCCCCGCCGTTGACGGCGATCCGGCGGAGTGGCCCGAGCCCACGCCGGCGCGCTGGGACCGCGACGGGAAGTTCCCGGTCCAGGCCGCCGCCGCCTTTGACGACGGGCATCTGTACCTGTGCTGGCGCGTCGAGGACAACTCGCCCTTCGTCAACCAGGGCCGCGACTGGACGTTGCTGCACAAGACCGGCGACTGCGTGGATTTCCAGTTCGGCGCCGACTCCGGCGCGCCCGCCGGCCGCCTAACCCCTGTCCCCGGCGACTGCCGGCTGCTGATCGCGCCGACCGACGGCCAGAATGCGACGCCCGCCGCCATCCTCTACCGTTACCGTGTGCCGGGCACGGCGAAGCCGATGAGCTTTGTCTCGCCGTGGCGCAGCACGACGGTGGATGAGGTCGTCATCGTGCGCGAAGCCCGGATCGCTGTCAAGCGCCAGTCCGGCGGGTACTGCGTGGAGGCGGCGTTGCCGCTGGCCGCCCTCGGGCTCGAGGCGGCGGCGGGGAAGGCGCTGGCCGGCGACTTTGGCGTGATCTACGGCGACCCGTCCGGCAACGTGAACATGCTGCGCTCGTACTGGGCGAACCGGGCCACTGGATTGGTCAACGACGTGCCTGGCGAGACGATGCTGATGCCCAACCTCTGGGGGCGGCTGGAGTTCGCGGAGTGAGCGGCCGCGGGCGCCGTGGGCCGGGAGCCGGCAGGTGTCGAGAGGAGTCGACTGGAATCGACGAGAATCGACTCGAATCGATGCGAAGCGACTCGGCCCGGCGGCTATCGCTGACCGCCGGCAGGAATCATGAGGGTTTGGCCATGGTCTTTCCGTCAGAGGCGTGTCTCGTCCCGCCGTCCCGAGGCTGCGGCCGGCGGCCCGGCTGGCTGGCGTGGGTCGTTGCCGGCGTGTGGCTGGCGGCGGCGGCTTCCGCGCAGACGCTGATCTGCGAGGGCGTGCTCGGCAACAGCGGCGTCGAGGGCGCCCATCTCGTGCGGTTCAACCCTCAGCCCGCCAGCGGGATCGGGGTGGTGCTCGACCGCCATGGCACGCTGTGGGACCGGGCAGGCAATGCCACCCTGAACCGCTATGCACCCGACGGACGGCTGCTGGCGCAGTACACCATCCCCGCCGGCTCGAACCGTGACCGGGATCAGATCGCGCTGGCCGGCGACACCGTCGTCCTCCTCGTCGGCGGAAAGCTCTTGACGCTGGCGATCGCCGCCCCCGCAGGCACCGCCGCCACACCGCTCGAAGTGCCCGCCGCCTGTCTCTCGCCGAGCGCACACGGAGGCAGGGTCGCCGCGGTCTCCGAGGGGAAGGTGGTGCTGGTTGACATCCCCGGCGGCGCCACGACCCCGGTCACTGATGGCGAGGCGCAATGGATCGAACTGGGCCCCGACGGCGCCGTCTACGCGACGCGCGACTGGACGATGCACAAGTTCGTCGCCGGGCAGGCGGCGGACGCGGGCTGGCCGCGGCGCTGTCCCGGCGAGCGTCCGCAACGCCTCGGGGAGAGCTGGTTCTGCCATGCCTGGCACGGCACGGTCAAGCGGTTCACGGCGGATCTCGAACCCGACCCCGGCGTGGTGCTCGGCGGGGCCTCGGGCAGTTTCATCGGCCATCTTGACGAGAACGCCGAGCTGGTGAATGGCCGCGGCCTGGCCCAGGTCACCGACCGGCTGTATGCGGTGTCGGGCCTCGACGGAATCCTCCATCTGATGGAATGGGACGGCACGACGCGGCAGATGACGCTCATCCGTCGCCTCGGGGCGGTGACGGCCTGCAGCGGCCTCGGCCTGGATTGCGACGGCCGGGTCTTCTACCGCGCCGGCTCGTGGGAATGGAGCGACCGGCCCGACACCCCGCTGCGGTTCGGGGTCAACGGGCCGGAGGCGCCCGGCGTCGGGCAACCCGTCATGCTCGACGGGCGAATCCTGTGCGCGCCCGCCTTCCTCTGGGGACAGCCCTCCTTCTACTCGGGGCCGCTGGACCGCCATGTGCGCGCCGAGCGGATCGGAGAGTCCTGTGCGCTGCGCCGGGGGTTCGTCGGCAGCGCCACCTACCTGGCGGACGGCCGGCGCCTGCTTCTGGTGGTTGACGCCAAGGGTGCCGGGCAGGCCTTTCGGATCGGCGCGGACGGGCGCTACGCGGGCGAGGCCGGCGAGGTCCGCCTGGAGACCGCAACGCCCCTCGAGGGGTGGACGTCACTCGGCATGACCGCGGACGGCGCGTTGCTGGCCGCCGCCGCCGGCCAAGTGGTTGTCTTGAACCGCGACGGCGCCAACTGGCGCGAGGCCCGGCGATGGGCAAGCTGGGGGACGGAGCCCGAGGCCCGCTTCGGCCCGACTGTGTACCTGCACACCGACGGCGGCCGGCTGTGGGTGGCGGACACCGACCGCCACCGCATCCTGGTCTTCCCCGAGGGCGGGGGTGTGCCAGTTGCCTCCTTCGGGCACACCGACCGTCCGGGCACCGACCTGGCGTCGCTGTCGGCGCCGGCGGTCATCGCC
>MVZH01000276.1 GCA_002068325.1 Lentisphaerae bacterium ADurb.BinA184 | reverse complement strand
ACGGGGAACTCCTACAACTGGGGCGAGCAGGCCAACGACACGGCGATTGACCTGGTCAACAGCGCGCGCTTCACCTTCTCCGGGCTGGGCGCTGGCAATGGCGTGCTCACCGGCAGCCTGCTGGCGACCGACCGCAGCGACGTTCCCGTTTTCGACCTGGGAATGGGTTTCCAGGGTCTCATCAGCGTCCATGACTTCGGCCTGACCGGGAACACGTTCTCCAGTTTCGACCTGACCATCCGCTACGACGAGGCGGCGGCCGGTGAGTTCGAGTCGGATCTGCAGGTCTTCCACTACACGGGCGGGGCGTGGCTGCCGGTGACCACCGGCCTCGACCTGGCCAACAACCTGATCACCGCCGGCGGGCTGACCTCGTTCAGCCTGTTCGGAGTCGGGTACGCGATTCCCGAGCCGGGAACCCTGGCCCTGGCCGCCGTCGCCGGCCTGGCGCTGCTGCGCCGGCACCGCTGACGCCCTGCGTACATCGTCCTCAACAACCCCGTTCGTCCCGCCGTTGCCGCCATCCTGCATCGGCCCGCCTCGCCGCGGGCCGCCCCCATCCTCCCTTCCCGCCGCCGTGCGAGTTCGTGAAAACGCGCGCGTTTTCGCGAACTTGCGGCGCGGGCCGTCACTCGGGGCGGCTACACATTCCCAGGCCTCGATGTATATTCTGCAATTCGGTCGCGGCGTCCCCCCCTGGGACGGGGAGGGCGGGCCGGGTCATCCATGAGGTCAGAATGAAACTCCGCACCCTCCTGCTCGTCGGTTCGGCCCTCCTCATGGCCGCCCATGCGGACGACCGCACCATGTCGTTCAACACTGAGATCCAGGTGGTGCCGGCGCCGGGTGCGGTCGTGATTGACGGCCAGACCGCGGACTGGGACCTTTCGGCCGGCGTGTGGAGCTACAACGATCCCACCCTCGTCGAGCGCTACAGCGTCTGGACCCACCTGATGTGGGACGGCAAGGGCGTCTACTTCCTCGCCCGCTACCACGATCCGACCCCCATGCGCAACGACACGGCCGGCAAGGACTTCGCCGTCAGCTGGCGGGCGGACTGCTACCAGGCGCGCGTGATCTTCGACGACGCCACCCCGGACGAACACATCCTGCACGTCAACATGTACTACTCCTCGTCCGACGGCCGGCCCTACATGATCGTCAAGCACGGCGGTTTCCGCGCTCAGCCGCCCTATGACGCCACCGGGCCGGACCGTCCGGACCAGCTTGAGCGCTGGGGCGCCACCATGGCCGAACACGGCGGCGCCGTCGCCACCGCCCCGTGGCCGGACGGCAAGGGCTACAACCTCGAGGCCTTCTGGCCGTGGACGTACTGCCGCACCGGCGGCCAGCCGCTGGCCGCAGGGCAGTCGTTCGTCTTCGGCATCGAGGCCATGTGGGGCAACGCCGACGGCACCATGCTCGCTCACCGCCTCGCCGACGGGATCACCGACGACACGGTCAACCGCATCTTCATGTTCCGCGCCCGCACCGGATGGGGCAAGGCGGTCATCGCCGCCAAGGGCGGCCTTGCGGTCGTCGAGAACCAGGTTGCCCTGCACAAGGCCCGCCTCAAGCGTTTCGCCGACTATGACACCTACGGCAGCCTCCCCATCGTGCACGACACAGGAGGTCTGCACGACACAGTCACTCATCTCGACTGCAACGCAAACCAGGGAAATGGCTTCGTTTTCAAATTCTTCGATCCCCTTGGACTGTATTGGGCTATCCAGCAGGCAATGAATTTCTACCAACTGCCCAAGGACGAAAGAAACAAACAGATCTGCCGTATCATGCGCGAAGCAACGGCAACCCGGTCGCGCCCGGCCGCTACACCGCCAGCATCGTGCACCACCGCCCCATCGAACTGAGCCTCTACAACAGCGTCTACAGCTCGGCGACGCCGCCCTGGGTGACTGAGGCCGGATCCAAGCTCTGGGGCGCCAACCACGGCCACCCGACCTCCGTGGCCACGCGCGGCGAGACGACGGTGCTGTTCTTCACCGGCACCGAGGGCGGATCCGGCATCCAACGCATCAACGACCAGGGCATCATCCAGTGGACCGACGGCAACGAGTTCCTCGACGGCGCCCTGGACGACACCTACGCCTACGGGCTGTCCCGCAGCAGCTGGCAGAACCGCACCCTGCTCTTCCGTTTCCGCCTGGACAACGGCCACCTGGTTCCCTTCGACGATGAAGCCCGCACCCCAAGCCCCGCCCTCCTGCCCGACCCCAGCATCCCCAACACCAGCTCCCTCGCCCTCGCCCACGGGCGGCTGTGGGCCCTGTTCCCCGGCCGTGCCCTCCTGCAGGCTGACCCGCGCACCGGCGCCGTCCTCGCGACAGCCGAGGCGCCCGAACTGCTGGCCGTGACCGACCGCAACGGCCGCCTCTATGCCTTACGCGCGGGGGGCGCCGTCGTGCTGCTCGACGAGAAAGGCGCCGTCGCCAAGGAGATCTTCCGCGTCGCCGGCCTGCAGGCGCCCCGCCGCCTCGGCGTCAGCCACGACGAGACCCGTTTCGCGGTCAGCGACGGCGGCAGCAACCAAGTCTTCGTGCTCGGCGTCGGCGGCAAGCCGGCATTCGCCATCGGCAGACCGCGTGCCGGCGGCGAGCGCCCGGCCGGGGCCTTCGTCCGCGACGACCTGATCCAGCCGTTGGGCGCGGATTTCGACCACCTCGGCCGGCTCTGGGTGGCCGAGGGCGTCGGCACCTGCAAGCGCGTCACCTGCTGGTCGGCGGACGGCACGCTCCTCGACCAGTTCTGGGGGCAGGCCGACTACGGGGCCATGTCCGGCTTCCCCCTGACCTTTGACGCCACGCGCTTCATCGCCCACGGCATTGAGTTCAAACTCGACCCCAACCCCGATCCACACCGCCGCAAGACCGCCGAGCAGCCGCTGGCCTTCCACCCCGAGCTGGCGCACGAGCGTGGCCTGGTCTACCGCTTCAAAGGCCACGAGTACGCCTGCGCCGCACCGGGCTTCAACAAGATGGATCACCTGACCATCCTGCGGCGCGATGAGAAGGGCGTGTTCCGCGCCTGCGTCCGGCTCGACATGGCGGGACGGCGCGTGCGCGACGGCAAGACGGTGGATGCCCCCGGCCGCGGCTGGGTCGACCGCAATGCCAACGGCGCCGAGGACGAGGGCGAAGTGACCGGCGATCTCGACGTCCGCGCCCTCTACTGGGCCAACGGCTGGGTGCGGCCCGACCTGACCATCGTCACCACCAACGGCCTGCGCTTCACGCCCACCGCCTTCTCCGAGGCCGGCGTGCCCCTCTACGATTTTAGCCGGCCGGAGAAAATCCCCAACTGGATCGGCTTCGCCGATGCCCAGGGCTCCTCCGGAACGCCGGTGATGGACCGGGCCGGCAACGTCTCCAACGGCATCGTCTATCACACGGCGGACGGCCGCCAGGGCGCCTATCCCAACCGCTACGGGCGGCACGACGCCCCGGCCGCCCGGCGCGGCGTGCTCATCGCCCCCTTCCGCACCAACGGCGTCGTCGAGGACGTCCCCGGCATCGGCAGCCTCACCGCCCTCGGCGGCGACCGCGGCGAGTGGTTCCTGATGTCCATGGACGGACTCTACGTGTCCAGCATCTGCCAGGACTCGAAGGGCATGGTGACCCTCGACGAGACCTTCATCGGCCAGGAGAGCTTCGGCGGCTTCATCTGGCGCGATGAGGCGAGCCGCCGGGTCTTCGTTCAGCTCGGCGGGCCCTCGTACCGCCTGATGGAGATCCGCAACCTCGAAACCTGCGTGAAGGAGATCCGGCCCCTCGAGGTGACCGTCGACGCCATCGCCAAGGGCTCGGCCGCCGCCCAGCAACGCCAGCAGTCGCAGGTTGCGGAGTCCGCAAGCCTGCGCATCGCGCGCGTCGGCAAGCTGCCGTCCGAGCCGGTACCGGTGCTGCAGCCGGCCAGCCTGCCGCTGATCGCGCACGCGGTTGATGTGCGGGTGGCGGAGGACGGCAACCCGGCGGTCTGGTGGCGGGCCTCGCTGGCCCACAACGGCCGCGACCTGGCGGTCATGTTCCAGGTCGCCGACCCCAGCCCGTGGAAGAACGGCGAAGGCCGCTTCACGCACGCCTTCATCGGGGGCGACGCCGTTGACCTCCAGCTGGACGTGCCGGGCACCGGCCCCATCCGGCTGCTGGCCGCCGGACTCGGCGGGAAGAACACGGTCACCCTCTGGAAGGCGCGCTCGCAGGCCGAGGAGAACCCCACCACCTACGCGGTCGCCAACAACCTGGCCAACGCCGTGACCTTCCCGTTCGTCCGGCGCCTCGACAAGGCGGTGGTGAAGGTGGCGACAGGGTTCAACTCGTACAGCGTGCTCATCCAGGTGCCGCTGGCCGAACTCGGCCTGGATGCCTGCCTGGGCGGCGAGGTCAAGGGCGTGGCCGGCGTCATTTACTCCGACCCGTCGGGGACGAACCGGGCCTCCCGCGTGTACTGGCACAACAAGAGCACCGGACTGGTCTCGGACGTGCCCAGCGAAGCCCGCCTCGACCCCGCCCGCTGGGGAACGGTCACCCTCGACAAGTGACCGGCGTCCCTCAGGGCAGCCGCACGTCCTTAGACGCCGAGGCGCTTGCAGAACCCACGCGGACGACGCCGGCCTCGTGCGATGGAGGGCGGACCTCCGTGTCCGCCAGGTCATGCCCGACGACCCGGTCTGCCGCGGGCGAACCCGGACGACACGGAGGTCGTCCCTCCAGTCCGCCAGACGACGTCCCTATGGGCGCCGATGGAGGGCGGACCTCCGTGTCCGCCAGGTCATGCCCGACGACCCGGTCTGCCGCGGGCGAACCCGGACGACACGGAGGTCGTTCCTCCAGTCCGCCAGACGACGTCCCTATGGGCGCCGATGGAGGGCGGACCTCCGTGTCCGCCAGGTCACACCCAACGACCCGGTCTGCCGCGGGCGAACCCGGACGACACGGAGGTCGTCCCTCCAGCCCGCCAGACGACGTCCCTATGGGCGCCGATGGAGGGCGGACCTCCGTGTCCGCCAGGTCATGCCCGACGACCCGG
>MVZH01000275.1 GCA_002068325.1 Lentisphaerae bacterium ADurb.BinA184 | reverse complement strand
CCGCCGCACCGCCAGCCGGCCGCGCCGGCACCCGAACAACACCACGTCGCCGCTGACCACCGGGCAGCGCGTGAACTCCTGGCCCAGCGGCGCCGTCCACAATTCGCGCCCGTCCGCCGCCTGCACCGCACGCGCAACCCCTTGGCGGTCCGCCACATACACGACGCCCTTGTCCACCGCCGGGGTAGATTCACTGTCCGCCGCCACCGCCACCTTCCACAGCGGCCGGAAGTCCCGCCGCGCAAACCCCTGGAGGAACCCGTCGCGGCTGATGAGGAACAGCCGGTCGCCGTCGCAGGCCAGGCTGCCGGGCACGCCGCCCGACAGCTCCGCGTCCATCATCACGCTGCCGTTGGCCAGGTCGAGCTTGTACAGCCGCGCGCCGTCGGACGCCAGGTAGACGTCCTCGCCGACGACCACCGGCGCCCCGGCGTCGCGCACGCCGATGGCCACATCCCAGACCGCCTGCCCGGTCTCGGCGTCCACCCCGTAGAGCCGGCCCAGCGGGCTGCTCTTCAACAGCACGCCGCCGTACAGCGTGACCGCCGGGTTGAACGAGAGCGCGCCGCTGCGCGTCGAACTCAGAATCTCGGACGGGTTGTCGAGCCGGTTCACATCGCTGTACCCCAGCGCCCGCGAAACGTACAGCTTGCGCTCGGAGACCAGCACCTGCGAACTGGGCGGCGCCCAAGTACGCTCCCCGGCCCCGTGCCCGAGCCAGAACGTGCGCGGTGCCTGGAAGGCCTCCGGGAACGCCTTCGGCCTGCGGTCCACCCGCGAGAAGTCGCCCATGTAGGTGTTCTGTCCTGCGGGGTCCGCAAATCCGGTCTGGCCTTCGCGGCCCGAGAGCGGGCCGTAGACTTCGATCTCGGTGACCGTGCGCAGGCGCGAGATCGAGTCAAGCAGGTCGAGCCGGATCATGCTGGCGCGCACCGGCGGGAAGCGCACCAGGCAGAACAGCCGGCGGTTGTTGCGCACCGAGGCCACGAGCCGCTCGGTCTTGGCATCAACATCCTCGGCGTAGACGTCGAAATGCGGAGTGACGTTGCCGGCGTCGAAGGCGTTGAAGTACACCGCCAGGTGCGACAGCCAGCGCGGCTCCTTCAACGTCACCGCAATAGGCAGGCGGGGGCTCTCGCGGCTGCGCGGCTGCTCGTACCAGAAGCTGTCCATGTCGTTGAGCCGGCCGTTGTGGAAGAAGGCGGGTTCGACCATGGGCTTGCCGCCGCTCTCATAGGGCGGGACCGTGACCTGGCCGAAGCCGGTCAGGCGCAGGTTGCCGGCGACGTCGTAGTCCTCAAGGAAGAGCGGGTTGCGGAGGATCGCCGGCTCGATGTCATGGAGCGGCTCGTGATGGAGGTGATTCATGCTGGGGAAGCGGATCTGGCGCAGGCTGACGTCATCGAGCAGGACCTCGCCGTCCTCGGCGGCGAAGCCGACGCGCAGGGCCTCGGCGTCGCGCCCGCTCTTGGCGACCAGGCGGGCAAAGCGCCATTCCGCGTCCGCCGCGAAGCGCCGGGCCACGGAGTCGGGATGGCGGCTGGTGACCTGCATGCCGGCGAGAAGGACGGGGTGGACGGCGCCGGGCGCGGCGCGGTAGTGGAACTCCAGCACCCAAGTGACATGGTTGCCGAGGTAGCGGGTCACCTCCTGCGAGACCGTGGCCGCGCCGACGCGCAGGCACCGGCTGCCCGCCCGCCCCTCGGCGACGCACGCAACCCCTTCGCCGGACCACCCCGCGGGCGCCTCGCAGGCGCCGTTCTCAAGGCGGCTCTCGCCCAGGCGGACCAGGGGTTCGAGGTCGCCCGGCCGGTCAACCCCCTCGGGCCACAGACGGTCGGTGTAATCCGGGAACTCCGGGTCGTACAGCGCCGGCGACGTCAGGGCCGTGTTGAACGCCTCGAGGCCGGTGGCGAAAACCGGCTTGCCGTCCACCCCCCAGGCCGCCACCGTGCCGCGCTGGCCCCCGACCAGGACACGCTGCGAGTCGGGCGTGAAACGTAGCACCCGCCCGATGTCGGCGACCGTCACCCGCCACTGCTCCCTGCCGTCGGCCACCGCGTGCAGCGCCAGCCCGCCATACTCGTCGAGGAGGGCCACCCACCGGCGGTCGGGGCTGAGGGCGCCGTAGGTCGGCATGACCGCGAACGGCCCGAAGCGCGCCAGCGCGGGCTTGTCGCCGTCGAGCAGGCGCAACGCGTTGCCGTCGCGCGAGAGGCGGAGTTCGCCGCCCAGCGCCAGCTCGCCGGGATCGTAGGGCCGCGTCGAGAGCAGCTCGAGCCGCTCGTTGAACTGCCACTTTTCACCCTTGACGATGACGGCGGGGCCGGGAGTGCCGGCAGGCCAGGCGATGACCGCGGTCGGGCCCTCAGGCTCGTTGGCGACGTTCTTGTACTCGGCCAGCAACTTGCCTTCGAGGTCGCGAAGGACCAGGTGGGTGTCGAAGACGGGTGTGTCCTCGTAGCTCCCGCGCTGGGTGAAGTACGACGAGGTTTCCAGCTGGGCCAGGCGGGTGCCGTCGGGGCTGAGCACGAAGGCGCGCGGTTCCCGGTAGAGGATATGGTCGGCGACATCGCGATCCTCGTAGGCCTCGCCGCGCCACTGCCGCACGGTGTTGCCCTCCGCGTCAACGACCCGCATGTCGGTGCCCAGCCGCAGAAAGACCTGCTTGAGCGACGGCAGGTAGCGCCAGGCCGGGTAGGACAGCTCGTACTCGTCGTCGCCCACGGGGCCGGGATCGCGCGTCATGCGGTACTGGGCCAGGGGCTTGCCGTCGAGGGACAGCTGGTACAGACGGCTGCCGGCGGCGGTCGAGACCAGGACGCGGTCGTCGGCGACCTCCAGCCGCCACGCCCCGGCCTCGGGCAGATGGCGCGAGAACCGCAGCTTGCCGGCCGGATCGAGCGAGTACAGGTTGTTGCCGTGACCCCAGGTGATGGCGTAGAGGTTGCCGGCGCGGTCGAACGCGATGTCCGCAACCAGCTCGTTGGTGTTGGTCAGGCTGACGGCCGGGGCCGGGTTCGCGACCGGGTTCTTGCTCTCGACGGTTGCGAGGTCCGCAAAAACCGGGGCGGCAGGCGCGGCCGGGGCCGCGAAGTCGCCGTCGAGCGCGGCCAGGATTCCGCGCATGCCGGCGGCCTCGTTGGCGATCAGGCACAGGGTGTCGTGGCGGAAGTGCAGGCCCTTGACCGCGACCTGGATCGTCGGCCGCGCCGCCAGGCCCGCCCCGCCCACCGGAGCCTCGGTCAGGAACCCGTTCTGTTCAAGGCCGTCGAGCAGATACGAGCCGCCCTTGCCGCTCATCAGGATGACCGGCCCGTCTATGACCGTGGCCGGCTGGATGATCTCATGCCCGCTGCGCCAGCTGTGGAAGCCGTCGCTCATGGGATCGGCCTCGTTGGGGTCGCCCGCCGGAAAACGGTAGGCGGCGTCCTCAGGCGTGAGGGTGACCTTCAGCCCGCGCGACTCCAGCTTCGCCGCCAGCTCCCCGGCCAACGCGGCGATCCCCGGCGTGCGGCTGGAGACGATCAGCGTAGCCGTCCGCGTCCCGTCGAGGAAACGTTTCACCTCCTGCGGATAGGGGATGAAGGGCTCGGAGACGCCGACCAGGCGCAGGCCGGCGCCGGCGTGGCGCGGGGCCTCGAGACGCTGCGCCACCGTCCGCCCGCTGATGGCCTCGCGGACTTCGCAGACCCACTGCGCGGGTTGCACGCGGGCCGGCAGGTCGAACTCAAAGGCCGTCCCGCCACCAAGCACGCGGTAGAACTCCCGCACCGCCCGCCCGTCGGCGTCGAGAAGCCGGAGGCGCACCGGGAAGAGGCCGGCGATGCCCTTGCCCGAGGCGCCCGTCAGCGACGCCGTGATGCGCGCGCGGCGACGGTCGGCGGTGGCGGCAAAGGCCACCGACAACGCCGCCGGCTCCTCGGGCAGGAAGGCGAGCAGCGCGCCCTGGCAACGCGTCATGTCAACCTCGAACCCGGCCTCGGCGCCGTCGAAGCGCAACGGCACCGCCTGCCCGCTGAGCAGGTCGTAGGCGACGCGGCCGCGGCGGGCGCTCACCGAGAGCGGCATCCGCACGGGCTTGGCCATGATCTGCTTGATGGCGTAGCCGTAGTCGGGATCCTCGAAGTTGGCCATGACCAGGTAGTGGATGTCGCCGGCGGTGCGCCAGTTGGGGCCGACCTTGAACGGCCCGCGGGCGGCCGGCTCGACGCCCAGCTCGGGCAGCTTGGCGCGCAGGTAGTCGGTGGTCGGCTGCGATTCGCCGAAGACCTTGTTCAGCTCGTCGTCCAGCCAGGTCGGGAAGTAGTTGCGCACGTAGAAGTCCTGCAGCGGCGTGTCGAGCCGGACCAGGCCGGGAAGGTCCAGCTCGCTGCCCTTCTCGACAACCACCTTGGTGCCCGCCGCCATGGCCTCGCGCAGACGGTCGCGCATCTGGGCCGACAGCTCGTCCGGGAACTTGATGCCCGGCACAAAAATGAGGCTGTAGCCGGACACGCTCCCGGCCAAGGCGTCCTCGAACAGAAACACCGCCGGGTACCCCAGCCGCCAGCAGGCGATCCACAGGTCCTCGGCCTGGTTGGCGACCGCGATGCGCTTCGAGTCGCTGAGCAGGTGCTGGTTGGCGGTGTTGACGATGGCGACGCCGCGGTAGCCCGGCTCGGTCCGCGTGACCAGCTCGCCGAAGGGGGCCAGGACCTCGCGGTTCAGGTGCCGCGTCGTCTCGCGCCCCGCCACCGTCCCGGGGTTGGGCCCGTTCTCGAAGGACAGCGGCAGCCCGTACTGCGACACCCCGTCGGCGCCCTGCATCAGCATCGCAAAGGCCATGTGCCGCTGGTACTCGCCGTTGTGGCGGGTGCGGAATTCGTGCGTCAGCGGGATGTTGATCCACACCGGT
This sequence comes from Lentisphaerae bacterium ADurb.BinA184, assembly GCA_002068325.1. Lineage (GTDB taxonomy): Bacteria > Verrucomicrobiota > Lentisphaeria > Oligosphaerales > MVZH01 > MVZH01. The sequence continues at coordinate 177 of MVZH01000275.1, read as the reverse complement.
TTGTGCGGCCCGAAGCGCAGCCCCGGCACCATGATGGACGAGTGCACCCAGCCGGTGGAGTTGTCGGCGTAGTGCACGTGGGCGACGATATCGAGGTTCTCAAACACGTCGGGGGGGTAGCCGTTGGTCACGCCGAGGGCGCCGCCGACGGTCATCCAGGTGCGGTGGTAGGTGCCC
>MVZH01000274.1 GCA_002068325.1 Lentisphaerae bacterium ADurb.BinA184 | reverse complement strand
CCACTCCCGCCAGGAGGAGTGCGACCATGGCCTCGACGAGGGTGAAGGGATGCGTCGCGGGGGCGCCGGCGTCCGTCGCCGCCGGTCCGGGTTGGCCGCTCGCCAGTCGCACAGCCGTCCTTTCGTCGGTTGCCAGACCACAGGCTGCTCGGGGTATACGGATACGGCCCTGCCGGTGGCGCTGCCCACGCCTGGCTTGGGGGGCCGCGTGGGCCGGTCGAACGGACGGCGCCCGGCTTCCTAACCTTCACCCGCGGGGCCTGGCCCCGTCAATATAGTTGCAAGCAGGGAGTGTGCCAGGAAGATCGGGGCGGCGGGTCGGGCGTCGGCCGGGGCGCCGCGCCACAGACGGAAGAAAGCCTCTGCGGAGTGCGTGGGCGACGCGCCCGCGCACGGGGGAGGGGGGGGCTTCCGGTGTCTCTCCCGTGAGACTCCCGGCCGGCGTGGAAGGCGCCGGGCCGGCGGGGGGGGCGCGGCGTGCTACAGCCGTTCGTCTTCACCCCAGGAGTCCTGGTGCCAGGTCAGCGCTTCGAGGGCGTAGACCTGCGGCACGGCGGGCGGGGCGTTGCGCACGTCGCGGTACATGGTGTCGTAGCCCCAGTCGCGGATCGGGGCCGTGTAGCGGTTGTTGCCATAGACCCACGGCCCGCTCGCAATGGTGCTCAGCCACAGACAGATCAGCGATCCCCGGTACCGGAGGGTGATCCCGCTCCAGTCCTCCTGGAAGCGGAGCACGTTTTCCAGTCCGCCGTTGTACTGACCGACGACGGTCGCCGTGTTCCCCGTCATGATGACCGTGTTGACAATGGTGTTGGAGGCCTTCCGGTAGGTCAGGGTCTTGGTGCTGTTGCTATCGGTCCAGGCGTTCGAGAGGATGGTGACCGCGTCCCCGCAGACCAGGGCCGGCCGGGTCGTGCCGGTGGCGTTGTAGCTGCCTTGGATGTAGACGGGGTTGGGGGAGGCGACGGTGAGGCCGCCGGCCGGCAGCTCGGAGCCGCTTTTCAAACGGCAGACCGCCGCGGTGCCGCTGGGCCGGTAGTTGTTGTACGTATAGACGCACACACCCGTCTGCGGGTAGCCGGGATGCGCCTTGAGGTTGGCAATGTTGATGTCCAGCGAATGCATGGTTTTGGCCGTGCCGTTGCCCTCGCGCCAGTCGGCGAACGAGGCGGAGGTGGCAATCGTACGGGTTGTCCGGGTGCCCCCGACATAGACGGTGTAGGTCAGCGGGAAGGCCGCCCCGTCGCCGGTCTTGGCGCGGATCGTGCCGGTGCTGTCGCGCCAGATGATGAGGTTGGCCTTGTTCTCGAATTTGTTCTCTTCGAGGGCGGGGTCGCCGCCGGTGACCGCCCGCTCGATGATCTCGTGCGGCACGTTCTCATGGGGGATCGGCAGGTTGAGGCGCGGGACGTTGTGGGCGGAGTCCGACACCCGTTCCCCCCACAGCTGGAGGGCGCGCACGCCCCAGCCGGCCAGGCGGTGGTCCACCCACCCTTCGCCGTCGACGTACATCGAGACGGCGGTGTTGGCCTTGTTCCGGAACGTCACGCCTCCCGTCATCTCGCTGGCGCTGTCCTTGCGGCCGTGCAGGATGTCGCTGCGGACGGTGACGCGATCGTCGAAGGACAGCGAGGACCCGGACTCGGCCCCCACCCACATCCCGTCGTTGGTGTGCACCGGCCCGGAGATCGTCATATCCGCCCCGGGCAGAATCTCCAGATCCTGTTCGTAGAAGATGGCGAACTGGAAGAGGGGGATCACCAGTTTCTGGAAACTCTGCGCCAGCACGACTCCGCGGCGGCTCGCCGGTTCGACCACCCCCGAGCGCAGAAGGTAGCCTTGCCAATCCCCGACCAGCCCGGCCCAGCGGCCCTCCACGATCGTTTCACTGTGGTGGGCGCCGCCGTCAATGAGCAGCGAGAAGGCGGACGAGGCATCGGGCGTCTCGAAGACATAGCCGGGGAGGGTCGGCGGCTGGACGGCGTCCAGCTCCCCTTGGGTCGGTTCGCCGTGCGCGACGATGAGGTTGCGGAGTTCGCAGATGCCCTTTTCCAGCCCGGCCTCGGCGGCCACCATCGCCCGCTTGTAGGCGTTGAGGTCGCGCACCGAGCGCACCTCCTGCGCCGAGTAGCGCAGCAGGGCGGAGACCGAGATCGAGAGGACGATCAGCAGCACGAGCACGGGCACGATGACCGAGCCGCGCTCGCCCTCCCCCCGCCCTGTTGCGCCGTGTGTGGTCATCTGGCGTCTCCTGGTCTGGCGGGCCGCCGTGCCCTGGCTACAGGGCGCTGGCCCAGGTGCGGCCGATATTGCGCGGCTGCACGCAGGTGCGCACCTGGATGCCCTGGTATCCCTTGCCGCTCAAGCGGTCGGCCGCACTGACCGCCGCCGGATCCCCGACGTGGAAGCGGGCCAGCAGGTTCGGGCCTTGGGCGGCGAAGACCGGAAACCCGGCGAGCGGGGTGACATAGGGGATGATCAGCTCCTCGTCCCCGGTCACCTCCTCGTCGGGGTTGGGATCGTACCAGATCCCGTTGTCGGTGATGGTCTCGGGAGTGGCGTCGGCGTCCCGGTAGTAGATGGCGTTCAGGCTGTCGTCGGCAGTCAGCAGGTAGACCATCAGGCCGTCGGCGGAGACGCTGACGCTGCGCGCGTTCTGCACAGTGCGGAACAGCGTCTGCGTGCCGTAGCGCGCCCGCAGCGTGAAGAGGCCCTGCATCTGGTTGCGCTTGATCCAGCCGCCGGCGTAGACCAGAAAGCCGGACACGAAGGCGACAAGGGCGAGTCCGAGGGACGAGGCCACCATCACCTCGACCAGGGTGAAGGCGTGCCGCCGGGGCCGCCGCCGGCCGTCAGGACATGTCATAGACGATGGCATGGAGGGTCTCGCTGCGCTCGCTGTCGCGGAACCGCCAGCTGACCACGACCGTGATCCGCCGGGCGGCGACGCCGCCGCTCGTGATGTCGGCCACGGTCACCTGCCGTGTGCAGGGGAACACGTACTGGGGATTGGCCTCGGTGTGGGTCAGGCTGAGGCCGGTCTCCTCCGGGTAGCTTTCCTGGACGACGTTGGCGAAGGCGTCGCTGCGGATGCTCTCCAGCTTCTCCTGGCACAGCCCGAGGGCAGCCGTGCGCTGGGTCGCCAGCGACATGGCGTCGGAGGAGGCCACCAGCCCGGCCATGACGCCCGCCAGCACGATGGCGGCCAGGCCGGAGGTGACGACCACCTCGGTCAGCGTCATCGCCGACGGCGTGGCCGGGCGGCGGGCGCGGCTTCGCAGAAGTGCGAAAACGGGCGTTCCCGTGGGCGGGCGGGGCTGGCCAGCGCGCCCTGCGTCGAGCCGTCCCCGATGCCTTCGTAGGAATGCCGGTCTGCGTGCCATGATACCTTGTCCCCGGCTCTGCGCTCTTCCGGTACTCGGCACACCGTCCGTCCGGCCTTGACTGCCGGCTGTCCCTTGGGTTGGGGCGTGCACACGCCCGGCGGCCGTGCCCGCGCCCGGACTGCACTACAGAGCACAAAATGTGCCAATTCCCTTCCGCGGGCGGCGCGTTCATTGTTGCCGTCAACCACAGAGAGCACAGAGAGGGAACTGGCTTCGCGCTGGCGGTGGCGGGTGTCCGCGCCAACGCAAGCGCAAAGCCCTCTGTGAACTCTGTGTCCTCGGTGGTGAACCAGCCAGAGCCGCTTGCAGACCCTGGCATGAGCGGCCGGGCCCGTCCCGGCCACTCATGCGGGGTTTGCATGGGGGCGTTCTTGACAAGGCCGCGCGCATGCGGTATTATTTGCGACGTGCGCCGCGGGATGGCTGGGATCAGTCAGGCCCGCGTGTGGGGCGCAGGTGGGACGACGCATGAGTGTACCCCGACACGACGGAATGGCCCGGCGGCTGACGCTGGCCCTGCTGATTTCCGCCGCGGCCGGGCTGGGCGGGCGCGTTGCAGTCTGCGCCCCCATCCTCGAATACAACCTGGCCGCGGGGAAGGCGGTCATTGACGGCAGCAGCGCCTACAATGGCCAGCCGTTCAACCAAGGCGGCTTCGCCGCCACCAAGGTCACCGACGGCGGCGCCGCGGGCGATCCCGTCACCGACGTGTTCAGCAGCAACTACTGGCTGGCCAGCCAAGGCGCCGGGACCGGCTATTTCACGCTCGACCTGGGCTCGGTCTACAACGTCGGCGAACTGCGCATCTTCAACACGCACAACGCCACCCACAACGACCGCGGCACGCTCGACTTCTCGATCCAGAGCGCGACGGCGGTTGACGGCGCCAACCAGCTGATCTCGCCGCAGACCCTCTACAACGGCACGCTCGCGTTCTACTCCGGCGAATCCCCGCTCACGGCGCAGGTCTTCAACGAGGACAACGGGCTGGTGATTGCGGACGCGCGTTACCTGCGCTTCAACGTGCTCTCCTCAGTCAACAGCAATCCGGGCCTGAACGAGATCCGCGTCTTCCGCACCAACCAGGTCCTGAACAGCGTCGCCACCGGCAACTGGGCCGACGGCGCGACCTGGGACGGCAGCGGAACCACTCCCGGCGCCGCCTTTGAGGTCTTTGTGCATGGCCACACCGTGACCGTGCCGGGCGCCGGCGCCGCCTCTGTGGTGAGGCTGGACGACGCCGCCGGCGAACTTGGGATCGGCCCGGCCGGCAGCCTGGCCGTGGGGCTGGCCATGGAGGTCAGCGCCGGGGCGCTCGATGTGCAGGGAAGCCTGAGCAGCGGCAGCCTCCATGCGGCGCCCGGCAGCACCGTCAGCCTGGGGGCGGACGCCAGCCTTTCCACGGGCAGCGGCAGCGTGGCCAGCCTGAGCACGCACGGCGGCAGCACCCTGGCCATCACCGCCGGTGAGTTGCCGGTGCAGGCATTTTCGGACAGCGGCGTCGCCGGCACACTGGTCAAACAGGGCGCCGGCAGCCTGACGCTGGACAACCGCACGGGCAGCACGGTCTCGGCGTCCTCGACGGCGCTTCGCATCGAGGGCGGGCGTGTCAGCAGTTCCGGCGCCGATCCCCTTGGCGGGATGACGGCGGTGACCCTGGCCGGGGGCACGCTGGCCTTGAACGGGCCG
>MVZH01000273.1 GCA_002068325.1 Lentisphaerae bacterium ADurb.BinA184 | reverse complement strand
ACCTGACCGGCGGCAGCCGCTACAACAGCATCACCGGCCACTATCATGCCAACGCCGCCGGCATCGTCATGGAAGGCGTCGGCACCGCCCACAACACCCTGCGCAACGCCATGGTATGGGCCGGTGCCGAGAACGCCGGCAACCGCGGCCCCGGACTCCACATCCGCGGCGGCGCCAGCGACAATGTCGTCGTTGCACTCTGCCGTTTCGAGTACAACCAGGGCGACGGCATCCTGATCGAGGGCGCGGGGACCTCGCGCAATATGGTGGGCGAACCCGACACGCGCTGGAACCAGGGGGCCGGGCTGGTCATCCGCGGCCCCGGGGCGGAGGCAAATGTTGGCGATGGGGTCATGGCCTTCGGCTGCCAGGGCCCCGGAGTCGTCATCGCCGACGGCGCCCTCGGCACGGAGCTGACCAGGGTCGACATCCGGGAGTGCGCGGGCGGGGGGCTACGCATCGACGGGGTCACCAAGACCTGGGGCGGGGAGGAGGAGCGGACGGCGCTGGCCACGGTCAGCGGCCTGGAAGTGCGGAATCCGCAGACCCCGCCGGCCGGCGAACCCCGTGAGGTGCCAGTCTGCGGCGTCGCCCTGCTCGGCGGCACCAGCGATGTAAGGGTCACCGACGTGGACTGCTACGACGGCGAGTGCGGGGTGTTCGTGGGCGGCGTAGAGACCACGCGGAACCGGCTGGAAGATGTCAATGTTGACACCCCCTCGGGGGTGGGCGTCCACATCGAGGATGCCACGGATACCACCCTGGCCGACTTCCAGATCTCGGGGGCGGGGTCACACGGGCTGCAGATTGTGGCCGCGCACGGCACGCAGGTTCAGGGCAGCCTCCGCATCGTCAATCCGGGCGGGGACGGCGTCCGCCTGATTGATACGTGGGCGGCGTCGCTGGACGCGCAGATGCAGGTTCAGTCGGCGGCGCAGAACGGGGTGCTGGTTCAGGGCTGCAGCGATCTGTTTCTGCGCCCCACGGGGATCCAGAACGCCGGCGCCAACGGCGTCGAACTGCAGGGATCCACCGACGTGGAACTGCACCAGGTGTCGGTGTCGCGCGCCCAAGGGGACGGCGTCCTCGTTGACGCCCAGTGCTCGGGGGTCAGCATAGAAGAGCTCGACTGCCAGGGAAATACCGGCGCCGGCATCCACCTCGCGGGGGCGACCAATGTCGAGATCGGCAACATCCACAACATCTACCGGAACGAGGTTGGGGTTGACGTGGCCAGCGCCACCAACGTCCGCATCGAAGGGAGTACGCAGGGCGTCGGCGACATCTCCGGGAATTCGTCTGCCGGCATCCGCGTGCAGGGCGAGAGCACCCAGTCGGTTCAGATTCATGGCACACGTATTGCCACCAATGGCACGGCGGGGGTCCAGGTTGAGGCGGGCAGCGGCATCGCCGTAGGCCTGCCCGGAGAACCCTTCTCCAATCTGATTGCCGACAATCCGGTCGGCATCCTCGCCACCGGCTCCGACACCCAAGTTGAGGTCTGCAACAACGTGGTTGGGGTGCCCCCTGCGGGGGAGGCCGGCATGTCCGGTTCCGGCGCGCCCCTGCCGGGCAATGCCACCGGCATCCAGTTCGCGGCCGGGATCAGCGGAGCCACGGTCCGCGACAACCTGGTGCGGGGCAATGTCCAGTGCGGTGTGGTCGTCCAGGACGGGGCGAAGAGCACCACGGCCACCGGCAACCGCATCGAGGACAACGGCGGCGACGGCGTGCGCATCCAGTCGGCGGCCAGCACCGGCAACATGTTCGGCGGCAACCGCATCACCGGCAACCGCGGCCAGGGGATCGCCCTGGTGGACGGGGCGAACGGCGGCATCGCCGCGCCGGTGATCCGGCAGGTCTCCCAGCACACCGTCAGCGGCACGGCCGACGGACTGCCCACGGGCACGCAAGTCGAGGTGTATGCCGACTCCGGCGACGAGGGCAGGCAACTGTTGGGCACGGCACGGGTGCGCGAGGGCGAAGGGCGGAACGGGCAGACGTTTTCGCTCTCCGCCAAAGTGCCCGCGGGCGCGCGCCTCAACGCCCTTGCGATCGCCCCGAACGGCAACACCTCCGAGTTCGGCCCCGCCCAGCTCGGCGGCGGCGGAGAGGTTCAGACGTATGTATTCTCCTCGACCCGCACCGGGCAGGCCGACGTCTTCCTGCGGACCCCGCAGGGAGTGGCCAACCTGACCGGGGCCTCATCGGTTGACCGGCAGCCGCGCCTCTCGCCGAACGGGCTGAGTGTGGCCTTCGTCAGCGACCGCGCCGATGGCACACAGCTGTGGCGGGTGCCGACCGACGGAGGGCAGGCATACCCCTTCACCTTGGGCGAGCAACCCAACCACTCCCCGGACTGGCATCCCGACGGAGGCCGGTTGGCCTACGTCTCGGAATACGACGGCGGCCGCGAGGGAAACCCCGAAATCCACCTGCTCACCCTCGACACGCCAGCCCCCACCGGGGAGATCGCCTACGAGGACGGCACGCCGTCCAGCAGTGCCGGCTGGGGAGGGAGTGCAGGCGGCGGCGCGGGCGTCCATTTCTCGAGTGCCCCCGGGCGGCTTGGCGCCATTCGGTTCTACCTCACTCAGTCCCCCGGCGCATTTCTGTGGCGGGTGTATGACTGGGATGCCGCCAATGAACGGCCCGGCGAGCTGCTGGCCGAGGGCGAGACGGAGGCGGCGGCGACCGGCTGGCACATGGTCATCGCGCCGCCGCTGGATGTCGCCGGCGAGTTCGTCGTCTGCCTGTTTCGGATTGTGGACGATCAGCCCTGGATCGGCGTCAACTGGGACAACACGTCCGGTCGCAGTTGGCGGTACACCAACGACAAATGGTCTATCCAGTGGGGGGGCGACTACATGATCCGCGCCGTGGTGCCGCCGCCCAGCACACGCCTGACTACCGATCCCGCCATTGACCAGGATCCGGCCTGGTCGCCCGACGGCGCCCGCATCGCCTTCGCCTCGGACCGCGGCGGCACCATGGCCCTGTGGATGATGGACGCCGACGGCTCGAACCCGCAGCCAGTGCCCGGGCTGCCCGGCAACCAGACCCAGCCGCGCTGGTCGCCCGACGGCGCCCGACTCGTCTTCATCTCCGATGCCGCCGGAAACCCCGACGTCTGGAGCGCCAACGCCGACGGCACGGAGGCGGTCAACCTGACCGACTCCCCGCACCCGGAACGCGACCCCTGCTGGACGGCCGACGGATTCATCCTGTTCGCCTCCGAGCGCGACGCCGGCTGGGAGGTCTACCAGATGCTCCCCGACGGCACCAGCCTGCGCCGGCTGACCACGTCCTTCGGCGAAAACACCGAGCCGCACGCCCCATGAGAAATCCACATCCGCCTCTCGCCAACCCGATGGGGGACACCCGAATGACCGCCGCCAGGCTCTTCCTGCTGGGGCTTGCCGCCGCCGGACTCTGCCGCGGACTGACCCTGCGCATCGAGTCGCGCACCGTCCGGCCCGGCGACGAGCTGTCGCTGCAACTGTTCGTCGAGACGGCGGAGGCGGCCGGTCACCTCCTCTTCGATCTCTCCTACCCCGCCGGGGCCCTCGAAATCCGTCAGACCGTGGCCGGCGACATGGCCTCGGCGCAGCCGGCCGGCAACCCCGACCACGCCGCCGCCTTCCTGACCCGGACGTGGCGCGATGCCCAACGCGGCGAGGACCACTACCGCTTCGGCTGGCTCTACGGAGAGGGCTTCGCCGGCACCGGCACGGTCATCGCCCTCCGTGTGAAGCTGGACGCCGGCCACCTCGAGGAGATCCCCCTCGATCTGACGATGCGGCGCGCGGTGCGGGCCGCGGGGAGCCTCGACGATCTGGACGCCACAGCCATCAGCGGCCGCCTGCGGATCATCCTTGACGGCGCCGGCGCCCGGATCGTGCGGGTGGTCACCCCGGCATCGGGGAGTTTTGTGCGCGCCGACAGCACCGTCGCCATGCAGGTCACGGTGTCAGGCAACACGCGGGAGGCCTGCGTGGTGCGCTTCTTCGGCGACGGCGTCCTCCTCGGCAGCGACGACACCGCGCCCTACCGTCTGGACTGGGAGAACGTGCCCCCCGGCCTGCGCACCGTCGGCGCCGAGGCCGAGTACGCGGACGGCACGGCCCTGGCCCCCGACGTGCTTTTCACCGCACTCGAACCCGGACAGCAGACCGCCGAGCACTGGTTTCAGCCTGCACCCGAATGGTACTCGCTGACCGGGATGCGGCAGCGTGCCGAGACCCAGCTGGCCTGGAGCGCGGACGGCGGCTACCTCGACGGCGCCGGCCACGCGGAGGCGGACCTCGACGGCCTCGTCGCCCTCCCCGGCGGCGTCTATCTGGCCGCCTATACGACGGGCGAGACCGCCGGGCTGGCCCACTTCGCCGACGCCGAAGTCCACGTCGCCCTCAACGATCTGGAGAGCGCGCCGTTGCCCCCCGGGAGCGTCCGCTTCTTCGTCGGCGAGATTGATCCCTCGGAGGCCGTGCGCGTCTACGTGTATGGCGAACCGTTCGCCGCCGACGCCGCCGGCCAGTGGCAGGCCAGCACAGTGATCCTGTCGCCGGATCCGGCCCGCTGGCAGAGTCTCGGTGAACTCGACCGCCGGCTGGGCGAACTGCTCGACGCCCCGCCACTGTGGGGACTGGCCATTGTCGCACCCGCGGCCCCGCCGACGGGGCGACTGGGAATCGATGCGTTCGAGATCCGTTTCCAGCCTGAAGCCACGGCGTACCTGGACCTGGAGCCGGGCTGGAATCTGCGCAGTGTCCCGGTCCTGCCCCGGCTGGCGTTGGCGCAGGCCTTTCCCGATATCCGCCGTGACGGCGCCCCGGCCGTCTCGGCCTGGGAATGGTCAGTCGCCAACCAGGCCTACGCGCCGGTTCCGGCCGGCGGCTACCTTCGCCCGGGACAGGGCTACTGGCTACACAGCCCGCAGGCGCAGGTCTCGCAAACCCTGCACGGCCCGGTGGGCAGGCCGGGCGAGCCCGCAGGCCGGGGTTGGGGACTTCTGGGCGAACCCATCGAATCCGACAGTCCGCCGGCGGGAATCCTGCCGGGCTCGGTCTGGGGCTGGGAGGGCCGGGCCTACTT
>MVZH01000272.1 GCA_002068325.1 Lentisphaerae bacterium ADurb.BinA184 | reverse complement strand
GTTCGTCCCCGGTGCCGCCCCGCCCGCCTGCCACGCCTGGTCTCGCCGGCCCGTTCCGGCATGCGTGTCCATTGGGGCGTCCACTCGCTCCAGTGCAACGGCGAGTATGTGATGAATGCCGACTCGATTTCGGTCGCCGACTGCCGGGAGCTGGCGGCCCGTCTGCGTGCCGTGCGGCTGGCGTCGGAGTGAGGCCCGGCGGGCCGTTGCAGTCCGGCGTTTGACGCGTACTCAACCACAGGGAACGCGACGACCACAACGAGAGGTTGCTGACAGGCGAACGGCCCCCACGTCAGGCAACTACAGCGAACAGGAAGACTGGATCAATGACAACCATGAAACGCATGGCGGGACGTGCTCTTGCGGTCGCCGCAACGCTGAGTGCGGCCGCGGCACTGGCGGCGGGCGAGCCGGCGAGGCTGGATCTTGACCAGCCGCAGTGCGCCGGCATCAGCGGCTTCCGGGCGTTCTGGGACCGGCCCGTCATGCTGGCAGAAGACGGTGCGTCCCAGGTGGTTGACCGCGGCTCGTTCGGCAAGGGGCCGAGTGCGGTCTGGAGCAGCGATGCACCGGGCGCCCTGGTGTTTGACGCCGTGCATCGGTCGCTGCTGGTGCGGTTCCCGGACGCGGCGGAGAAGATCGCGGCGGCTCTGAAGCAAAACAAGCTGGCCGTCGCGAAGGTCGAGTTGGTACTGCCGTTCCGCGACACCGAGTTCTGGCCGGAGGGCTACGCCGATCCGTCCGGGATGAGTTTCCTCGGCGATCTGTGGGTGCGGATTCCGCCGCAGTGGCACGCGGTTGCCTATGCCCTGCGCCGGCCGTGGGGGGCGGACGCCAGGACCGGGCCGACGTTCAACGCCTTTGTCAACGGCGCCGGATATTGGGCGAAATACGGCGCGCAGGACACGACACAGGATCGGTTCGCGCCGGAGTTCGGCCCGGCCGAGGTCTCGCACGCGAACACGGTCGGGCGCCTGGATGTGACCGCCGTGCTGACGGATCCGGCGTTCGGCAGGACGCTTGGCGAACGCCTGCGCACCCTCGCCGACTGCGGTTTCCTCGTGCGCAAGCAGGAGTACTACGACATCCGCTATTTCACCGGCGGCTACGAGTGGGGGACGGCCACCGGCGGGCGCGGCATCCTGATCCACACGCCGCAGTTAGCGGTGACCTTCGGCCCGCCGGTTGAGTCGGCCGACGAGCTCGGCGACCTGCCGCTGCCGGCCGATCTGGCCAAGGTCAGGAGTGGCCAGGCGACTGCCGTCATGCCTTCGGCAGCGCAGATCACGCAGTTTGCCGCGGCCAAGGGTTTCAACCGGCCGGCCGGCATGCCGGACTGGCAGTGGCAGCGGGTGCAGGAGCTGCAGGCGGCCGGCAGGGCTGAGGGCTACCCCGCGACGCCCGAGGCTTACGGCCAGTGGCTCGATTCGATGCTGGCCATCCAGCCGCGCCGCTGGGACGGGTTCGACGCCGCCGAGAAGACACAGCTCTATAGCCTCTACGCCGATACCTGGCCGGAACCCGTGCGCGACCACTGGAAGCTGTACTGGCGAGCCTGGCTGATGCCGGAGCGCGACATCAAGGAACTGGTCCACTCGTGGACCGAAGTCCCCAAGGCCAAAGAGTACTACACCCAGACTGGCGACTGGCGCGGCAACACGCAGTTCTACCGCGTCTACTGCTACAACATGGGCACCATGAACTTCAACCACACCGCCGTCGCCGGCACATTGCTCGGCGGTCACATCCTCGGCGACGCGCGCGTCGAGGCGGATGGCCGGCACGGGCTGGAGTTCTGGCCGCTGCGGACCTGGTGCTGGTTCGACGGCTCGACCCAGGAGAGCATTGACCACTACTATTTCGCGATCAGCTTGAAAGACCAGAAAATGTTCGCGGACTTCGGCCCAACGCAAATGGACCGGATGATGGGACGGATTATCCTGGCCAAGAGCATTGAGGAACTGACGAGCTGTTTCCATCCCGGGCTGCGGCGGTTCATCAGTTCGTCCGGGCGCACCGGGCCGGGCGAGTTGTTCGGCATCCAGGACGGCCTCTCGCACATCGTCCACACGCTCTCGCAGCGCGGCGCCTTGACCGACCTTGGCCAGGCCACCACGGTCGGGGGCATGCCGGTGTATGGCCACGACGCCCCGCCGAGCACGATCGCCCGGCAGACCCTCAACAGTCCGTGGGCGCCGCTGTGGGTCAGTCACATGATCGACGACAAGCCGTTGCCCTATTCCGCGATCATGACCTACAAGATGTGGGGCAACTACGAGGCCACGCCGCTTTGGAAGGTCAGCTACCAGGGCCAGAACTACGGCCTTGCCAGCCTGGACGTGGCCAGCGGTAACGAGACTGTCAACCTGATGGCCCAGTGGCGGCGGACGGACAGGCAGGCCGAGAAGGCTGTCGATCTCTCGACGCTTACCTGCCGCTATGGGATCAACACGGTCAACCTGCTCGACTCGGTCTGGCACGGCCAGAAGAACCGCAATCCCAACGGTAGTCTCGACACGCATGGCGGCTACACGGCGACCTTCCAGTACAGGAACCGGGCGCTGGTCTTCACCAGCCCGCTCAAGGGACTCGACTATCCGGCCTATCCCGCGCCGGCCGAGGTGATGAGTCTGCAGACCGCCATCGGCCTGTTCCAGTTCCAGGAGCCGGCCACGTGGGAAGTCTACGTCGATGGACAACGGGTTGCGTCGTACCCCGCCGTTGTCAAAGCCGGCCAACGCATCACAATCAAGGACGGCGTGAGTTATGTCGGTATCATCCCGCTGCCCAGCACCGATCTCGGGCGTTCCGCGGAGGTGGTCATCACCGACCAGACGGGCCCGGAGGTCGAGCTGCAGGGCGGCGGCAAGGCCAGACCCACGCTGCTCGTCGAGCAGTACAACTACAGGTCCGACACAAACATGCCCAAGGAGCGCCGGTCGAGCGACGAAGTGGATCAGGCCTACGGCGGCTTTGTCATCGAAGTGGGCGATGCCGCCGAGTACAAGAGCTTCGAGGCGTTCCAGCAACACCTCGCCGAGGCCAGGCTCGATGCGAAGTGGGATCCGGAGAGGAAGCTCCTGACGGTCGCGTACCAGAGCGCTGCCGACCTGATGGAGTGTGCCTACAACCCGGCCTACACCGGCGACTGGGACCACAAGACGCCCACCGACCAGTGCTTCCCTTACCGCAAGGTCAACGGGGCGTGGCCCTACCTCGCGCCGGGCGTCGAGCGCGACACCACGCTCACGCAGATCACGCGCACGGGCTCGGTCGAGAAGGGCGGGGCCGCGCTGACGACCGACCCCGGGCACATTGCCTATCTGCAGACCGAACCGGTCACCGGCACCTACACCGGCTACAATCCGTTCAGCGAGCTGGTCAACTGGTCCCTCGCCACGCCGGGCGGGATCAAGGTCAGTGCGGACGGGAAGATCGGCATGCTGCGCGTATCGGTCCAGCCCAAGACGGGTGCCGTCGACATTGATCAGGCCTATCTGCCTGAGCAGCGGTCGGTCGACGGCATCGCGCACGCGCTGCTGCTGCAAGGGTTTGCCGGCCCGCCGGCCGTGACGCTGAATGGCCAGCCACTGCCGACGTTGGAGGCTGCAACGGTCGCCGGCCAGGCCGTCTACATGGTTCCCGTGCTCCAGCCTTGACGATGAGCCTTGATCGGCCCCCGCGCACGATCCCCGGCGGCCTTGGGGCCAGCGGCGGCGCCAGCCACCTCGAGCTGGTCAACGGCGTCGTCAGCCGGGGCTGCGACAGCTTCTACCGGAGCCTGGGGGCCGGCGCCGACCAGATTCCGTTCTCCATTTACACAGGCGGCAGTGCCGGATTTGCCGCCTACAACGCGGATTGCGTCTTCAACTTCGGCGGCGTCTCGGGGCAGTGCCGTGGAGCCGGCGGTCTCCGCCGGTGATGCGGCGCACCCAGTCCCAAACATCCAGAGGCGAGAAACCCTCAAGACGATGAAGCGTCTCCTCCCCTGGTGGCACTCTTGGCGCCGGTGGCCACTGTCGCGATCCTGGCGGCGCGGTGGTGCGGACGGTGGACGGGCGGGGGTCTGTCCGTTATGTTGCGGGTGTGCGGCGGGGTCGTGGCCCGTGACGCGTCGGGGTCCCGATCCCGCTCCCAGTTGCTGTGCGCCGGCCGCCGAGATGACGGTACGGCCTGTGGCACCGGACGCGTCGAACAACCCTGTGCAGGAAGGATGGCTCTCATGGCGAATCTGGGCTACGACGACACCCCCGTGATCCCCGGCTCGAAGTACAAGGTGCATGACGGCACGCGGCCGCAGCCGCGCATCGTGACGCCGGCGGCGGCCTGTTGCGGCGCCCCCTCCGACGCCATCGTCCTCTTCGACGGCCGCAGCCTGGCCGGCTGGGTCTCGGCCAAGGACGCGACCCCGGCGCGCTGGAAGGTCGAGAACGGCTACATGGAGGTGGTTCCCACCACCGGCGACATCCAGACCACCGAGAAGTTCGGCAATTGCCAGCTGCACCTCGAAATGGCGGCGCCCACGGTCATCAAGGGCGAGAGCCAGGGCCGCGGCAACAGCGGCGTGTTCCTCATGGGCCGCTACGAAATCCAGGTGCTGGACTGCTACAACAACCCGACCTATCCGGACGGCACCACCTGCGCCATCTACGGGCAGTACCCTCCGCTGGTCAACGCCTGCCGCAAGCCCGGCGAGTGGCAGACCTATGACATCATCTGGGAAGGGCCGGTCTTCAAGGGCGACAAGCTGGCGAAGCCCGCGCGCGTGACCGTGCTGTTCAACGGCATCGTCGTGCACCATGCCCAGGAGCTGCAGGGCCCGACCGAGCACCGCCGGCTGGCGACTTATGTGCCGCACCCGGACAAGCTGCCGCTCAAGTTGCAGGACCACGGCGACCTGGTGCGCTTCCGCAACATCTGGTACCGCCCCCTGAAGGACTACGACGCCGGGTAGCCCACCGGCCGCACAGTTCGGGCCCCCCTTCTCCCGCCTCGCCGTCGCTGCCGGCGAGCAGGGGAGAGGGGCGGCCCACGGCGCCGGTGACGTGCGCCCGATTCCCCTCGCCCGCAAGGACACCGCCGGCTCGCCCGGCGGCAGAGGGCGGCGCCGCGCCACTTCGCCCCGTCCATCG
>MVZH01000271.1 GCA_002068325.1 Lentisphaerae bacterium ADurb.BinA184 | reverse complement strand
GTACACCTACGGCAACCCGCCGGGGGATTCCGGGATGGCCCCGGACCTCCGCCTCGATCTGCCTCCCGGCTGGCGCATGGGAGAGGTGCGCTTCCCGCCCGCGAAACCCTTCACCGACAAGGCGGGGACGTCGTTCGGCTACGAGGGCAGGGCGCTGCTGCGCTTCCACCTCACACCGCCGAGCGATCTGCCGGTCGGCATCCCTGTCCGGCTCTCGGGGCAGGCCGACTGGCTGATCTGCCGCGACGAGTGCGTCCCCGTGTCCTCCAAGCTCGAAATGACCCTCGACGTCGGCAACGGTACCCCTGCGCGCGCGGCGGCCTGGCCGGAGACGGCGGCCGCCGGCGGCTGGGGCAGCCCTCCCCCGAAGTGACCGCAACCCGAAGGAGTCCACCACATGAAGACCCTCGTCCGCAACCTCTCTCTCCTCACGGCGGCCCTGATGATCGCGCCCGCGCTGCTGGCCGAAGGCGAACCGGCCGCCAAGGTGGGCACCCTCGCGCCGGCCTTCGCGCTGCCTGACCCCGCCGGCACCGCCCACAGCCTCGAACAGTACAAGGGCAAGATCGTGGTGCTGGAATGGGTGAACTACGACTGCCCGTTCGTCAAGAAACACTACGGGGCGGACGCCATGCAGAGCCTGCAGCGCGAACTGACCGGCAAGGGGATCGTCTGGCTGACGATCTGCTCTTCGGCCCCGGGCAAACAGGGCCACTACGAGGCCGCCAAGTGGCCGGGGCTGGTCGCGGAACGCAAGGCGGCGCCGAGCGCGGTGCTGCTCGACCCGGACGGCAAGGTCGGCAAACTGTACAACGCCAAGACCACGCCGCACATGTTCATCATCGGAACGGACGGCAAGCTCGCCTACCAGGGCGCCATAGACGACAAACCGTCCTTCAACCCCGACACCCTCAAGGACGCCCGCAACTACGTGCGCGAGGCGGTGACGGCGCTGCTGGACGGCAAGCCCCTGCCGGTCGCCGAGACCCAGGCCTACGGCTGCTCGGTCAAGTACTGATCCGCAGCAGCCGGACCGCGTTCCGCCAGGCGATCTTGTCAAGCGCGTCCGCCGATAGCTTGCGTTCCTCGCGGAGCTGGCGGAGGAACGCCACGATGGGGGCGACGCGGTTGACGTCGTTGCGCAGGCACGAGTCCACGCCGAACAGCATCTTGTCCTGGAACTCGTCGAGGAATTCGAGGCCGAAGGCGGGGTCGCGGGTGAGGGCGTTGTAGCCGCTGCCGGCGGAGGTGTCGGCCCACAGGTTGGGGTACTGCCGCATGAGGCGGGGCACGGCGCCGCCGGGGGCGATCGGGCCGGGCGGGTAGCTCGAACGCTTGGCGGCCGGCACCTCGGCGGAGATCTCGGCCCAGAAGGTGGGGCCGTGGCCGATGAAGACCGTCTCGGGACAGCTCCGGAGGGCGTGTTCGAGCTTGGGCAGCCCATAGTCGTCGCGCAGCCCGTAGCTCCACGTGCTGTCGTTCATGTCGAAGAGCACGGGGAGCTCGAACTTGCCGGCCTGGCGGTAGAGGTTGAGGGCCAGGGGGTTGTCGGTGTCCATCTTCGGCAGGAACTCGCCGATGCCCTTGCAGCCGCGGGCGCGGTACTCTTCGAGGAGGTAGCCGAAGTCCATGTCAGGCCGGTTGCCGCAGCGCGGATCAATGAGGCAGAAGGGGATGAGGCGGTCGGGGCGGCGGCTGCAGAGCGTGATCACATCTTCGGTGTCGGATTCCAGGTAGCCGCCCTCGGGGTGCTCGCTGAGGGACAGCACGCACGTCTTGTCCACCCCCCACGCATCCATCTTGGCGATGATGTTCGCGAAGTCGATGAATTCGCGGCGGTCCGGCGTGACCCGGCCCATGTGGCCATGAACGTCAATCAGCATGGTTACCTCATCCGTGGATCGGTCTGGTACTGCACGCGGACACGCCGGCGCGGGACGGACTGCGCCTTGAGGTCGCTCAGCAAGGCCTGGTACGCCGCCGCCGCCAGGGGAATGCGGACCTCGCAGTCCGTGAAATGCGAGAGCGTGATGGCGTTGGCCAGTTCGAGCGAGCCGACGGCCGACCCGGCGTCGCAGAGCAACGGCTCACCGTCCAGCAAGTGCCGTGCGAAGTTCGCAAGCACGTCACGGTGGCTGACCTTGCAGTCCGCGACGGGCACGGCGACGGGGCGCACCTCGGGCCGGCCCCACATCTCGCGCCCGGTCGTGGCCAGCTCCTTCAGCCCCGGCTCGAAGGTGTGCAACGCCAGCGTTCCCGGCCCGACTTCGAGCTTGCCGCGGTCGCCGACCAGTTCGATGCCGATGCGGTGGTAGGGCTCGTTGGTCGAGCAGTAGACGTAGCCGCTGGCGCCGTTGCGGTAGCGCAGCAACGCCTCGGCCTGGTCTTCGACCTCGATCTTGTGCAGGCGGGTGGCCAGGCGCCCGCGCACGCTCACCGGCAGTCCGGTCAGCCGCACGAACAGGTCGAGGTAGTGCGGCGCCTGGTTGAGGAGGACGCCGCCGCCTTCTCCCGCCCACGTGGCGCGCCAGACGTTCGTGTCATAGTAGGCCTGGGTGCGAAAGTCCGAGAAAACCAGCGCGGCCCGCCGCAACTCGCCGAGCACGCCCGAGCGGGCCAGCTCCAACGCCTTGATGAAATGCGGGGAGTACCGGTACTGCAGACAGCAGCCCAGCGCCACACCGTTCCGCCTCGCCGCCGCCGTCATCCGCCGCGCCACGCCGACCGCCTCGGCCAGCGGTTTCTCGCACAGCACGTGCAGGCGCGCGTTCAGGCAGGCCAGGGCGATCGGGCCGTGGGCAGGATGCGGGGTCGCCAGGCTGACCGCGTCGCACACCCGCGTCGCCAGCAGCTCGCGGACGCTGCCGAGGCCGCGCACCCCGTAGCGGCCGGCCACCGCCGCCACTCGCTGCGCGTCGGCGTCCACGACCGCCACCAGCTCGATCTCGGGCACGCATCCCGCCGCTTCACAGTGAAACTGGCCCGCACTGCCCAACCCAATGACGGCCAGGCGCAAACGTCTGGTCTGACGGGGCATGTCACGTTCTCCGCTGACTGCGGAATCCCGACGCATCCCGACCCGGCGCCGGCCGGCCGGCCACGTCACCGGCCAGCATTAATGTCGACTCCATGGGCTTCGCGTCTTCGGGCCTTGGAGGTGAGTGGTTCAGTCTACCGCAACTGGTCCGCGCTCTCGGCCACCTTGCGGAACGCCTCTGCATACTCCCGGATGGCGGCGGGTCGGTCGTGCTTGAACCACGGCACGCCGAAGGCAATCTCCCCGATGCTCTCGGAGACCGGCAGCGTGCCGGGGCCCTGCCGCACGTCGCGCTGCCCGAACGAAAGCATTGTCGGCTGCCCCATGCGGAAGATGTCCGCCGTGTGGAACATCGGATGCAGGTGCAAGGGGGCGTTCCCGCCGGGCCAGCAGCCCGCAAACCCCTCGGCACGAATGGCTTCGCAGAACCTGGAGCAGGGAAGCCCCCCCAGTTCCCCGGCGCGGTAGAGGCCGCGCGGCGCGTACCAGCCGCCCATGGTGCAGTCGGTCCCTCGCGGCGGCCGATGGGCACGGATGCCGGGCACGCCGTCGAGCAAATCCCAGAAACGGTTCATGGCGTCCTGGATCGCCTGCATGCGGGCCGGGTAGTGCTTCAACTGCACGCGCCCCATCGCCGACGCCATCTGGTTGAGCCGATGCTTGTATCCGCCCATCGGCAGGCCGGCGTACGGCTTCAGCTCGTCCAGCGTCACCTGGGCGTCCGGGGCGTTGAAACGCGACGCCACCCCGGTGCGCTCGTAGAAGCCGTAGGAGATGCAGCGCTCATAGACCGCCCGGTCGTCGGTCAGCATCATGCCGGCCTCGCCGATGGGGAACGCCTTGCCCGACATCATGCTCATCGCCGCCACGTCGCCCCACGTGCCCACCATGCGGCCCTTGTACAGCCCCCCATGCGCGTGCGAGGCATCCTCCAGAACCTTGACTCCATGCCGCCGCGCGATCTCCATGATTCGATCCATCGCGCACGGATGGCCGGCGTAGTGGACGACGACGATGACGCGCGTGCGCGGCCCGATGCGGTGCTCGATGTCGTCGGGGTCAATGCACAGCGTGTCGGGTTCGATGTCGGCGAAGTTCACCGCCGCGCCCAGGGTCAGGGCGCTGGTGCAGCTGGCCCAGTACGTCATGCTCGGGCAGATGATCTCGTCGCCGGCCCCCACGCCCAGCGCCCACAGCGCCGAGCGGATCGCCTCGGTCCCGTTGGGGAAGGTCAACGCATACTTCCTCCCCGTCGCCGCCGCATACTCGCCCTCGAACGCCTTCGAGACGTCGCTGCCGCTCATGCTGCCGGCACGCAGCACCGCAAGCACCGCCTCCTCGTCTTCCGCCGTCACAATCGGCCAAACAAAGAGATTCCCCGGATCCGACTGGATGGCCTTGCCGCCGCCGCACAACGCAAGCTGCTCTGCCACCATGGCCCAACCTCCATACACTGACGCAACCCATGACACGGGGGATGAACGCGACGACGCCGTCGAACCGTCAAGTGTAGCCGCGAATCTGCGCCGGTCAAGGCGACGCCGCGTCCTGCCGGGGTGCCGGGTCGCCGAGCGGGCCAGGATGGCCCCCAAGTGAAGGGCAACACTTGTCGCCTAAGGCCGGAGACCACGGCAGAGATTATGGCAAAGAGGCGCTTGCATGAATTCCGCGGATGACAACCGCCCCGTGCCATGGAGGGCGGACCTCCGTGTCCGCCAGGTCATGCCCGAAGCCCCGGTCTGCCGTGTCCTCATGGGGCGGAACCGGCCTCGCCACGGCCATGCTGCCCCCGGGCGGCAAGCCTGTCGCTGAATTTCCGATCATCATTGTCGGTCCGGAGAACGCTGATCCCTATTCGGATCATGGCGACGCCATTGAAGCGCTCGCTCGTCACTACCAGCTGCCCCTGCCGCGCGCCCGTTGCTACCCTTACGCCCAGCGCAGCTAGCGCCTACTCGCCGGTCTTCGCTTCATACTCGCAAAGATCGCGGATCACGCATTCCGGACACCCCGGCTTGCGCGCAAGGCACGTATAGCGCCCGTGCAGGATCAGCCAGTGATGCGCCCCGCGCTTGTACTTGTCTGGCGTCACCTTGAGCAGTAGCGCCTCCATCTT
>MVZH01000270.1 GCA_002068325.1 Lentisphaerae bacterium ADurb.BinA184 | reverse complement strand
CGCCCACGGCCCCCCCGCCCGCCAGTTCTTCCCGCTGGAGCTGCCCGTGGTCATCCCATGGACGCTGGGCGAATTGGCCCATTACCTGGTGGCCGCCCAAGGCCTGCGCGTGGATCTGACGGTGATCCGCGCGGCCGGCTGGCGACGCGACCGCCTGTGGAATCTCCAGGCCTACCCCTGGGTCCCCCCCTCGCCCAACATCCCGACCCTCGACTCCACCTACGCCTACGCCGCCACCGGAATCCTGCAGGCCACCACGGTCTCCGAGGGCCGCGGCACCTGCAAGCCCTTCGAGTATATCGGCGCCCCCTTCCTCGACGGCCACGACCTCGCCGAACGCCTGACCGCGGCCGGCCTGCCGGGCACCGGTTTTCGCGAACTCTTCTTCA
The DNA here is from genome assembly GCA_002068325.1 of Lentisphaerae bacterium ADurb.BinA184. GTDB lineage: Bacteria > Verrucomicrobiota > Lentisphaeria > Oligosphaerales > MVZH01 > MVZH01. The sequence goes on along the minus strand of MVZH01000270.1, from coordinate 4,765 downwards.
AGCCCGGGTTCAACAAGTACGCCGGCCAAGCCTGCGGCGGCGTGCATCTGCAGGTGACCGACCGGCGCCGCTTCGACCCGCTGCGCGTCCAGCTTCACCTGCTCAAGGCTCTGGCCCAGCAGGCCCCCGGCACCTTCCGGCTTGAGGCCGGCTTCGGCCTCTGGCTCGACGGCGGGGAGTGGTCCGTCGGACGCCTCGCCGGCCTCGACATCGCTTCGACCCTGGCCGCCTGGCGCGCGGCCTGCGCCGCCCTCGCCGCGGCGCTGCGCCCGCACCTGCTGTATCGCCCCCCGATCTGACCCCCTCGCGGACTTGGCCGGGACGAAGCCCGGCCGCCATCGGCCCCGACAACCGTGCGGAGCCAAGCCCTGCACTAGGCCCGTCATGCCGAGAACCTCCACCCTCCCGTGCTCCGTGCCCCGCACCCCGTGCTTCGTTACGCGCGCTTGGCGCCCTGTTCTTCGTTCTCCACCTTCCACCGTCCACCCTCCACCTTCCCCCCTGCCTGCCCCACAGTCTATGACCCACGATTGGCCCCCGCCCACCCGCGCCCGCTTTGGGGCGCTCCGCATGGGGGCACCGGGTGGATCCCCCGGTTGCACCGGGGGCTACATACCTCGGCCCCTCCGGGGCCAGTCCGATATACGCCCCACGGGTGCCTCGTGCCTTGTACCCTGAGTTCCCCGCATCACCGGCGGAGGCCGCCGGCTCCACCGTCCACGATGCCTTTGTGCTTGGTTGCCGGAATCACCGATCACGGGTCACCGATCACCGGTTCCCGGCATCACCGGCGGAGGCCGCCGGCTCCATCCTCCGCGCTCCGCGCTCCATGCTCCGTGCTCCGCGCTCCACGATCCACGACCTACGACTCACCACCCATTCGTTGCCGCCGCTTCTGCCGGCCCCCCATTTGAAAACCCATCCCTGCCCCACTATGCTGACGATCCCGCGCCGCCGGCGTCCCCGCCTGGCGGACGGAGCGGAGACCCCCCGCCCATGGCCATGAACCTCGGACTGGTCGGCCTGCCCGAAGTCGGCAAAGCCACGATCTTCAGACTCCTGACCGGCCTGCTGCCGGAGAAGGCCCCTAACCGCAACGGGATCGCCTACGGCATCGCCCCGGTGCGCGACCCCCGCGTCGACCGCCTCGTCGAGATGTACCACCCAAAGAAGATGCGCTACGCGGAGTTCGAGATGGCCCTGCCGCCGGACGTGACCCCGAACGCGGCCCGCTCGGCCGAGTGGATCGACCCGCTGCGCAACGTCGACGCCTACCTGCACGTCGTGCGCGCCTTCGAGTCGCCGTCGGTCTTCCATCTCGAGGGCAGCGTGGACCCCGCCCGCGACGTCGAGCTGGTCGAGATGGAGTTCCTGCTGGCCGACATGGCGATGGCCGAGAAGCGCATCAGCCGCATGGCCAAGGAGGCCACCAAGAAGACGGCGGCGCAGCACGAGTACGAGGAGGGGGTGCTGCGCAAGTGCACGGCGCATCTGGAGGCGGAGAAGTCGCTGCGCACGCTGGCCTTCAACGACGAGGAGCTGCGGCACATCCGCAGCCTGCAGTTCCTGACCCTCAAGCCGCTGGTGGTGGTGTTCAACGTCGGCGAGGACGTCGAGGCGGCGCGCAAGGCTCTGGCGCCGCTGGCGGAGTCGCTGCACGGGCAGGGCGCGACGGTGGTGTACCTGAGTGCGGCCATCGAGTCCGAGCTGTGCGAGCTGGGGCCGGCGGAGCGCGAGGCATTCATGGCCGACCTGGGCATCGCCGAGCCGGCCGCCCACCGCCTGTCGCGCGCCGCCTACGACTGCCTCGGCCTGATCTCGTTCTTCACCGTCGGCGAAGACGAAGTGCGCGCCTGGCCGGCCCGCAAGGGCACCCTCGCCCCCGAGGCCGCCGGCAAGATACACTCCGACCTCGAACGCGGCTTCATCCGCGCCGAGACCATCCGCTACGACGACCTGGTGAAGAGCGGCTCGGAGAAGGCCGCCAAGGAAGCCAACCTCCAGCACGTCAACGGCAAGGAATACGTGGTCCAGGATGGCGACGTGCTGCACATCCGCTTCAACGTCTGACCCCGATGCCGGCCGCTGGAGGGACGCGGCATCCGATGCGTGAACGCGAGTCCCATTCCCGCCGTGGCCGTTCGCTGTTCCGCGATCCCGATGTCATGGCGGCGCGGGCGGCGGGCGGGCGGGTGACGGTGGGGGCGTGGCGCCTGCATCTGCCGCGCGTGTTCGGGTTCTGCGGCGGCGTGCTGAACGCCGTCCGCCTGGTCGAGGAGTGCCTTGACCGCCCAGGCCGGACCGGCCGCGTCTGGCTGCTCGGCGAGATCATCCACAACCGCACGGTCAACGAGCATTTCCGCGCCGCCGGCGCCCGGCTGCTGGCGGAGCCCGACGTGCGCCGCATCATCGAGATCGCCTCGCCGGACGACACGGTTGTCATCCCCGCCTTCGGAGTGCCGGCCGACCTGGACCGGCGCATCCGCCAGGCTTTCCCGCCGGAGCGGATCGTCGATACCACCTGCCGCTACGTCCAGCGCATCTGGGATTTCGTCGCCGAGAGGGCGGCCGAGGGCTGGACCATCGCCATCCACGGCAAGCCGGAGCACGCCGAGACCCAGGCCACCTCCTCCCGCGCCCTCACCCCCGGCAACGCCCTCGTTGTCGTGCCCAACCCCGAGACCGCCGACCGCCTGGCAGCCGCCTGGCGCCGGCAAGACCCCGCCGGTTATCCGCCGGAACTGCTACGGCAGCCCGACCGCATCGCCTTCGACCGCCTCGCCATGGTCAACCAAACCACCATGCTGCACACCGAAACCTTTTTGGTGCGCGACCGGCTGGCCGACGCCGTGCGCCGGCTCGGCGGGCGCTTCGAAATCTGCGACACCGTCTGCCACGCCACCCAGGAGGAACTGGCTCGTTACCGCGCGCTGTGTGAACAGGACTGTGACCTCGCCCTCGTCATCGGCGACCACTCCAGCAGCAACACCCGCGAGCTCCACCGGCTGGCCAGCACCTTCGGACCCGCCTACCTGATCGCCGGTGCCGCCGCCCTCGACGCCGACCGCATCCGCCACTACTCCCCGACCGCCGGCCACGAGATTGAAACCTCCGATTGGCTGCCGCGCGAAGCCGACATCGCCCTCTTCGCCGGCGCCTCCTGCCCGGCCTGCGACATCGGCGACGTGCTCCGACGCTTCGCCCAGATACAGCGCCCCTAACCCCAGATGAAGCCGCAGCTCAGCCACAGAAGCCAATGGGTAATCGGCGCCGCCTTGCTGGGGATCACACTCTGCTGGTGTGTGGCCGCCGGGCATGTGATCTACTATGCGGGCGACTCCATGATCGGCTTCCATCCCCTCCTGTTGTTTCAACTTCCCTACGCTGGTGTTCTTGGCCTGGCGGCCGTCGTCGGGTGCGCCTTGCGAAGGTGGAGGTTGGCCGCGATGGCGGCGGCATCTGTCCTTGCCGTGTTGGTCTTCATCACTCAGGGCTACCGGATTGGTCTTTGGGCATGGTCACGAAGCATTCGTCAGTATGATCTGAACAACCGGGAGGTAATCGACAAGAGCGCGGCAATCCCGGAGCTGACTGATGAGACGCTCATGGACAGCCTCTGGCGGGGTGAGGCCCTGCCCGTACTCGAGGGCTTCAAGTGGTACTGCGAGCACCACCTTGCTTCACCTGGCGGGGCTGTTCGTGCGTTTCGGTACCGCGGCTCGGTGCACGTAAGGATCCAGAAGATCCGGCATGGCTACAGAGGGATTGCCCTGACTGCCTCGCCCGGGGACAAGGGGAAACTGGAAAGGGACTCACAACTCATCTACGAGGAGGGGCCGCCAATCGGGAGCGGCTGGGTGATCTGGCGAAGCTACTGACTCAGACCGTCGCATCTGCCTGACGGAGCTCGCCTGCGCTTCACTCCGCGGATGATGGCGATGCAGCGGCCGCCCTAAGCCCTCTCCCGCCCCGTGGACGTGGGGGACGCCAGGCGTATATTGCCTCTTTCCGGCCGCTGCGCGGGCCGTCCGATCTGCCGTCGCATCTGTTCCCAGCCCGAGGAAACCTGGATCGATGAGCGCACACGTCCGTTTCAGAATCGTCGACTTGGATCAATTGCGCGCCGAGATTGCCCGCCTCGGGCTCGACCTGCCGGTCGACACCGACCTGCGCGTCTTGGGCGAGTGCGTGCGAGTGGGCCGTTTCGAGTTGCCCAACCGTTTTGCCGTCCACCCGATGGAGGGCTTTGACGCCGGCGACGACGGCGCCCCCGGCCCCCTCGCCTTCCGCCGCTACCGCCGCTACGCGGCCGGCGGCGCCGGGCTGATCTGGTTCGAGGCGACCGCCGTGCTCCGCGAAGCCCGCTCGAACCCGGGCCAGTTCTGGCTGCACGAGGGGTCGGTCGAGACCTTTGCCCGGCTGGTCGCCGAGACCCGGCGCGCGGCCGCGGAGTCCTGGGGCCGCGAGCCGCTGCTGATCCTTCAGCTCACGCACTCCGGGCGCTACAGCAAGCCTGCCGGGCTTCCGCGCCCGCTCATCGCCCACCGCAGCCCCATCCTCGACCCGCTCCACAGACTGCCCGCCGACTACCCCGTAGTCTCCGATGACTACCTGGACGCCCTGCAAGAGACCTTCGTTGCGGCGGCGCGGCTGGCCGCGCAGGCCGGATTCGACGGCATCGACGTCAAAGCCTGCCATCGCTATCTGGTGTCGGAGCTGCTTGCCTCCTTCACCCGGCCGGGCCGGTACGGCGGCAGCTTCGAGA
>MVZH01000269.1 GCA_002068325.1 Lentisphaerae bacterium ADurb.BinA184 | reverse complement strand
GCCACCGAGATGGGGGCGGTGCAGCGCGGGCGCAAGCACCTCCTCGACAGCCGCGACCGTTTCGCCTCGCTGATCGAGGCCTACCCCGACGATCCGGTCTGCGCGCACGCCACGTACTACCTTGGCAACATCCAGTTCCTGCTCAACAACTTCGCCGAGGCGGTGGAGAGCCTGCAACGGGTGATAGACCGGTGGCCTAAGAGTGAGTTCAAGGCCCGGGCGCTGTTCAAGCTGGGCACCTGCTTCATGAAGGCCGGCGAGATGGACCGCGCCGTCGAGGCCTTCGTCAACCTAGCCTACCACCACCCCGACAGCCCGCTGGTCGCCGAGTCCATGCTGGCCATGGCCCAGCATTTCAGCTCGCAGAAGCGGACGCGCACCGCGGCGGGCATCGGCCGCGCCTTCCTCGCCAAGTTCCCCGACCATGACAAGGCGGCGGCGATGTACCTGCGCCTGGCCGGCTGGCTGATCGTGGACAAGAAGTACGCCGAGGCCATCGAGCTGCTCGAAGCCGGCGAGAAGGCGATGCCGGACAATCCCAACCTGGCCGCCATGCTGTACTGGCACGCCGACTGCGTCTTCCGCACGGTGCGCGACTCGCGCAGCATCGAGTACAAGCGTGGCATCATGCTGCTGCAACGTATCACCTATGACTATCCGGACAGCAAGTGGGCCAAGTACGCGGCCGCCCGGCTGGTCGAGGTTGACGTCGAGTGAGGATGGCGTCGGCGATGCGGCCCCGACCCCTCACGTGACGGCTTGGCAGGATCTATGCCGAAGGTCGTTCAAGACAGCCCGTCCGTTCCCTCCCGCGGCCTCCGCGGCGCGCTCCGGCGTGCGGCCGTCGGACTGCGGGTGTGGCTGGGGTTCGGCGGCGCGCGCGGGGGGGATGCACCGCGTGAGGTCCGGCACCGGCGGCGTGACCGCGCCAGCCTGACGGTCTCGGCGCTCCTGCACGCCCTGCTGATCTTGGCGTCGCTGGTGGGCTGGCATGGCTGCCGCCACCGTGTCCCGGCCGGCGTGCCGATGGGGAAGGGCAACCAGCTGACGGCCGGGCGGGTGGTGGTGCAGACGCCCAAGCGGGTGCAGCGCAAGCGCAAGGTCCGCCAGTCGCCGGTCAGCGTCTACGAGATGATCAAGGATGAGGATCTGGCCAGCGAGGAGCGCACCGCGGCGCAGTTCACGGACAACGTCGGCGTGCCGGGCGGGATCGGGCAGGGCGCGGCGGCGGCCGGGTCGCCGCATGGCACCGCGCTCGGCGGCAAGCTGTACTTCTACCGGGTCAAGTTCAAAGGGCCCGGCTGGGACGCCAACCGCGACGGCGTGCGGCCGCTGATGAATGAAGTGCTGGCCGCCGGCGTCGTCAAGAAGGTGGCCGGCTACAACAACGTGGTGACCTTGAACGAGCTGGCCAAGCACACCGGCGAGTTTCTGCCGAACATGCTCTACATGACCGGCACCGGCGGCATCGAGGCCAGCGACGAGGAGGTGGGCAATCTGCGCACCTACCTGACGAGCGGCGGCATGCTTTTTGCGGACGTCTCCGGCGGCAGTTTCCACGAGAGCTTCACGCGGTTCATGCAGCGGGTATTACCGGGTGAGTCGTTGCGGCCGATCGAGTTCGACCATGAGATCTACCGTGGGCGGGGGGTGCCGTACGCCATGGTGCACGGCTGTCCGCTGTACCGGCGTCACCCCGGGGCGGGGCCGGCGCTGGGGATCTGGCTGAACGGCAGGCTGTCGGTGTTCTACAGCCGGGGCGACCTGGGCTCGGCCTGGGGGTCGGCGGGACTGTTCCAGACGCGGCGGCGCGAGGTCGAGCAGGCCTTCCGCATGGGCATCAACATCATCTCCTACAGCCTGCTGTACTACAAGGTCACCGGCGAACCGGCCAAGGAGGGCTGACGGCATGCGCCAGGAACACCCCCGCAGCACCGACCGGTCATGGCCCCGGCTGGCCGGCTTGGGCTTGCTGGTCGCGGCACTGCTCGCGGCCGCGGCCCCGGCCGCCGAGGACAACCGGCGGGCGGACGAGCTGTTCGAGACCGCCATGGCGGCGTACAAGCTGGAGCGCTGGGAGGATGCCGGCAACAAGTTCTACGACTTCATGGCGGCCGCCCCGCACGACCCGCGCAACGACCAGGCCCAGTACTACGCTGCCCGCACCTTCCTGCTGCGCAACTACCTCAACCGGGCGATCGAGGAGTTCGGCTACCTGATCGAGGACTTCCCCGACTCCCAGTTCACCACCCTCGGCTACCATGACCGCAGCGCCTGCCATCGCCAGACCCGCCAGGTCGAGCCGGCGGTCGCCGACGCCGAGCAGGTCATCCGGCGGCCGGTCAAAATCTACCACGGCGAAGAGGATGCCCTACTGCGGCAGCTCTACGAAAACCACCGCGCCGACGTCTTCTGGCTGGCCAAGCACTACCTGGAGCGCAAGGAGACCGACTTGGCGGTGGCGGCCTACCGGCGGCTGCCGTACGAGATGGAGGCCTTCCGCAACGTGGTTGACGTCTACTACGGCCTCGGCGACTTCGCCCGCATCCAGGAGCTCATTGACGGCCTGCAGGCCAGCAACCGGCACGAGGGCTTCAAGTACCTGATCGAGTTCTACGCCAAGCGCGGTGCGGTGAACCAGCTGAAGGGCATCTTCGAGAGGCTGCTGCAGGAGAAGGAGCCGACCGACGCCACCGACGACCTGGTCTGGCACACCGGCGGGCAGTTCTGGAACATCGGCCGTGAGCAGTGGGAGTGGGCGATGCGGCGGATCAGCAGCCACTATCCGCGCCGCGCCCGCCGGGCCGACTACGAACTGGCCCGGCACAGCTGGGAGAACCCCGCCTTCCTGGACGAGCTCGAACTGTTCGTCATCAAGTACCGCAGCGGCAATGATGTTGACGACGTTCTGCGCTGGAAGGGCATCACGCTGGAACGCCAGGGCCAGCCGGAGGCGGCGCGCAAGGACTACCGCCGGCTCGGCAACACCGCGCTCGGGCACTGGTTTGCGGCGGAGTCCTACCACGGGCAGTACGCGCGTGAGAAAGACCTGAAGGGCGGCCTCGCCGAGTACATGGAGTTGCGCAAGGCGTTCTACTCGCCGGAGTGGGCGGCGATGGCGCAGTGGCGGATCGGCGGCCTGCACCGGGCGCTCAAGGAGGTCGAACCCGCGGTCGAGGCCTACCGCCAGATGGTCAAACGGTTCGGCACACTGACGATCACCCGGGACTCCGGCCCGTACTACCACTGGCAGAAGGCGTTCTTCGGCGTCGAGGCCATGGCCTACGGCCCGGCGGCCCAGCTGGCGGCCGGCGACACGTTGCGCGAGGCCAGGCGATTCGAGGACGCCGAGATGGAGTACCGCCTGGTGGTGACGAACTACGGCAAGAGCGACGAGGCGCCCACGGCGGCCTACCGGATCGCCCTCTGCTACGAGGGGTTGGAGGACAAGGAGACCGCGATCAAGGTCATGAAGAGCGTGCTCCGCCGCTACCCGAAGTCGCCGGCCGCCAGCGAGGCGCACACCCGCCTGGAGACCCAGTACGGCATCCCCGACACCGAGGTCACCGACGCGGTTGATTTCTTCACCGACGTCGAGGCTGCCCGGAAGGGCAAGAACTATATTGAAGACCCCGCGAAGATGAAGCGCAAGCCATAGCGCCCGCCGCGGGGGCGGGCCGGGAGACCCCAGCCGTATGATCACGCTCATCCTCAAAGGCGGCATGTTCATGGGGCCGCTGCTGCTGTGCTCGATCGTCGGGCTGGCGATCGTCTTTGACAAGTGGCGGTACCTGATTGCCGCGCGCCGCGAGGCGGATGTCCTGCTTGCCCGCGTTGATGAGCGGGTCGGGCGCGGCGATTTCGACGGGGTGGCGGCCGTGTGCCGGGAACACGGCGGCCCCCTGTCCGAGGTCTTCGCCGCCGGCGTCCGCAAGTTCCAGGAGATCCGTGAGGAGCCGAACCTGGACTTTGTGCAGCAGGAGGTCAGCAAGCGCATGGAGGACGCGGGCCTGGCCAACGCCACCGACCTCGAGCGGCGCCTGCCGCTGCTGGGCACGATCGGCAACGTCGCCCCGCTGTTCGGTTTCGCCGGCACCGTCACCGGCATGATGAGAGCCTTCAGCCGGATCGCCGCGACCGCCAACCCGAACGCCCAGACCGTCGCCGCCGGCATCGAGGAGGCCTTGATCACGACGGCCGCCGGCCTCATGATCGCCATCCCCGCGGTGCTGGCCTACAACTACTTCGCGCAGCAGATTGACGTCCTCAACACCCGCACCGAGGAGTCGGCCACCGGGCTGCTCGATGCGATCGTCATGAGCTGCGTCAAGACCGGCAAGCGCTCGCAGGGGAACGCCTGACATGCGGTTGCGCGCCAAACGCCGTCACCAGTGGAACCTGTCCTTCGCCAGCATGAGCGACATTGCGTTCCTGCTGATCATCTTCTTCGCCGTGGCCGGCAAGTTCACGCGCAGTTCGGAGAAGGACGTGGTGGTTCCCGCCGTTGACCTGGGCGAGGAGAACCAGCCCCGCGACATCGAGATGGTGGTGACCAAGGAGGGGGGCTACTTCGTCAACGGCAGCCGCGTGGAGCGCGATGCCCTCAAGGACGAGATCACCTCATATCTGGTGGACGACGGCACGGTGGAGTCCCGCACCGTGGTGCTGTACGCCGACCGGGATGCCGAGTACGGCCATGTGGCGGCCGCGATCGAGGCGGTCAACCAGGCCGATGCCTATCTGGAACTGGCGGTCAGATACGCCCAGTGAGCGATGGAGACACGGTCATGACGGAACAGCAGAATCCGGCCGCGGCGGCCCGGCCGGCCGAACGGTCCCGCCGTCGCGTCGTCCCCTTGTGGAAACTAGTGGCGGCGGCGCTGGCCGTCCACGCCGTGCTCATCCTGGTCTTCAGCCCGCGGCTGGGGCGGGCCGACCCGGATTCGCCGGACGCGCTCCTGGCCAGGGCGCGGAGCCTTCGTGACGAGGGCAAGTTCGAGACGGCCCTCGAAATCTACGAGCGGGTCATTTCGCGCAAGCCCGCCACCCCGGCCATCTTCCTCGACGCCGAGAAGGAGATCAACGACGTGCGCATGAAGGCCCTCGACGCCAAGCGCAAAGCCGCCGAAGCGGCCAAGGCACAGCCGGGACAGGCGGGGG
>MVZH01000268.1 GCA_002068325.1 Lentisphaerae bacterium ADurb.BinA184 | reverse complement strand
GCGACCGGCGCCGCCTTCGGCGCAGCGCCCAGGCCCCAAGGGCGACGGCGGCCGCCGTGCCGGGTTCGGGGACGATGGTGGGGACGACGAGGGCCGGCCCCTCGAAGGTGATGGCGGTCAGGATGAAGGAGAAGACATCGCCGGTCGTGCTGCTGCCTGTGCCCCAGAAGTAGGCGAAACTGTTGGCGTCGTTGCTGGGCAGGGGCGTGACGCCGTTCGGCGAGGTGTCGGTCACGATATCGGTTGTGCCGTCATAATCCCCGCGGAACTGGGTGGCTCCGGTCTTGCGGATGGTGAACGCCTGGCCATCGGTGTACGATCCGGTGGTCCACCGGTGATTGACGTTGTTGTCGGCGGTCTGGTAGCGGTCCGGCGGTGCGTACCCGCTGTTGTGCAGGATCATGGACCAGACCGTATTTGCACTGGCTGAGTTCGTGGTCGCCACCCCCCACCCGACCGCGATCTGCTCGTAGTTGGCATCAAAGTCAACGATGGAGGTGACCCGTGCGGTGATGCGCGTGGGAGTACCGCTTTCCGATATCCACCCGGTCGTATTGAACGGGACGCCGAAGAACACGGTCCGGGAATTGTCATGGCCGGGAACCGTCGCGGCGGTCACCAAGTCGAACACCAGCCCCGCGGCGGTCCGCTCGACGGCTGAGATGCGGCCGTCGCCGCTCTCGTCTCCACTGGTGACGTGCGTAAACCCGATGGGCAGGCCGTTGCGGTCGCGCGCGGCCCCCGCGGTCGAGAGCGGGATGGCATCCGCGTAGGCCGAACCGCTGCCGTCCGGGTGCTGGAAGTCAAGGGTGTAGCTGACGACAGCGGCATGAAGCCATGGCACCGCCGTGGCCCACGCCACGGCTGTCAGCGCCGCCAGCGCCTTTGCTGCTCTGCCGGGAGTCACCGCCGCCACCCTCATCTGCCGACGCGCGATGCGAGGCCAAGCCACCCACGGGGTCAACGCACCTATTGTAACACGCCACGGGGAAAGAGTCAAACCGGCCCCGTGCGGATCACGTGCTGTGCTGCCGGCTGGGGTATGGTGGGCTTGGGTGGAGCGCGGCCCCCCCCGTGTCCGCCGGGCCACATCGAGAGAGCCAGCCCAAGTCTGCTGGGAACGACCTTGACGCCACCTGCCGGCCGGCAGGCTGAGGCCGTCCCTGCATTGGCCTGCCCACAACTGACCGACTGCCTGATCAGGGCGAACCAGAGATCTCGCGGGGGCGTGCTCCCGCGCGCGAGCGTCTTCCCACTGAGGAGGGGACAGACCCCAAGGAGGGGGACAGGCCCCATGGAGGGGCAGGCCCGTCCGAGGGACAGACCCCCAAGGGAGGGACAGACCCCCAAGGGAGGGACAGACCCCCAAGGGAGGGACAGACCCCCAAGGGAGGGACAGACCCCAAGGAGGGGACAGGCCCCATGAAGGGGCAGGCCCGTCCGAGGGACAGACCCGTCGGAGGGACAGGCACATCGGGGGGACAGCCCCGCAGGAAGGGCCGAGTCAACTCAGCCGTTGTTACCGCGCGGAGGTCTCATCGCTCGCGCGCTCTATCGCGCGCCCACACGCGCCCGATCGCCCGAGAGGGAGACACAGTTGCACACTCGTCACCGCTACGGCCAGGCATGACCTTTCTGCCGGGGGCCGTCCGGCCAGACCGGCATGCGGCCCCGGCTCAACCGCGGCCACCATCCGGTCTCTTACCGTCGTGCGGAGACGCCGGGTGTTGTCGCCGGACGGTTTCCGGCTGGCCATTGTCAGGAAGAGAGTGGCCAGGTCGCGGACGGGGTCGCCGATGCCCATGGCCGTTTCGTTGCCGACGTGCCCGAACGAGCCGTATGAGGTGTCGGCGGCGGCCCGGCCGACGCGCTTCACCCGCCCATAACCACTTCGACGGTGTGACGCCTGGCCGTCGGCAGCGGGAGCTTCTGCCCCGACACGGGCCGCCCGTCGAGCCAGATCTCCCGGACTCCGCTCTCGACCCCGTCGGGGTTGCGGAAACGGATGCGGTATTCCGCACCGCGGAAGACGCGGGTGATTGAGAACTCGCGCCAGGCCGGGTCAACCGCCGGCGCAATCCGCAGGCCGTCGAACTGTGCGCGCACGCCGAGGATGTAGTCGGTCATGGCGCGGAACATCCAGGCGGCCGTTCCCGTCAGCCAGTGGTAGGCACCGCGGCCGTGCTCCCGGCCGGCCGCCGGCCCGGCGCAGAACTGGGAGAAGGCATACGGTTCCATCAGGTAGCGGTCTGGATCCTTGCCAGCCGGCAGGATGCGGCGGTAGAGCTCGACGGCGTCCCGGCCGCGCCCGAGCAGGGCCCGCGCCACCACGTTGAACGCACTCGCATGCGAGAACACGGCGGCGTTCTCCTTCCAACCCGCACGGAACCGCGTGATCAGGCCGATGCACTCGTCGGGGGCGCGGAAGGCCGGGGCCAGATTGGTCAGGCCGAAGGGGGTCGCGAGGTGCCTCTCGACGGAGTCCATACAGCGGTTCAGGCGCTCGGGCGTGCTGCAGGCGCTGATCACCGCCCACGTCTGGGAGTTGATCCAGATGAAGCCTTCCGTCTGGCCCCTGACGCCGACCGGCCGGCCGTCGTCGCGGAACGCGCGGACAAACCACTCGCCGTCCCAGCCGTGTTCGTTGATGGCCCGGCGCAGCTGGGCGGCACGGCGGCGGTAGTCGCGGGCCTGGGCGGCCAGCCGGCGGTGTTCGAGCACGGGCAGCATCTCGTGCAGGGTCAGGTGCAGGAACTGCGCCAGCCACACGCTCTCGCCGCGGCCCTGCGCGCCGATGGCGTTGGCGGCGTCGTTCCAGTCGCCCCGCCCGATGAGCGGCAGCCCGTGCGGCCCGCGCAGGTCGAGCATGCGGGCGATGCCGCGGAGCATCTTCCGCAGAATGGTCGAAGCCCCGCCGTCCATGAGCGGCACCGATTCGTCCAGGAACTCCCACTCGCCGGTCTCCCGCAGGTAGTCGACGACGGCCAGCACGAACCACAACGGCAGGTCCACCTTGATCGAGCCGCCCTCGGGCAGGCCGATGCGGTTGCAGCCGCCGCAGGCGCGGCCGTCGCGGAAGAAGAAGTGCGCGATGCGCAGCAGGTTGGCGCGGGCCAGGGCGGGGCAGAGCGGGATCATGCCGAAGGCGTCCTGGCAGCTGTCGCGCATGGCCGGGTACTGGCCCTTGTGGTAGTACGACGGCCCGCGGCCGAAATGGAAGTTGACTGTCAGTTGGTACTTGTTCCACCAGTTGGCCATGGCATTGATGGAGCGGTCGGGGGTCTGCACGCGGACCGTCGCGAACATCTCGGGGTAGTGTTTCAGCGTCCGCGACCATGCCTGCTCGTACGTGCGCGGCTGCTGCAGGCTGCACAGCAGGCGGTCGTCGCCGTCGCCGGCATGGGCGGGCAGTACGCCGATGGCCTGTTCGACGCGCCATTCGCCGCCCGTCGGCAGCTCGATGCGCCACTGGCAGACCCCGGCCAGATCCTTGCCCCCGCCCCCGGAACGCGGGAGCAGCGCGGGTTCGAGCGCCACCGGGTTCATGGCATTGCGCCCCGGCCCGAAGAACGCGTTGCGGTCGGCCAACATCCGCACCGGCCGCACGGTGGCGGTCAGAAAGGCGCGGTACGGCCACTCGCCCTCCACCTCGGCCCAGCCCTCGTGGCCGTGCCACCAGCGCTTGTGGTAGAGGATGTGGCGCGGACGCACCTCGGCCTCGTTGAACAACGCCATGATCTGGCTCTCGTTCAGATCGAGGCTGACGTTGCCCAACACAAAGTCGGCGAAGCTGTAGACCGACAGCCGCCGGGGCGTGCGGCCGCGGTTGACAAGGGCCAGCGTCCAGCATTCGGCATCCACCCCCGGCGGCACGAAGTACCGCGCGGAGGCCGCAACCCCCCGGTACCGCGACTCGATGCGGGTGTAGCCCATGCCGTGCCGGGCCTCGAAGGCATCGTGCGCCCGGATGGGGTGGGCGTTCGCGGTCCACACCTCGCCCGTCGCCTCGTCCTTGATGTACCAGAGACGGGCGGGCACGTCCTCCAGATGCACGTGCATGCCGCGGCGAAGGACGGAGTGGAAGCGGTGGTCCTTGTAGAAGCTGAAGCCGCCGCCGCAGGCCGAAACCAGGGCGCAGTAGTCGCCGTTGGTCAGGTAGTTGATCCACGGCCGCGGCGTCTCGGGAGTGCGGATGACGTACTCGGCGCCGGCGTCGGCGAAGTGTCCGTAGCGGTTGCGCAGGGCCGTCTTCATCGGGTGTCCTTTCGCCTGGCGGCGGTTCGGGGGACAGGCCCCAGCCTCACCCGCACCTCGTGCGTCCCGCCGTCCAGCGGCAGCGGGCGCGCGGGGTCGTGGGGCCGGCCGTCAATGCGGAGCGAGGCGACCGGCGCGTTGGCGGCACGGTGCGGGTTGCGGATCGTCACATGGTAGGTCGTCCCCCGAAACGTCCGCGAGACGGCGGCGGTCGCCCAGGCCGAGGGGAAGCACGGACGCACGACCAGGCCGTCGAACGTGCGCCGCAGCCCGAGGACGAACTCGGTGACGGCCAGGTAGATCCACGCCGCGGAGCCCGTGCACCAGACGTGCTCGGCGTGGCCGACGTCGGTGATGGCGTCCGGCCCCAGGCAGCCGTTGAAGTAGAGGTTGGGCTGATTGACGCAGGGCCGTCGGGGGTTGACCGGGTCAATGGCCCGCAGGAGCGCGAGGGCCTCGTCGGCCAGCCCGCGTTCGAGCAGCGCCATCAGCATGAAGGCGTTGCCATGGGTGTAGACGCAGGCGTTTTCGCAGATGCCGGGGCGCATATAGCTCATGCGGCCGACGTTGGGTTCGGGTTTCAGGTAGGCCGGCCAGTTCAGTTTGAACCCCCAGCCGGTGTCCAAGTGGCGGCGCACGCTGGCCCAGGCGCGCGCCCAGCGGGCCTCGTCACAGACCCGGCCCAGCTGCGCCCAGCTCTGCATGTTGAGGAAGAGCCGGCCCTGGCGGTTGCGGTGCGAGCCGACCGGCCGGCCGTCGTCATCGAGCGCGCACACGTACCAGTCGCCGTCCCAGGCGTGCCGGTTGATGGCCGTCTTCATCTCCCCGTGCCAGGCGCGCATCCGGCGCGCGTCGGCCACCCGCCCGAGCCGTACGGCCAGCTCCTCGACCAGCCGGCAGTCGCGGGCAAAGGCCATGGACAGCCACACGCTCTCCCCCCGCCCC
>MVZH01000267.1 GCA_002068325.1 Lentisphaerae bacterium ADurb.BinA184 | reverse complement strand
GGATCTGGTCGTGCAGCCGGGATCGTTCACGGCGAATGCCTGGGACGTGGTCTACCTCATCAACAATACCAGCGGTACGACCAGCGGAGTCTTCCAGTATGCCGACGACACGTTTGTGGACGTGTTTGCCGGCAAGCGCTGGTTCATCACGTACGATGCGGTGCTCGACGGGGCGCTCAACGGCGGCAATGACGTGGCGCTGTACGCGGTGCCCGAACCGGCCGCCGCGGCGACACTGCTGCTGGGCGGGCTGGCCCTGCTCCGTCGGCGGGCGCCGGCTCAGAAGTAGGGCGGGCGGGGCGATGCGTCCTGCGATGGACCAGACGGAGCGAGAGGAACATGCTGATTGTGCCGAAGTAATCTGGACAGGTCGCATGGAGCCGGCGGACTCCGCCGGTGGTAATCGGTCTTGTGCAGATAATCATGGAACGATTCGTATGGCTCTGACCTATGCCTTCCACGACGAGCGCCGACAGTGCGAAATCCGCGAACCCATCCTGCCACGGCCGTGGATCAACTACCTCGGCAACCGGCGGCTGACCGCCTTCATCAGCCATAACGCCGGCGGGCTGCTGTGGTGGCAGGAACCGCAGACCCGCCGCATCACCCGCTACCACTACACCGCGGCGCCCGGCGACCGGCCCGGGTTCTACGTCTACGTCCACGACCGCGAGACCGGCCGCACCTGGAACCCGCACTTCGCCCCGACCTGCACCGAGCTGGACTGTTTCGCCTGCCGCCACGAGCCGGGCGTGACATCGTTCAGCGGACGCCGGGACGGGATCGAGGTCGCCGTCAGCTACGCCATCCCGCCTGGTGACGACGCCTTCCTCTGGCAGGTCACGGTGCGCAACCGCCGCCGCCGGCCCGCCCGGCTGGCGCTGGCCAGTTACATCGAGTTCGGCCTGCTTGAGTTCCTGCGCGAGACCATCGGCTGGTGCTATCTGAAGAACCAGTTCTCGCTGCGTTACGACCCGGCGTTGCGGGCGATCCGCTACGACTACCACGTCTTCGAGGCGCCGCACTGCCCGCGCATGCTCTTCGGCTGCACCGCGGAGGTCGCTGGCTGGGAGTGCTCGCGCGAGGCCTTCATCGGCCCCGCCGGCTCCCTCGAACGGCCCGGCCCCTTCACCCGCGACGGACGGCTCTCGGACAGCGACCTCCCCTTGGGCGGCCACGCCTGCGGCACCCTCGGCGTCGAACTGGAACTGGCCGCAGGGCAGAGCGCCAGCTTCGCCTATGTGTTCACCCTCGGCGCCACCTGGGACGAGGCCGAGGCCCGCCTGCGACGCTACGGCAGCGCGGAGGCCGCCGCCGCCGGCCTCGCCAGCGTGCGCACATTCTGGAACGAGCGGTTGTCGAGCCTCCAGGCCAGCACCGGCGACGCCGACGCCGACCGCATGATCAACACCTGGAACCCGTACAACGCCGCCGTCGCCCTCGAACTGGCCCGCATCATCTCCACCGACCACATGGGCACCGACGGACTGCGCTACCGCGACACCACCCAGGACGCCCACGCGGTCGCCAACTTCGACCCCGACTTCGCCGCCGACCGCATGCGACTGGTCTTCGCCCAGCAGAAACGCGACGGCATGGGCTGCTTCTCGTTCTTCCCCGGCAACAGCATCCCGACCAGCGATGCGCCGCGGCGCTGCGACAACACGGTCTGGCAGATCTACACCGTGGGCAACCTGTTGGCCGAGACCGGCAACCTCGGCCTCCTCGACGAGCGCATCCCCTTCCGCGACGGCGGCGACGCCACCGTCTACGGGCATATCCTCCTCGGACTGAAGTACATCTACGACCGGCGCGGGCCGCGCGGCCTGCCTACCCTCTACCACGCCGACTGGAACGACGGGCTCGCGCTCTTCCAGGACGAAGCCGCCGAGAGCGTCATGCTCGCCCAGCAGCTGGTCTACTCGTGCCGGCTGTTTGCGGACCTCGCAAAACGGCTCGGGCGCGACGCCGACGCCGCCTGGTGCGCGGCCGTGATCGCGGAACTCGGCCGCCTCCTCAACTCGGACCTGGTCTGGGACGGGGGCTGGTACCGGCGGCTGCTCTTGAGCAACGGCAAGTGCCTGGGCAGCGCCGCCAACCGCCAGGGCGCGATCTACGTCAACCCGCAGTCGTGGGCGGTGATCTCCGGGATCGGCGATGTCGAGGGACGCGGCCGCATCGCCATGGATGCCGTCGCCGAACGCCTCGACACCGATTGCGGAATCCGCATTCTCGCACCGCCGTTCACCGGCATCCCCGAGCCCGAGGATCCTCCGCTGGGTTCGAACCCCGGCATCGGCGAGAACGGCGGCATCTTCTGCCATGCCAACACTTGGGCGATCATCGCCGAAGCCCTGCTTGGCAACGCCGGGCGCGCGTTCAAATACTACCGGCAGCTGATCCCCGCCGTGGCGGCAGACCGCGCCGGCATCGCCCACTACGGCCGCGAACCCTACGTCTACGTCTCCTCCATTGTCGGGCCGCCGAGCGAGCGCTTCGGCGAGGCCGGCATCAGCTGGCTGACCGGCACCGCCAGCTGGATGTATGTCGCGGCCACGCACTACCTGCTCGGGGTGCGCCCAACCCTCGACGGGCTGGCGCTGAAGCCCTGCCTGCCGGCCGACCTGCGCGAGGTGCGCGTGCGCCGGCGCTATCGCGGGTGCGACTACGACATCGTGATTGAGAACACCGGCCGCGGGACGGTCGCGCTCGAGGTGAACGGCGCGCCGTGGGCCGGAGACCGCCTGCCGGTCGAGCCGGGCGGCCGCCTGCGCGTGCGGTGCCGGTGCTGAGAGGGCGCGTCTCCCGCCCCCGCCGTGCCGGCCGGCAACTAACCTGGTCTATTCATCAACCTCAAAGGCTCAACGATTCGAAGGGCTCCAACGCATTCTTCTTCTGTTGATTGCAGCAGGTCAGGCGTCCCTCCGCGGCCAGTTCGCCCGCAGGGTCACAGGCGACTGCAGTGTGCCATAATTCGCACGATGACAACAAGCTTTGAGCCTTGCAGCCTTTGAGGTGAATCGCTCAGGCTAAGGACTCCGATCCCTCAGGAACCTACTCACCATGGCCACCGATGTGACACGACCCAACCTCATCATCATGTACGCGGACGACCTGGGGTTCGGTGACATCGGCTGCTATGGCGCCGCCGGCATCCCCACGCCTAACCTCGACCGCCTTGCCGCCGAAGGCCTGAGGTTCGAGCAGGGCTATGCCACCGCCGCCACCTGCACGCCGTCGCGCTACAGCCTGCTCACCGGCGCCTATCCCTGGCGCAACCCGCGCGCCGCCATCCTCGCCGGCGACGCCCCGCTCATCATCGCCCCCGGAACCCCGACTCTTCCCGAACGCCTGCGGCGGGCCGGGTACCGCACCGGCATCGCCGGCAAGTGGCACCTCGGACTCGGCACCGGCGCCCTCGACTGGAACCGCGAAATCCGTCCCGGGCCCAACGAGGTCGGCTTCGACCATGCCCACATCATGGCCGCCACCAACGACCGGGTGCCCTGCGTCTACGTCGAAGACCGGCGGGTCGTCGGCCTCGATCCGGCGGACCCCCTCGAAGTCAACTACGACCCGGCCGGCGCCTACCCGGATGAGACGACCGGGCGCGGTTGCCCGGAGCGGCTCCGTGTCCGTCCCAGCCACGGCCATGACGACACGATCGTCAACGGGGTCAGCCGCATCGGCCACATGCGCGGGGGGCGGGCGGCCCTGTGGGACGACGAGCGCATGGCCGAGCATTTCCTCGCGAAGGCGACGGCCTTCATCGAGGGCAGCGCCGGCCGGCCGTTCTTCCTTTACTACGCGTTCCACCAGCCGCACGTGCCGCGGCTGCCCGGCCCCCGGTTCGCCGGCGCCACGCGGCTGGGCGCGCGCGGCGATGTCATCGTCGAGATGGACTGGTGCGTCGGTCAGGTTCTCGAAACGCTCGAACGGCTCGGCCTTCGGCGTCAGACCCTAGTCCTGTTTTCCAGCGACAACGGGCCGGTGCTTGACGACGGTTACCAGGACCGGGCCGCCGAGCTCGCCGGCGCCCACCGCCCGGCGGGCCGTCTGCGCGGGGGCAAGTACAGCCTGTTCGACGGCGGCACGCGCGTGCCGTTCCTCGCCTCCTGGCCCGGGGTGATTGAGGCTGGGCGGACGTCGCACGCCCTTGTCAGCCACGTAGATTTCCATGCCTCGCTCGCGGCGCTGACGGGGCAGGCTCTCTGTCCCGGTGAGGCGCCGGACAGCCTCGACATGCTGGCTGTGCTGCTGGGCCGTGAAGGCCGGGGGCGCGAGGAGCTGGTTGTCGAGGGCACGCAGGGCAAGACCGTCATGCGCCGGGGCGATTGGGCGTACATCCCGCCCCACCCCGGGCCGGCGGTGAACCGGCCGACCAACACCGAACTGGGCAACGCGCCGACGCCGCAGCTCTACGACCTGTCCCTGGACATCGGGCAGATCCGCGACCTCGCCGCCGAGCGGCCGGACATCGCCGCCGCCCTCTCCGCGAGGCTGGCCGAGATCCGCGCCGGACGGCAGACGCGTACGGGGTGAGCCGGCGGCAAGCCGCCAGCATGGGCCGCCCCAACGCCCCTGGATCACCATCGACGCCCCGGACGGCGCCTGCCTGTGCGTGCCCACACGCAGACAGGCGGCAGGCAGGCGGAGGCCGTCGCGCCACGGGCCGCCTGGTCTTGACTCTGGTGGGCGGGTGCCTATACTGTCCGTCGTCGGCGTGCGGACGCAAGGTTGTGCTTGCCAGCCGTTTGCCGGCCGGGCCCTGCCGCTGTCATGCGGGCGGGAATGGACATGGGTCGCCGGCGTCTGCCGGAAAGTGAGGTTCGGGATGAAGAAACTTGCCTGTGTTGCGGGCCTGGCTGGACACGGCCGCCTTGGCTGGATGCCCGCGGTCGCCGTCGGGCTGGCCCTGGCCGCGGCCGCGCTGCCGGCCCGGGCCGCCGGCGACCCGCTTGCCGCGGCCATCCGCGAGGCCGATCTCGACGTCGAGGCCTGCGCCGTGTTGGCTGACGGCAAACCGCTTGCCCTCGACGCCGAGATGATGCTCAACGCGCTCGGGATGCAGGACACGCGCGCCCACTACCACCGGTGGAGTGCGGGCGCGATCCAGTACCACGACCTGCAGGGGCACGTCTTCCACTACCGCCTGGCGTTCCGGCAGCCCGTCGCCATCGGCAGCCTGCTGTTCACCACGCAGGAGGTGGCGGTCCTCAAGCCCGACGCCCC
>MVZH01000266.1 GCA_002068325.1 Lentisphaerae bacterium ADurb.BinA184 | reverse complement strand
CGAGGATCGCCGTCGCCCGGTCGTCGAACCTGGCCAGCGCCCCGAAGAAGGCGTCCTCGTCCATGAACCGCCCGGCGGGCAGCGGCCGCTTGGCGATCACGTGGGCCCCGTCGTCGCGCAGGACGGCGACCCCGGTGGCATGGGGGCCTCCGCCTTCCGAGCGCCGGAGCATCGCGGTGAAGATGTCCAGCAGGATGTCGGGCTCGGGGAAGCGGCGGCGCTTCCGGCCGAGGATGATGCCTACTTGCCGGCACATGGGGTCACCTCCGGGGTCGGGTCTGGCGTGGCCTCCTCGGGCAGCACGCCGTCAGGCAGGAACTCGATGCGGGCGTTCTGGGCCAGCCGGGTGAGGAACTCGATGTCGGCGGACGCCGGGTCTTCCGGGAGCGGCCGGTGCCCGGGGCCCTCGACGCACAGGAGCACCTCGTCGCGGTACCCGGCCGTCGTCAGCTCGGCGCTGAACGGGGTCTCGAGGCGCATCAGCTCGACCAGACCGGATGGCGTCCCGGCGGCAAGGACGGTCCCGTCTCCCGGGATGGGCTTGCCCTCGGTCGTCTCAGGATGGATGCGGATTCTCATGGCGGTGTCCTTTTGCTGGGGGCGGCCGGGCGTGCGGGCCCGGCGGCCCGGGGTTCCGGTTCAGGCGGTGGCTTCGGCGGCGGTGGATGTCTCGGGGCGTCCATTCTTCCAGGCGGCGCTGCCCGGCATGTTGGCCATCAGGTGGAGGCGCGCGGTCTTGAACTCGTCGCCGATCAGCCCGAGGCGCAGGAGCCAGCAGCGGAAGTCGTACTTGGCGCTGGCGGCGCTGAAGGTGCGCTTCCTGCTCGAGGCGGCGCGGGCGCTCAGGGCCCTGGCGGCGATGGCCAGGCAGAACTGGATGTAGGCCTTGATCTTGCCGGCGTGGAGCGTGCTCTCGAAGTAGCGGAACTCGACCGTTCCGCGGAACCAGACGTTATGCAGGTTGACCCCGTGGTAGCGGCTGCTGTCGTAGTGGGTCGGGTTGGTGTTGTGGTACCCGTACCAGAGGCGGTTGAGTTCGTCGGTGGTGGTCGGGCGGCTGGCCTCGATCCGGCGGATCAGCTCGTCCTCGACCGGGCGGGTGTAGCGGGTCTGGCGGCTCTGGCTGACCCCGAGGGCGTGGAGGATCAGGGGTTCCTGCTTGTAGACCAGCTTCGCCAGGTTGGCGAGCTTGCGCCCGTCGAAGGGGGCGGCGTCGATGTGGATGTGAATTCCGCAGGTGGTGTCGACCTTGGCCCCGGCCCGGCGGATCGCGCGCACCACCTCCTGGAGCTGTTCGAGGTCGTCGTACCCGAGGACCGGGCTGACGACCTCGGCCTGCAGGTTGCGCGGTACGTTGGTCAGGGAGGCGTCGGCCATCACCTTCCAGGTTCGCCCGCGCAGGTCGGCGACCTCCCAGGGATCGTAGCAGGCGGGGTTCGCGCTGTGGGTTACGGTTCCGCCCACCACCGAGTGGATCGCGTAGGCGACCTCGCGGCGGCTGCGTTGGACGGTCTCGATCTCGATTCCGAATCTGATCTCGCGGAGGTTCATCTGTCGGCTCCTTGTGTTCTGTATCTCGTTCTGCGCCAGTCGGTTGGTACTGTTCGTGTTCACGGTCACACCTTCGCTCCACACGGGCACACAGCAAGGCGTCCAGGCACACTTTTTCGAGAGATTCTCGAAGATTTATCATGTTTTCCAGCAACAGGTTACGAATCTTGCGCCAGCATCCCTCCAGGGCGCGGCAAGGCCGCTCCCGACAGGCCGGAGAGAGGGGGATGCGGCCGGGCCTCAGCGGGCGAGCTGGTTGGCCGGACTCGCGGGCGCGGCGGCGCGCCAGTCGAGGAAGATTCCGGCTTCGGGTCCCCGGGCCCCGGCATCGAGGGCGGCCACGACCAGGTGGAGGGGCGCGGCCTGGGCGAAGGCGTAGAAGTAGCTGCCCCGGCCCGCCGCGAACGGCACGGTGGCCAGCGGCTGGCCCGTCGTGTCGACCGGCGACATGGCCCCGGTCCAGATGCCGAACTGGAAAGCCTGCGGCAGCAGCTCGGCCGCGATCTCCCAGCGCACGATCCGGCGCTGGTTGAGGATCTCCCCGCGCAGGTTGAGAATGGCGGGCAGCCCGGCGTGGAGGATGCGGCCGTCCCGGATGCTGACGCTGGTGGCGGCCCGGCCCCGGCAGTCGGACCAGAACCACTCGGCGGGACGGGGCTCGATCTGCCAGTCGCCGTCCGGCAGCGCCACGTCCACGAGTGTGCTGCCCGATCCGTCGTGGTTGGCGGGCACAAAGCCGAGATCGACTTCCTCACCGGTTGCCGCGTGGCGGGCGACCAGCCGCCAGCCCGCCGGGATGAAGGCATCGTGGCGCGCCGGGACCGCGATGCCCTGGGGTGCGCGCATGGTGAGCCGCACCGGATGGAGGGCGTCCTGCCGGGCCCGGGCAAGGAACCACAGCGGGGTGCGCCTGCCGGTGGTGTCCCTGGCGCTGGTCAGGTGCGGGATCGTCCAGACCAGGAGCTTCCGCGCGCCGGGGTGTTCGCCCGTGGTGACCCGGTTGATGGCGCGGATGTCGAAGAGATCGCCGGAGGCGGTGAAGGTGGCCTTGGTTCCGGCTCCGAAGCGGAGCCCATGTTCGGCGTGCAGGCGCTCGACCAGCGCCTTGAGGAAGGCGGCGCTGGCGCTGCCGGTCCAGGCGCGGGCATCGAGACCGAGACATGTGCGGGCGCAGGTGACCGCGTCCATGTCCCGGCGAACACCGGCCCGCATGGTGCTCAGCATCTGGGTCAGCGCGACGACGTACTCGGCGTCGAACCGGATCGCGTGATCCCCGGCCATCCGGGCGCGGGCGTCGGCCCATGCCCCGGTGTTCGCCTCGACCGTGTAACGAGTGGCCAGGGCTCGGACCAGGGTCGCGGCCCGGGCGAGTTCCTGGTCGGCCAGCAGCCTGGCTCCGGTCGCCATGGGCGTATCGGCTCGCAAGTCGCCTCGCGCCGCGATGACGGCGCGCTGTCGGGGATCGAGGTGCAGGAAGGTCCCTTGTCCGGCGTTCCAGAGCGCGGCGGCGAACCCGTCCGGGTTCTCCGGGACGGCGTTCCAGACACAGGTTTCATCGATCAGGCCGTCCCAGGAGTTGCCGTAGCCGTAGGTGTCATGCTCGTAATCGTAGGCCTTGCCGCAGCCGAGGGTGAACGACGAGTACGGTTGGGCCAGGCCGCCGGAGCCGTTGTAGGTGTTGCCGGTGGCGACGAGCGCGCCGTTCAGATACAGGCGGAGCTGGCCGCTGGCGTTGTAGGTGAAGAAGACATGATACCACTGCCCGGCGTCCAGTCCGTCACTCTGCGCCCAGGCGTTGTCGTTCCAGTTGTAGGTGCTGACGTTCAGGTAGAGCCGGTTCTGGTAGCCGACCGTCAGAGACCACGGCCCCATGCCGCCCATCTCGTCGATGAAGCCGAGGACGCTCCGGTAGCCGAGCGAGTCGGCATGGAGCCAGGTCGAAACGGTGAGTTCGACGGCGGGACCGTGACGGCCCAGGGCACCCAAGTCGGCCAGGTCTCGGTAGAGGCCGTTGGCCTGGGCATTCGAGAAACGGTTCGCCCGACCGTCCTTGCCGGGGGAGTTGGCGGGCTCGTTGTGGGGTGTCAGGTGTTCGCCCGAGATCGCATCGATCCGTTCGCCCGTGTGTTCCTCGAGCTTCCAGCAGCAGACCAGGCGATCCATCAGCGCGTCCAGGATGGGATTGCCGAAACCGGTGCCGGAAATCTCCCGGGCGGCAGAACGCACCGCGACGGCGGCGCGGGTGGGATCGAAGCCGAAGCCGAAGTCGAAACCGACCGGCGTGCGGGCGAGCGTCGGCATTCTCGCGGCGGGACGCAGCCCGGTCACCTGGTAGTTGCGGTAGGCAACGGCATCGAACCGGGAGGCGATGCCGGTCAGGACGGTTTCCGCCAGCGCGACGAGGCGGCCGCCGCCGATGGCGAGGGTGGATTGCCGCGCTGCGGCGCGTGCGTCCGTCGCAGCGGCGGCCAGCGCAATCCGGCGCACGACGGCCCGGTGGGCAACAGCCGTCCGCACCGGGTTCAGATTCAGCCCGGAGATGCTCCTGAACACGTCCACACGGTTGTGTCGGGCGATTGCCCTGGCCGTTGTTCTCGCCGCCAGGGAACCTCTGATCAGCTGTGCAACGGCATCGAGACGGACAGCCGTCCCGGTCATAGTCTGTTCCATCAGAGCCTGAAAGCGCTCCCGGCGCGGCATGTCCGTGGTCTGCCGCGCCGCCACGGCCATCCCGAAGATGGCCCGGCGCGTCGTGTCGATCCGGTAGAACATGCCCTGGCCGCCATTCCAGAGGGCCGCCGCAAAGGCGTCGGGATTGGCGGGCACGGCATTCCAGACACAGGTCTCGTCGATCAGGCCATCCCAGGAGTTGCCGTAACCGGTGGTGTCGTGCTCGTAATCGTAAACCTGACCGCAGCCGAGGGTGAACGGCGAATACGACTGGGCGAGGCCGCCGGTGCCGCTGTAGGTGTCGTTCGTCGCCACCAGGCTGCCGTTGAGGTAGAGACGCAGGTGGCCGGTGTTGGAGAAGGTGAAGACGAGGTTGTACCACTGCCCGGCGTTTAGTCCGTCGGTCTGGACCCAGGCGTTGTCGTTCCAGTTGTAGGTGCTGATGTTCAGGTAGACGCGGTTCTGGTAGCCGAGCGTCAGGGACCATGGCCCCATGCCGCCCATCTCGTCGATGAATCCGGCGATACTGCGATAGCCGACCGAGTCGGCGTAGAACCAGGTCGAAACGGTGAGTTCGACGGCCGGACCGTGGCAGCCCAGGGCACCGAGGTCGGCCAGGTCGCGATAGAGGCCGTTCGCCTGTGCATTCGAGAAGCGACAGGCCTGGCCATCCACGCCCGGAGCACGGATCGGCGTCTGGTGTGGCGTCAGGTTCTCGCCGGTAATCGCGTCGATCCGCCTGCCCGTGTCCTCTTCCAGTTTCCAGCAGCAGACCAACTGACTGCCGAGCGCATCGACGACCGGATTCCCGAAGCCGTCCCCGGTCAGGCGGCGGGCGACGGCACGATGGGCAAAGGCCGCGTGGGACGGGTTCAGGCCGAAAATGGACTCCAGGGTCTCCGCCCGGCGGTGGCCGTTCCGGGACCGGGCCGCAGGACGCACGGCGGGACGGGCGCTGACCAGCCGGGCCACGGCATCGAAACGGGCGGTGCTCCCGGTCAGCGCCAGGTTGGCCGCCGCCTCGAATCGTTCCCGGCGCAGGATCTCCAGGTGCTGCCGCGCCGCAGCG
>MVZH01000265.1 GCA_002068325.1 Lentisphaerae bacterium ADurb.BinA184 | reverse complement strand
CGCCACCTTCCCGCGCCGCATCCACGCCTTCCTCGAAGACGTCACCAACGGCGTGCCCCGCGAACACCTCCGCTCGTCCGGCCGCGACGCCCTCGCCACCCTCGAATACATCCAGGCGGTCATTGATTCCTACGAGAACGGCGGCGCCCTCGTCCGGCCCACTCCCCTGCCCGCGATCCACGGCGACCCGCGGGTGGAACGAATCTGAGCGGCGCGATCGGGCAGAGGCTTGTGCCGGCGCAGCGTGGCCTCAGCTGGCCGAGCCGTCAACCGCGAAGGCTCGAAGACTCAGAGGATGGCAACCGATTGCCCCTTCGAGGCTACGTGGTGAAGGGTGCGGAAACGTCCATCGGAGAACACGGACCATGATCAAGCTCGGTGTGAACTCGGTGTTGTTCCAGGGTCACGACCTGGCCACGGCGATGAAGACCTTGGCCTGGGCCGGCTACGACGGGGTCGAGCTGTCGGCCATCAAGGGCATGTGCGAACACCTCGACTTGGAGCGCTGGCGTGAGCAGGCGCCGCAGATCCGCGAGCTCTCCGCGCAGCACAAGCTGGCGCTGCTGAGCATGGAGGTGGCCTCGCTGGACGAGGCGCGGCTGTTCCCGGCCTTCGAGGCGGCGGCGGCGCTGGGCGTCCCGGTCGTCAACGTCGGCCCGGGCGGCAAGTCGGATGTCGAAGAGGACTTCATCCGTCAGACCGATCAGATCGCGCGCCTGGCGGAGAAGGCGGCCGCGCATGGGGTCACGCTGTGCTGCAAGGCGCACGTCGGCGGCTCCATCTACAACACGCCGACCACGTTGCGCGCCATGGATCGCATCCGCTCGCCGGGTTTCGGTGTGGACATGGATCCCAGCCACGTCTACCGGGCCGGCGAGTATCCCGAGAAGGCGCTGCCGGCCGTGCTCAGCCGGGTCCGTCACATCCACATCCGCGACTGCAAGGGGCGCGGCCCCGGGCCCGGTGAGCCGCGCGACCAGGCCTGCGGCCGCGGCGACATCAACCTGCGCGGCTACTTCCAGGCCATGGTGGACGGCGGATACGACGGGCCGGTCTGCCTCGAAGTCATCGGCGCCGGCAACTACGAACTCGGGCAACGGGCGGTGATTGCCGCCGAGAGCTACGGCTACATGAACGCCTGCCTCAAGGCGCTCGGGGCGAGGTGACGCAAGATGAAGCCCATCGGCGTCGGCATCCTCGGTTTCGCCCACGGACACGTCCACGCCTACTGCGCCCGCTGGCAGGCGGAGCCGGCCCTCGGCGTGCATGTGGCCGCCGGTTGGGACCACGACCCGGCCCGCGGCCGCGAGGCCGCCGCCAAGTACAGCCTCGATTTCTGTACGACCCCGGCCGAACTGCTGGCGCGGCCTGATCTCGGGGCCGTGGTGATCGCGGCGGAGACCTCGCGCCACGCCGACCTGGCCGAGCAGGCCGCCGCGGCCGGCAAGGCCACCATCGTGCAGAAGCCGCTCTGCCTGACCCTGGCCGAGGCCGACCGCATGGTCGCCGCCGTGCGGCGCGCCGGCGTCCCGTTCACACTGGCCTGGCAGATGCGCACCGACGCCCACAACATCGAGGCCAAGGCGTTGCTGGCCGGCGGACGGTTCGGGCGGCTCTGCATGGTGCGCCGACGCCACTGCCTCAACACCCACATGTGGAAGGACTTCGACAAGACCTGGCATGTCAACCCGGCGTTGAACCGGGACATGTTTGCCGACGACGCCAGCCACCCGATTGATTTCATCTACTGGCTTCTGGGCATGCCGGTGTCCGTCACCGCCGAACTCGGGACCCTGGTCAACCCCAAGGTGCCCAACGACACCGGGATCGCGCTCTTTCGCTACGCGGACGGGGCGTTCGCCGAAGTCTCGTGCTGCTTTGTCACGCCGGCCGGCGAGAACACCCTCGAAATCGCCGCCGAGAAGGGCGTGATCATCGGCAACTACGGCGACGGGCCGAGCAACAGCGTGCGGCCGCCGGGGGCGCCGCAGCTGAAGTGGTACCTGGCCGAGACCGGCAAGTGGGAGGAGAGCCGCCGCCCGGAGGTCAAGGTCCACGGCGAGCGCATTGGCAACCTGGCCCCGGCCCTGGCCGAGTTCCTGCATGGGCGCCGCCCGCCCATCGCCACCGCCGAGGAAGGCCGCGACGTGCTGCGCCTGGTGCTGGCCTGCTACGAGTCGTCCGACAGCGGGCGACGCGTCATGCTCTGACCCGGCCCGGATTCCAGGATTGCACCGCCAAGACGCCAAGGCGCGAAGGGGGCGCCGGTGCGACCCGCCAACCTACTGATCGTCTCATAATTGTCTGAACTTGAAGACGTACCGGCGGAGTCCGCCGGCTCCAGGGGAGAAGGTCTGGACTGTTTCGAGACGATTGGTACATAGACTCTGGTCATCTGGCACAGGACTGACGAGAACGAAGCCTGGCGTCCTCGCGCCTTCGCGGCGACAGACCGTCCCACCCTAGAGAGCCGGCATGCGCATCGGCTACCCGTGCATCAACCGCAGCCTGGACTGCCAGGGCGACCGCACCTTCCGGCTGAAGTCCTACTCCGAGGGGCGGCTGGTCGAGGTCGTCGGCAACAACCTGGCCTGCCTGGAGAGGATGCTTCGCTACAACATCGGGCACGGCATCGGCTTCCTGCGCGTCTCCTCGGACGTGGTGCCGTTCGCCTCGCATCCGGTCTGCGCCTTCGACTGGCAGGCGCACTTCCAGGCGCCTCTGCGCCGCCTCGGCAGGTTGATCCGCCGGCACCGGCTGCGCATCTCCATGCACCCGGACCAGTTCACGCTCATCAACTCGCCGGACGCCGGCATCTTCGCGCGCAGCCACGCCGAACTGCGCTACCACGCCGACCTCCTCGACGGCCTAGGCCTGGGGCTGGACGCCAAGATCCAGATCCACGTCGGCGGGGTGTACGGCGAGCGCGACGCCGCCATCGGCCGCTTCATCGAGCGCTACGCCCGCATCGACGAGCGCGTCCGCCGCCGCCTAGTCATCGAGAACGACGAGCGCTGCTACCCGCTCGCCGACTGCCTGCGCATCCACGCCGCCACCGGCGTCCCCGTCCTCTTCGACGTTTTCCATCATGCCATCCTCGGCGACGGCACGACGGTGGGCGCCGCGCTGGCGCAGGTCGCCCCCACCTGGCGCCCCGCCGACGGCCTCCCCATGCTCGACTACAGCTCGCAGAAACCCGGCGCCCGCCCCGGCATGCACGCCGAACACCTCGACCGCGCCGACTTCCAGCGCTTCCTCCAGGCCTCCCGGCCACACGACTTCGACGTCATGCTCGAAATCAAGGACAAGGAACGCAGCGCCCTAGCCGCGCTGGACGCCGCCCGGCGCGACCCGCGCCTCGTCTGCCCAGTCCCACAACCGCCCCGCCGCCCGGAATCCGCAGGGAAGGAAAGATCATGAGTGACGTCCACGCCAAGTCCCAAGCCCTGATGGCCGCGGTGGATCTCACCCGGCCCGAGATGGCCGAAGTCCGCGACGCCGCCAACCCGGCCGAAGCCTTCGTCTCCCACCTCGCCCGGCCGCCGCGCCCGCGCTTCCGGTTCGAGTACACGGAGAAGGCCCGCGTCCTCGCCTTCCTGCGCGAACACTACGCGGCCTGGCGCCCCTTCAACACCGCCGCCGCCGACCGCCTCGCCGACCTCTCCATCCAGAAGGCCCAAGGCGAACGCGCCCTGGCCGGCATCGCCCAACTGGGGCGCGCCTGGTTGGCCACCGACGCCCCCCGCTACGGCGCCGCCTTCGAGCGCTTCTACCTCGCCGTCCCCACCGGGCAGATGTTCAACTGGGACTCGTTCAACGGCGCCCAAGGCGCCATCGAACTGGATGCCTTCTTCCTCCTCCAGGACTGCCCCGGCTTCACCCCCGCCGGCCGCATCGCCTTCCTCGACCATCTGCGCGCCATCACCGCCGACGCCTGGGACACCCATACCTCGCACTGGCAACAGCTCATGCTCGGCCCCGAGGGCCACAACTGGTACCTGCACGGCATGCACGTGCTGCCGTTCCTGGGACTGCTCTTCCCCGAGTTTGCGCGGGCCGAATTCTACGTAAAGACCGGCTGGAGCGTGATCGAAGAACACGTGCGCGGACACCTCAAGTCCGACGGCGGCGCCCGCGAAACCACCCTCGGCTACCAGGCCGGCTCGATGCTCAGCCTGTGGGACCAGTACCTGATCGCACACCGCAACGGCTGGCCGATGTCGCCCGGATTCGCCGACCGCCTCTTGCGCGCCAGCAAGTTCCTGCTCGGGCTCATGACCCCGGCCGGCGGCATCCCCTCGTATGGCGATTCCGGCCATTCCCCCGGCGGACTGACCACCTTGGCCGCGGTCGCCGCCGCCCTCACCGGCGACGGTGAATGCAAGTGGTACGCCGAACGTTGCCGTACCCAGCGGCCGGACGCCAAGGCCGAGACACCGGGCGTGCTCCCCGAGGCCGCCTTCTGGGCCGTCGGACTCGAAGGCGCCGCCGCCTACGCCGCCACCCGCGCCCGCAACCCCAACCTGACCTCCGTGCTCTTCGGACAGACCGGCTACGCCGCCCTGCGCAACTCCGACCGCCCCGAGGCCGCCTACTGCGCCATCGCCGCCGCCGACCGCGGCCCCATCGTCACCAGCCACGGCCACAACGACGTCTTCGCACTCGATGTGCACGCCGGCGGCACCCGCTTCCTCGGGGAAATGGGCTGCGCCCCCTACGGCACCAGCCCCGGACGCCAGTACGACCAGAAGACCGAGGCCCACAACTGCCTGGCAATCGAGGGCATGGAGCAGGCCCCCATCCTCAACGAATGGCGCTGGGGAGCACTCGTCATCCCCGCGGTCCGCCGCTGGATCGCCGAACCCACGCACGACTTCTTCCACGGCGTCCACGAGGGCTACTACCGCTACGGACAGCACGAGACGCTCCACGCGCGCAAGGTCTTCTTCGTCAAGGGCGCCCCCGCCTACTGGGTGGTCATGGACTGGCTGGAGTCCGTCCCCGAGAACGACTACCGCGCCTGGTTCCACGGCTGCGTCCCCGGCGGCCTCGACGGCACCACCATCCTCCTCGAAGGCGCGGACGGCGCGCGCCTTGCCGTGCTGCCGCCCGAAGGCGATGCAGTCACCGCCACGCAGGTCACCCCCGACGGCCTCGCCGCCTACATCAGGGAACGACGCCTGCAGCCCGAGCAGTATCCCGGCTTTGTGTATGGCCGGCGCGCCGCCTCCGACTGCCTGGTCTGGGTTCTGATGCCCCTGGCCCAAGGCGCGCGTGTGCCGCGCGTGCGGCGGCTGCCGG
>MVZH01000264.1 GCA_002068325.1 Lentisphaerae bacterium ADurb.BinA184 | reverse complement strand
ACACTGGAGAGTTGCCGATGCGCAAGGCTTTGCTGATCGTCCTGACCGGGCTCGTTGCCCTGGTTTGCGGAGTCCTCAATTCGGCCGCGGAAGCACCCGCGCCCGCCGACCCGTCCGCCGCTCCATCCGCCGACCCGTCCGCCGCGCCGGCCCCCGCACCGTTGCCGGAACCCCTTCGGCCCAACAAGGTTCGCGTGGCCCAGCTCGTGGCCGGCACCGCCATCCACCGCGCCTCGCCCAACGCGCTGCCGTCGCTGCTGGCCGAGGCCGCCCGCCTGACCACCCTGCCGGTGATCGAGCAGCCGACCATCCTGGCGTCGTTCGAGGATCCGGCCCTCTTCCGGCATCCCTTCGTCTACGCCAACTTCATTGACCGTCCGGACTGGGCCTTCACGCCGCTGGAGCAGCAGAACCTGCGCCAGTACCTCGAACGCGGCGGGTTCCTTTTCATCGATGCCGGCATCAGCGCCGAGTTCCTGCGCGAGGACGACCGCTTCGGCCAGCAGCACAGTTTCGGCGAATGGGACGCCTGCCCCGAGATCAAGGACGCCTTCCGCGCCGTCTTCCCCGACCGCACATTCCAGCCGCTCAAACGCTCCCACGACATCTTCCGCAGCTTCTTCCGCGGCCTGCCGGACCCCGCGATCCTGCCCGACAGCGTCCGCGACTACGTGGTCAACGAGAAGTGGCCCGAGGGAACCTACTCGGTGGTGGCGATCGAGGTGGCCGGCCGGCCGGCGGTCATCGCCACGCCGATCATTTCGATGGGTTGGGGCCGCGACCCGGTGGGCAACTGGATGGGCAGCATTGCCTTCCGCATCCTCGAAGGCGGAGAGGGGCTGTCGGAGCGCCTGCCGACGGCCTCGTACTCGGGGCGGCGTTTCGACACCATCCGCGAGGACGGCCGCAAGGACATCATCTACTGCCAGGAGCAGGCCCTGCCCGCCTGGGTGCAGGAGCCGGAGGGCCGCTGGCGCGTCTTCCGCTACTACCAGAGCCGCGAAATCAGCGACTACGCGCACACCTACTTCACCCGCCTCGGCGTCAACATCCTCGTCTATGCGCTGACGCAGTGAGCGGCGGAGGCGCCGGCGCGACCCGCCTCAGGCCGGCCACCACTCGGGGTCGGTGGGAGTGAACAGCCCCCGGTGGATGGCGATGGCGTAGAGGGGGACCCAGTTGGCGACGAAGCTGCCTTCGTAGCCCGTCGGCACGCCGTCCCAGCGGTAGAACTCGACCCCACTTCCGACCCCGCCGTTGAAGTGGCCGCGCTCGTAGCCGGCTTCGAGGTCGGCGACGATGGCGGCCGCCTCTTCGTGCAGGCCATAACGGTCGAGGGCGCGCAGGTAGTACATGGCAAAGCAGGCCGCCATGGCACCGTCGGTGTAGTTTTCGAAGGTGGGAGTGAAACGGCCGAACAACTGGGGCAGCATGTGGTCGCCGGGGGGGATCGGGCGCAGATTGAATGGCAAGCCGAAGTGGGCGTGCCCGGCGCCGGCCTCGCGGCGCAGCCGTTCGAGCCGTCGCAGGGCCTCGGCCGCCGCCTCCGCGGGCAGCAGCCCATAGGCGCAGGCGACGCCGTTGACCCAAAGGTAGGCGGCGTCGTGGAGCTGACCGTCGCGGCTGCGCCAGCCGGCCACCCAGCCGGTGGCGGGATTCAGAAGATGCCGCGGGTACGCCTGACGCAGGTTCTCAGCGGCGGCGGTACAACGCGCGGCAAGGGCGGCCTGCCCGAGGGCGGCGAGCAGGGGCGCGGCGTTGCGGAGGGCACGGTAGCTCCAGGCGTTCACATAGGCGTCCACGTGCCCGAATCCGACCACGTCCATGGCGTTGGAGCTCCAGCGGTACGAGCCGCTGTTCCCCGAGAGGTCGCAGCAGACCACCAGCCCGTCCGGGCCGAGGGTATCGAGGATGCGGGTGGCGGCCTGGGCGAGGCCGGGTTCGATACGGCGCAGCCAGGCGATGTCCGGTTCTGCCTGGTGGCATCGTCCGGCGCCGGCGACGAGGATCGGATCGGCGTCCAGGTAGAGATTGCGCCAGAAGCCATAGCCGCCGCCGCCGAGCAGGGCGCGTTCGAGTGTGAAGCGGTAGAGCGTCAGCGGATCCGGCCCGCGTTCCGGAGTTTGGGTGAACGCGACCGTCTCCATCGGGCAGTGCTGGTTGACATGGCAGTTGACCGACACGGCGTTGTTCGAGAAGCCTCCCAGTTCCGGCCGGAAGCAGGAGTAGACCGACCCCCAGTGCTGCCGCAGCGCCGCCGGCAGTCGCGGCGCGTGGCGGGCCGCGCCCTGCGGTTCGAAAGCCGTGACCGAGAGCTGCCATTCCGAGGTCAGGGTGCCGGCGGGCACACTCTGGCTGTGCGTCGGCAGCGGGCGCGCGCCGGGGACGAGGCCGCCGGCGACGGCATTCTGCTGGCGGTAGCTTTCCATCTGCAGCCAGGCCTCGCCGCCGAGCTTCTCGCAGCGCAGGCAGCCGTTGCCGTCCCCCGCCCAGAGCATGGGCAGTTCGACCTCGCCGTTGCGTCCGGGGCGCAGGGTCGGCAACGCGGCGGCGGCGGTCATGGCGGCGGCGCAGTTCCAGAGGAGGCGCCAGGCCTCCGCCTCGATCACGGGGACGGCGCGGGCCGCCTCCTGGGTCAGGGCCAGGTGCAAGCCTTCGGGGGTGACGGTGAACGTCGCATCGAGCGTCACTCCCAGCCCGCAGGTGAGGGCGCGGTAGCGAACCTGGTTGCCTTGGACTTCGACGCGGCCGGTCCACAGGTTGGCGCCGAAGTCGGCGCGGGCGGTGCGCACGAGCGGGCCGCTGAGGCCGGTGTAGAGTCCGGCGCTGCGGGCGCGGTAGACGCGGTTCTCGCCGGCGCGTCCGCTCCCGGTGCCGTCCCAGCCCAGGTGCAGGATCTCGGGCCGGATCAGGGAGAATCCGACCGAGAATGTCGGGCCGCGGAACAGCACCAGCCACGGTTGCGCCTCGACCGTCATGCCGGCGGGGGCGGTGGCGGCGACGGTGCCGGCTTTGAGCGGCGGCAAGTACTCCGGCAGCGGCGTGTCGCCGGGCGGCGCCTCGCCGAAGGCCGCCAGCGTATCGAGCGCGCCGAACGGGACGTTGAACGGCGTGCCGTTGCACTCGCCGTGATTGGGCCACACCGGGTGTTCGCGGTCGCACTCGACGCGGAGCAGGTCGGTGGTCATGCCGCCGAGATCGATCGTGTGGGTGACCGCCAGCCCCTGGCGCAGGCGTTCCTCCATCTGCTGCACGCTCATGCCCTGGTGCAGCCCTTCGCCGCCGATGCGGGGGTCGGGCGGCAGTTCGACGTCCCTGAGCACCTGCCAGCGGCCGGCGGCATCCAGGCGGGACACCGTCACGTGGGCCGGGTGGGTCGGCACCGCGGGCACCCAGCGGCCGGCCACCAGCGGCTTTAGCTCCAGCCGGGCGATGCGGACCTCGCGGCCAAAGCGCAGGTAACGCACCACACTCTGGCCGTTGACTTCGACGCCGAGATCCGGGTGGCGCACCGGCCGGATCCAGCCGTGGGAGATGGCGTTGACCGGAAGCGCCTGGGCGGCAACGGGACTGCTCATGGGCGGTGGCGACTCCTGCAGGGCGGGTTCCCGAGTTGCGCGGCAGGCAATGCACAGTCTCCCGCCCGGCGCGCAGACACCATACAGGAACCCGGCCCCGACGCAACTTCCGCCGCCGCGGGCGGGCGACCCTGATGACCGCATTGACGGGCCGACAGGGCTGGCGCGGGCCGCGACGTTCCGGGCAAGGCAGGCTATGGTACCCGGCATCTGTCGGCGCTCAAACCCGAAGGCCAGGATTCTGCATGAATCCGATGAAGACGTTTGCCCTGTCCGCGCGTTCGTTGCCGCTGGACGACTCATGGGACGTGATCGTGGCCGGTGGCGGCCCGGCCGGCTGCACGGCCGCGGCGGCCGCCGCCCGCGAGGGCGCGCGAACGCTGCTGTTCGAACAGACCGGCTGCCTCGGCGGCATGGGCACCTCCGGGCTGCTGAACCAGTGGATGTCCTTCACCGACTGGAACCGCATGATCATCCGCGGACTCGGCGAACGCGTCTTCGAGGCCTGCCGGGCCGGCATCCCGCACGCGCCGAAGGGTGACTGCCAGCCGATCGACACCGAGCTGCTCAAGCGGGTCTACGACGAGCTGGTCACCCGGCACGGCGCCGAGATCCGTTTCAACACCTTCGTGGCCGGGGTCGAGACGGACGGTGCCGGCGGCGTCGCCGCACTGCTGGTGGCCGGCAAGGCCGGGCTGCAGGCATTCCGCGCCGGCGTCTACATCGACTGCACCGGCGACGGCGATCTGGCCGCCTGGGCCGGTGCCGAGGCTCACAGGGGCGACCCACGGACCGGCGAGCTGATGCCGACGACGCTCTGCTTCACCTTGGGCAACGTGGATCCGTACGCCTACCAGCACGGCCCGCCGCTGTGGCCAACGGTGGTCGAACAGATCGTCGGCTCGGGCCGCTACACCGCCGACATCCCGGACCGCTTCCTGGTTCCCGTCGTGGTCGGCCCCGGCCTGATCGGCTGCAACGCCGGGCATCAGTGGGATGTGGACAGCGCGGACCCGCGCAGCGTCTCGCGCGCCCTGCTCCAAGGCCGCCGCACCGCCAAGGCGTTCCGCGACGCGCTGGCCGAGTTCCACCCGCGCGCCTTCGCCAACTCCCATCTCGTCGCCACCGCCGCCGCCCTCGGCGTGCGCGAAAGCCGGCGCATCATCGGCGACTACGTCCTGACCGTTGACGACTACTACGCCCGCCGCGGCTTCCCCGACGAGATCTGCCGCAACGCCTACTGCATTGACATCCATCCCAGCAAGGCGGAACACGCCGACGAACTGGACGGCAGGACCCGCAACGACACCGCGCGCTACGCGCCGCTGAAGCCCGGCGAGACCCACGGCATCCCGTACCGTTGCCTGACCCCGCGCGGGATTCGCAATCTGCTCGTCGCCGGACGCTGCATCTCCTGCGAACGTCCGGTGCAGGGGGCGGTGCGGATCATGCCCATCTGTCTGGCCATGGGCGAGGCGGCCGGCCTGGCCGCGGCCCTGGCCGTGCGCGGCGACGGCGACGTGCACGCCGTTGATACCCGCCGCCTCTGCCGTCGGCTGGTCGAAGAGGGCGGCTTCCTGCCGGACGCCGACACGGGCGGCGCGTGAAGAACAGGCCTGAGGCGTTGGAATCCATGGACTCACCGCGACGACGCGAAGGCGCAAAGGACATCATGATGAAGAAGACCGTGTTGCTGGCGTGGGCGGCTGCACTTGTGGGGGGCGGAGGGTGGGGCGCGGCCGCGGCGGCGCCTCAGGCCGTGCCTGCCGATGGGCGTATCGTGTTGCGCGACTACGGCTTCCGGGACTGGGGGCCGGAGCTGGTGCACTACACCGTTGACCCTGCGAAGTTCGCA
>MVZH01000263.1 GCA_002068325.1 Lentisphaerae bacterium ADurb.BinA184 | reverse complement strand
CAAGACCGAGCTGGTGCGCACGCTGGCGCTGGCACTGTTCGACGACGAGCGCGCCATGGTGCGCCTCGATATGTCGGAGTATATGGAGAAACACACGGTGGCGCGGCTGATCGGCGCCCCGCCCGGATACATCGGGTACGATGACGCCGGGCAGCTGACCGAAGCGGTGCGCCGGCGCCCCTACAGCGTCGTGCTGTTCGACGAAATCGAGAAGGCGCACCCCGACGTGTTCAACGTCCTGCTGCAGATCCTCGATGACGGCCGGCTGACCGACTCGCACGGCCGCACGGTCGACTTCCGCAACACGGTCATCGTCATGACCTCGAACCTCGGCAGCCAGCTCATCGTCGAACGGCAGGGCCAGGACTTTGAGAAGATGAAGGCGACGGTGGTCGGGCAGCTGCGCAACCACTTCCGGCCGGAGTTCCTCAACCGCGTCGACGAGATTGTGGTCTTCCATGCGCTGACCAAGGAACACCTGCGGCGCATCGTCGACCTGCAGCTCGGGCGCTTCGCGCAACGGCTGCGGGCACAGGACATCGAGCTGGAAGTTGCGGAGTCCGCAAAGCGGGAACTGGCGGAGATGGGTTACGATCCGGTGTACGGGGCGCGGCCGCTGAAGCGGGTCATCTCGCGGATGCTCGAGAATCCGATCTCGCGGATGCTGATCGCCGGGGAGGTCGGGCCGGGGCAGACGCCGAGGGTCGGCTCGAACAAGGGGGGCTTTGTGTTTTCGGTGGCCGGAGCGGGGCGGAAGGCAAGGGGGGACGGCGGGCAAAGGACAGAAGATGGAAGATAACAGGTATCAGATAGCAGATAGCAGATAGCAGAGAATACCCCCCAACCGCGAACGGCCTCCCAACCACGAACGGCCTCCCACCCACGAACAGATCAGAACGACGAACCGGCGTCGGCCGGGGGCCGCTACTTGCCGACGTACCAGTCGGACTCCAGCCAGAGGATGCCGTACTCGGAGCGCAGATCCACGCCGCTGGTTCGCCGGAAGAAGGCTTCGAGTTCCTTGAAGGCCCACAGCAACTGCAGGTAGACCTCGCCCTTTGCGACCTCGATCTCCCCGCCCTTCTTCTCCACGTCGGTGATGTGCTGGGCGGCCGCCACCTGCCGGAGAACCAGGAGGAACAGCACGTCCCGGGACGGCAGCTTGCCGAGCTGGGCAAGGTAGGCCTGGTAGCGGTAGTCCTGGAACGATTTGCGTGCCTCGGGGGTCTTGAGCGTCTCGACCGCGGTCGCGCATTCGTCGAGGAAGCGGAACACCCCGATGACGTTGACCCAGACGACCCCCTTGGTCTCGTCGTAGGTGGTGTCCCAGTCGGGGAACTTGCCCTTGACGCTCTCGGCGAACTGGACGGTCACCTCCGGCATCCCGTAGGGGTGGACAAAGAGCGTGGCCAGCGCCTCGCCGATGCGCGAGGCGTTGCTCTTGCGGATCAGCTCGTCAATGGCCTCGAGCTTGCCGCCGGCGGCCTTGCCGGTGCCCTTGGCGTCGCTCTTGCCAGTGCTCTTCCCGTGCTGGCGAACCAGGCGCTCGAAACTGCTCCACGTGGAGGACAACGTCCGGCGCGACATGGTCGGCGCTCCTGTCTCTCGCCCCGCACCCCGCTAAATTCAGGCGGTACGTGCGATTGGTATGCATAGCATAGCCTCCGGCCGGGCGTTTACCAGTTGGCCGGCAGGAAATGGCCTGTCGGTCAGGGCGGCGCCGCCGCAGGGCCGGGGAGCAGCAGCATGCAGTCGCCGTAACTGAAGAAGCGGAGGCGTTCGCGCACGGCCAGGCGGTAGGCGGCGAGCACGCTCTCGACCGACCCGAAGGTGCATACCAGCATCAGCAACGTCGAGCGCGGCAGGTGGAAGTTGGTGAGCAGGCCATCAACGGCGCACGGGCGTTGCGGCGGATGGAGGAACAGCCGGGTGCGGCCGCTACGGCCAACGACCTGGCCGGACGCCGCGTCCCAGCAGCTCTCCAGAACCCGCACCGCGGTGGTGCCGACCGCGATGACACGCCCCCCGGCGCAACGGGCGGCGTTGACGGCGCGGGCGGTCGCCGCCGGCAGCTCGAAGCGCTCCTCGTGCATGCGGTGCCGCTCGATGTCCTCGGTCTTGACTGGCTGGAACGTGCCGGGCCCGACGTGCAGGGTGACGGCCGCCACGCCCACACCGCGCCGCCGTACCGCGTTCAGCATCTCGGGCGTGAAGTGCAACCCGGCGGTCGGCGCGGCGACGGCGCCGGGGACGCTGGCGTAGACGGTCTGGTAGCGCTCGGCGTCGTCGGCCGACGGGTCGCGCGTGATGTAGGGCGGCAGGGGCACCCGGCCCCGGCGGTCGAGCAGTTCGAGGACGCGCGGCGTGGCGAAGCGCAGGCGGAACACGCCTTCGCCGTGGCGGCCAAGCACCTCGGCCTGCTCGTCGGCACCGTCGCCGAACCGGAGGCGGCTGCCGGGGCGCATCCGGGCTCCGGGCCGCAGCAGGCTGTCCCATTCCCCGGGGGCGGTCTCCTCGATGAGCAGGGCTTCGACCCGGCCGCCGCCGGGCAGGCGCCGGCCGAGGAGCCGGGCCGGGATGACGCGGGTGTCGTTGAGCACCAGGCAGTCGCCCGGCCGCACGAAGGCCGGCAGGTCGCGGAACGTGCGCAGCTCGCAGCCGCCGCTGTCGCGGTCAAACACCAGCAGGCGTGAGTCGGGGCGTTCGGCGGCCGGGTGCTGGGCGATGAGTTCCGGCGGCAGCTCGTAGTCGAACGCGCTCAGCTTCATGCGTGGGCGAAGACGTCGGCCAGGATGTCGGCCGCCTCATCAATGCCGGCCTCGTCAATGGTCAGCGGCGGCAGTAGCCGCAGCACGTTCTCGCCGGCGGTGAGGATGAGGAGGCGCCGGGCTTGGGCCGCGGCCTTCAGCTCCTTGACCGGGCGGTTGACGACGATGCCGATCATCAGGCCGACGCCGCGGATCTCGGTGATTGCCGGGTGGGCGGCCTTGAGGGCGTGCAGTCTCTGCCAGAGCCGCGCCGCCATCCGCCGGCAGTTGCCGAGGACGTCCTCGCGGCCGAAGGTCTCCAGCACGGCGAGGGCGGCGGCGCAGGCCAGGGGGTTGCCGCCGAAGGTGCTGGCGTGGGTGCCGGCCGGCAGCGCGTCCTTGTGGGCCTGCCTGACTTGGATGGCGCCGATCGGGAAGCCGTTGCCGAGGGCCTTGGCCATGGAGAAGCCGTCCGGCTCGACACCGTAGTGCTGGTAGGCGAACAGGCTGCCGGTCCGCCCCATGCCGCACTGCACTTCGTCGAAGAGCAGGAGGATGCCCCGCTCGTCGCAAAGCCGCCGGATGCCGGCCAGGTAGGCGGGGTCGGCGGGGATGACGCCGCCCTCGCCCTGGATGGGTTCGAGCAGGATGGCGGCCGTCCGTTCATTCACGGCGGCGGCGGCGGCTTCCAGCGAGTTGAAGGGCACGTGTGTGAAGCCGGCCAGGTCGGGCTGGAAGCCCTTGCGGTACTTGTCGCGGCCGGTGGCGGCCAGCGTGGCCAGGGTGCGGCCGTGGAACGAGTCCTGCATGGCGATGATCTCGTAACGTCCGCGTTCATGCCCCCAGCGCCGCGCGAACTTGATCAGCCCTTCGTTGGCCTCGGCACCGCTGTTGCAGAAGAAGACTCGCCCGCCCATTGTCATCGCGGCCAGCTGGGCGGCCAGGCGCGGCTGGTTGGGGTGCAGGAACAGATTGGAGACGTGCACCAGGGTGGCGGCCTGCCGCTGAATCGCCTCGGTGACGCGCGGATGGCAGTGGCCAAGGTTGCAGACGCTGATCCCGGACGAGAAGTCCAGGTACGCGACCCCGTTGGCATCCCACACCCGGCTCATGGCGCCGCGCACCAGCACCAGGTCGGCCGGGAAGTACGTGTGCATCACGTACGCGTCATGGAGGTCGAGGATTTCCTGCCGGTTGACCGCATTGCGTTTCAAGGGCGTTCTCCGTCGAGGGGCGGCCGGCGTCCTGCCTGGCCGTACGAACCGATTCCGCAATATAGCCCTTGATGGGACCCCGCTCAACCGGAGCGCCATGCGGCCGGGCGCGGGCGCGGCCTGGGGGCGGCCGGCAGCCCTCAGGGTGCGGTTGCGGCGCCGTCCTGTCCGCCGGGGGGCATGGTGTTGCGCACGGGAGGCCTGCCGCTCCAGTCCGCGCTTTCGAGGGCACGGTTGGGGCGGTTCTTCGGGATG
Source organism: Lentisphaerae bacterium ADurb.BinA184 (assembly GCA_002068325.1). GTDB lineage: Bacteria > Verrucomicrobiota > Lentisphaeria > Oligosphaerales > MVZH01 > MVZH01. Next base: position 1,239 of record MVZH01000263.1, on the reverse strand, counting down.
CGGAACCCGAACCGGCTTCCGACGCCCACGGCGCTGTCGGCCCAGATGCGGCCGCCGTGCATCTCGACCAGGTTCTTGGTGATGGCCAGCCCCAGCCCGGTGCCCCGCTCCCCCGTCGCGGCGGCCGTGTGGAACTGCTCGAACTTTTCGAACACTCGCGGCAGGCCGGCGGCCGGGATGCCGACCCCGGTGTCGGCGACCACGCATTCAACCTCGTGCCCGCAGTCGGTCACCGTGATGGTGATGTGGCCGGCGGCGGTGAACTTCATCGCGTTGCCGATCAGGTTCATCATCACTTCCTCGATGCACTGCGGGTCGGCCTGGATCGGCAGCGGCTCCGGCCCCCGGCACACCCGCAACCCGATCCCCTTGCGCCGCGCCCCCTCGGCAAAGTCCTCGGCCACATCGGCAACCAGGGCGCCGAAGTCGAACGGCTCCAGGTGCAGCTCGAGCGTGCCGGACTCGATCTTGGCGATGTTCAGCAAATCGTTGATGATGCGGCCAAGGCGGTTGACGTTGCGGCGGGCGACGACGAGGATGTGCTCCTGCCGGGCCGTCAGCTCGCCGGGCACGCGGTCGTTGAGCAGGCTGATCGCCTCCTTGATGATGGACAGCGGCAGCCGCAGCTCGTGCGAGACCCGGCTGAGGAAGTCGTCCTTGGCACTCTCCGCCTTGGCGCGCTCAGCGATCTCAAGCTCTAGGCGTTTGACTATGTGCTCCAGCTCGGCAGTGCGCTCCGAGACGATGGCGTTGAGCCGACTGTTCAGGCGCCGCAGCTCCTCCTCCCCACGCTTCCGCTCGATGGCGTAGAGCACGGAGCGGACAAGCAGGTCGTGCGTCAACTGCCCCTTCACCAGGTAATCCTGGGCGCCCCGGTGGACGGCGAGGGTGGCGAAGTGCCGGTCGTCGTAGCCGGTCAGGACCACCACCGGAAGGTGAGGCGCAAGAGCCTGCATCCGGGCGTAGGTCTCCAGGCCGCGGCTGTCGGGCAGGTTGAGGTCGGCCAGGCAGACGTCGAAGGCCGTCATGCCGACGGCCGTCGCCGCCTCGGCCAGCGTGGTCGCAACGGAGACGGCAAAGCAGTAGCCGTCCGCACCGCACAGCAGTTCACGGACGTTGCGGGCATCGCCCGCGACATCTTCGAGCAGGAGAACGGACAGTTGCGTCAGGTCGTTCGCCATGGTCATCCCCTCCCGTAGCTGGACTCCCCCGTGTCGGTCGCCGCGGCCGGCGGCTGGC
>MVZH01000262.1 GCA_002068325.1 Lentisphaerae bacterium ADurb.BinA184 | reverse complement strand
AGTTCTTCACGCTGGATCCCGATGCGCAGACCCCCGCCGTCGCCCTGCGCGACGACGTGGACTACGTTCCGATCTCGCCGCACTTCCTGCTCGGCCAGCATTTCTCCGCCATCGCGGCGGCCGGGCCGATCGTCGGGCCGATCGTGGCCGGCGTGGCGTTTGGCTGGGGCCCGGCACTGGCCTGGATCCTGATCGGCGCCATCTTCATCGGCGGGGTTCACGACTTTGGCGCCCTGGTGGCCTCGATCCGCCATCAGGCCTGCTCGATCACCGAGGTGGTCCGCCGGAACATGACGCGCCGCGCCCACCTGCTCTTCCTCGGGTTCGTCTGGATCGCCCTGGTCTACATCATTGTGGCGTTCACCGACGTCACCGCCCAATCCTTCGTGGGCAAGGTCACGCTCGAAGACGGCAGCGTGGTCAGCGGCGCCGGCATCGCCACCTCGTCGCTGCTCTACCTGGCGTTGCCGGTGCTCATGGGCGTGCTCATGCGCTACGGCAAGCTGTCCGTGGGATGGGCGACGCTGATCTTCCTGCCGCTGGTCGGCGTGGCGATCTGGCTGGGGCAGAGGATCCCGTTCAACATCGAGGCGTGGCTCGGAGTGGACACGGCCACCGCCGTCCGCCTCTGGTCGGTGGCCCTGCTGGCGTACTGCTACCTGGCCGGCGTGGTCCCGGTGTGGGCGCTGCTGCAGCCGCGCGGCTACCTGGGCGGCTGCTTCCTCTACGCGGCCATCCTCAGCGCCGGGGCCGGACTGCTCATCGGCGGAAAGACGGTCCAATACCCGGCGTTCAACGCCTGGACCGCGCCCAGCGGCGACACCCTCTTCCCGTTCCTCTTCATCACGGTCGCCTGCGGCGCCTGCTCCGGATTCCACGCCATCGTCGCCGCCGGCACCAGCAGCAAGCAGCTGCGCCGCGAGACCGATGCGCGACTGGTCGGGTACGGCGCCATGCTACTCGAAGCCCTGGTGGCCGCCGTGTCGCTGGCCTGCGTGATGATGCTGGCCACCAACGACCCGCTCGTGAAGAAGGCCCCCAACATGATCTACGCCAACGGGTTGGGGGAATTCCTCGGCGTTTTCGGCGTGGCCAAGGCGTTCGGGGTCTCCTTCGGGCTGCTCGCCTTCGCAACCTTCGTCTACGACACCCTGGACATCTGCACGCGGCTGGGCCGCTACATCATCCAGGAGCTGACCGGCTGGAAGGGCCGCTACGGCCGCTGGGCGGCCACCGCCATCATGGCCGCCACCCCGCTGGTGTTCGTGCTGCGGACTGCCACGGACGGCCAAGGCAACCCCGTGCCGGTATGGAAGGCCTTCTGGAACCTGTTCGGCGCCAGCAACCAGCTGCTCGCCGCCCTGACCCTGCTCGGGGTCACCGTGTGGCTGGTCCACCGTTACCGCGCCCGCTGGATCGCGCTGGTGACCGGGCTGCCGACCGCGTTCATGTATGTCATGAGCGTGTGGGCCCTGATCGTACTCCTGCGCGCCAAGACCGCCCGCGCCGGCTGGTGGCGCGACCCGGTGCCGTGGGTGACGGCCCTCCTGATCGCGCTGGCGGCCCTGGTGCTGATCGAGGCCGTCCGGATCCTCATCCGGATGCTGCGCCCCCCCCCGGCCCAGACACGCCGCGCCGAGGCTGAGGCCCCGGCCGGGTGAAAGGGCGCGGCCGACGGCAGGCGTTTCGGCGGGCTATACGAGATCGAACGCAAGCTCGCTGAACCAGACCTCGCCGACGCCCCGCGCGTGCAGGATGGTGTCGGCGAACGGGGCGTCATCCCCGCGCGCCACAAACTCGGCCGCCACCCGCGTCCAGTCCGAGTCCGGGCCGACCTGCGGGCTCGCGAACTCCCGTCCGTCGCCGAGCCGGAACAGCATGTCGCAGGCGGCGATCCATCCGGTCACCTGACCGCGCGTGCGAATCCAGCCTGAGAAGCGGTACCGCTGGCCGGCCTCGGTGTGCAGGGTATGCCCGGAGGCCGGGCCGAAGGCGAGCTCCCCGCCGTCGGCGCGCAGGCGGATGGAGCCGGGGACGCCGTGGCCGACGGTGCGGTCGTAGTGAATGGCGGCGCGCGGGTCGGGGGACGCCGTCCACAAACGCCCGTTGAAAGGCCGGTCCCAGGGGACGGGGCGGCTCCAGTCAAAGGCGCCGCGGAACGGCGACCCCGGCAGTTCGACGCCGGCCAGATCCGCCGGCAGTTCCGGGATCGGCGGGTACTGGAACTTCCAGGCGAGCATGGCGCCGGGGGTCATGAGCGTCGCCCGCCGGGCGATCTCCTCGGCCAGCGCCGTCGGGACCGAGAACAGCCGGTAGCACGCTTCGAGGTGGCACCAGCCGCTGGCCGCCGCGTGCCGTCCCTCGGCCGGCCGCACCATCAGATGCTCGTCCTGAAGATTGTCGCAGGTCATCGCCCCGCAGGCCGGATCGGTGTGCACGATCTCGACGACCGGGTTCATCCGAGGGTCAGGGCCGAACCCCAGGAATCCGCCCTGGGCAACCTGCTTCTCCCCGTCGTAGTCCGCGGCGCCGACCGAGCAGAACCAGAGGGGGTTCTTGAGCATTTTGCGGAGTCCGCAGGGGTGCGACCAGCAGGTGAGCGGGTAGCGTTCGCGGCCAGGCCGGGAGTCGCCGATGCCGGCCGGCAGGACATTGCAGAACTCCAAGGCCGTGGTGACGCGCCGGGCGTCGAGCACGGCCTCGGCGTCCACCACATAGGCATCCCATGCCGCATCGAACCGCAGGCGGAGGGTTGTGCGGGAACACGTGCCGTCGGCGAACGCCTGGCGGCAGACGATGCGCACGGTCTCGCCGTCGACCGTCGTGTCGAGCGTCGAGGACAGGCGCGCCCCGGCCCGGCCGCCGAGCCGCCAGGTGAAGATGATGCGCACGCCCTCGTAGCTGACGATGTGGTAGTGCTTCGGCAGCACCGCGGGCGGGCAGTCGCCGCAGGGGCCGTGGCAACGCAACTCGAAGACATCCTCGCGCCGGCAGATCAGCCCGACCGCACGCTCCCCGTCGAAGACCCAGGTGAAGTTGTCGTCCGCGGCCTCGACCCGCCAGGCCGGCCGGTGCCCGGCGCGTGCCGTCAGTCCCATCTCGGCACGCATCTGTTCAAGAAGAGTCGGCATCGGCGGGTTCCTCATCGTGGCCTTTCGGTGTGACAACACAATTCCAAGGGACTTGGTGCCTCTGCCACCCTCGCCGATCCGAGCCGCCACGCTGAGTCGGGCACGCCGCCCGCAACCCTTGGCGCCGGTCTCTACCGGCCGAGCGAGAAGACGCGGGTTTCCGGGGCCTTGGCGTTCCATGAGATTTCGCGGCGGCGCCCGAGGGCGGCGCCCGTCACGGCATCGGTGACGGTGAAGGCTCGCGGCAGGCGCAGGGTCCGTCGGCCGTTCTTGACCGTATGCAGGGCCGCCACCGACTCGCTGGCGTAGACGACGTCACCCTCTTCAGCCCAGACCGTGCAGCCGGCGTAGCGGGCGCAGGCGCGCAACAGTTCGGCCGGCAACGGCATGGCCACGCTCCACACCAGCCCGTAGTCCCCGGCCCCGCGCCGCCCGCCCCCGCGTCCGTTCCCTGCCACCCCGCGGCCGAACTCCTTGAGGAACAGCCCGGTGCGGTGGATGAACCAGCACAGGTTGGCGTGGCCCAGCGGCGTGGCACCGTTCCTCTCGACCGCCCACTCGCCGGGAACCAAGGTCGGCCCGTAGGGCAGGCTGTCCCCGTAGATGAAGCCCGCGGGCAACTCCTCGGTCACTGGATGGCCGGGATCGTGGGCGATCACGTGCCGCACCGTGGTCCGCGCCACCAGCTCCATGGGCACGCCCAGCAGGCGCGAGGCCGGCCCGGCGGTCAGCACTCGCCCGTCCGTAATGCCGGTGGCCGGCCCGAAGAGGGCCAGGTTGCCGTCACGCAGAACCTTCCTTTCGAGCAACTTGCATACGCCGTCGTCCACCTTGAACAGGTTCGGGAACAGGTACAGCTTGTAGGCGGGGAAGTTGTCGCGTTCGAGATCGCTGAGCAGGTGGACGCGGTAGGGCACGCCGCAGTGGGCAAGCCCCTTGACCCGTTGCCAGATGCAGGCCAGGGACTGGTAGCCGGAGGTGAAGTCCTCGTAGAGCGGGCTTTCGTCGTCAATGACAAGGGCGATGGCGTCGCGGGTCTCGCGGTGCGGGGCGGTGTTGAGCCGGTCGAGCATCGGCACGAGGCGGCGGATGGTCTTGTGGATGCCGGCGTCGTGGAAGTAGGAGCTGCCGACGTTGCACCAGTAGCTCTGCCAGCCGCGCGACAGGGGCAGCGCGGCGTTGCGCAGCAGCCCGGCCTCGACTTCGGTCTCGGTGCGGAAGGCCCCCTGGTCCTGGATGCCTTGGCCGACATAGCAGCGGGCGTCATTCTCGAGCATGGCCGTCTGGCCGCGCAGCGGCAGGGAGTCGGTCAGCCCCTCGGACTCGTAGGCGAAGCCGAGGGTGCGGGCGGTATAGTCGGCCGGGTTCCAGAGGCCGTCGAGCCCGACCTTGTCCAGCACCGGCCCGAGGTTCCAGGAGCCGGAGAGCAGCAGCAGGTTGGGGAAGCTCTGGCCGTCGCCGATGCCGTCGAAGTTCGACTGGATCTGCCAGCCCATGAGCGGTTGCTTGAAGGCATCAATGAGCACGACTTTCGCGGCCCCGGCCCTGGCGCAGCCGCGCCGCACCGCGCCGGTCACCGTCCGCACCCACGCGAGGAGCGAGTCGCGCATGAACCGGCAGTAGTCGTGTTCGCGCAGGGCGTTGGCCGGTTCGATCCAGTGGAACAGCCCCGCGGGCTTGTTGCCGGCGTTGGTGGCCACGGTGACGGCGGCGAGCGGCTGGCCACCGATCGTGGGCACGGCCTCGCGCCGGCGGCGCAACCAGTCGCTGTCGCGCGGCACGGCGGCGGTGTCAAGCGTGGCGTCGGGATCGGCCCAGGCACGGGCCAGCGCGCGGTCGGTGCGGTAGCGGCGGCGCAACCAGCGGCGGAAGCCGTCGGCGCTGGCGGCGGAGACGTCGAACAGGTGCCCGTTGATGGTCAGCAGCGTGGCCCCTTCGCCGTAGGGCAACGGCAGGTAGCCGACGATGTGTGCCGCCCACGCGCGGCTCTCGCAGTAGCGCACCAGGGACTCGATGCCGGTGGTCAGGTCACGCAGGTAGCGCGGCGAGCACCAGCTGGCCTCGCGGTAGGTCGTGCCCTGCTCGTCGGTCTGCATGTCGCCGGGGTACTTGCGGGTCCAGTTGATCGGTGGCGAGAGGGAGAACTTGATGTAGAACCGGGCCTCGGGACAGGCCCGCAGGATGGCCTCGGCCTGGCGGTCGAGGCTGTAGGCATAGGCGTGGTCGTCGGCCGGGTAGACCCCGTCGTCCACCCAGAAGGCCTGGTCGAAGAAATCGTGCCCCAGCCCCTGGTCGCCGTGCGGCACGGTGAGATGGAAGACCGTAACGCCGCTCTCGATGAACTCGCGGTTGCGCTCCTCCCAGTCGCCGCGCAGGATGTAGTCGCAGTAGACCGCCTGCGACAGCGGCTTGCC
>MVZH01000261.1 GCA_002068325.1 Lentisphaerae bacterium ADurb.BinA184 | reverse complement strand
TTCGAGATCCGCATCGGTCAGGCACTGTTCATCGGCCTGTTCCAGTGTCTGGCGCTGTGGCCGGGGACGTCGCGCAGCATGGTCACGATTGTCGGCGGCGTGCTGGCCGACCTGCCGCTGGTGCAGGCGGCCGAGTTCAGTTTCCTGCTGGCCCTGCCGACGTTGGGGATGGCGACGGCGTACGAAGCGGTGGGCAGCCGGGGGGAACTGCTGGCGTACGTCGGCCCGGCCGAGCTGACGGTGGGGCTGGTGGTCAGCGGTGTGGTCGCCGCCCTGTCGGTACGCGGCTTGGTGCGCTGGCTGACCGGGCACGGGCTGTGGCCGTTCGGGGTGTACCGCATCGGCCTGGCCGCGGTGGTCCTCTGGCTGCTGGGCAGATGACAGACGCCCAGGGCACGGCGGGGAGCCGGCCGGCTCACTCCACCGCGCCGAGGATCTGCTTGATCTCGCCTTCGTGGGCGCGGAAACTCTCCTTGCCGCCCACAACGGTCACCGTGAACAGCTGGCCATTCTGCTCGACGACCAGGACGTCGGTCCGTTTGTCAGCAAGCACGGCAAGCCGGCGCTGGTTGGGCTTGCCCGAGACCTTGGTCTTGGAGACGAACGTCTTCAGCGCCGCGGACTCCGCGCTGCGCTGCTGATAGAGCTGGCCGGCGTAGTTGTCCAGAGTCATGCCCGGGGGCCTGGCGGCGAAGTGCCGGACCGCGATCTGGAGATCCTCGGTGCCGCACTGGTAGAGATCATCGGCCTGGGCCTCTGCGAGCCGGCCCTTGTCGGTGACGGCGACCCACCCGGCCGGCACGGACAGCGGAAGTCGCACCTTCTCGGCGACGACTGGAGGCGTGGCCTCGCGACGCGACTCCGCCTGGGCCGGGGCCCGGGCCACGGGCAGGGGCGGGCCGAGATCCACAAAGGAACCCACGGCGGTCACCACCACAGCCAGGGCGGCCAGAGTCCAGTGGGCCAGCCGTTGCCCCGTCAGCAGGACGAGCGAGGCGGCAAACAGTCCGGCGGCGAGAATGCACTGCCCAGTGGAGGCCAGGCGGCTGACGACGTCGTCGGACAGCAGGCCGGCCGTCATGCCGAGCCTGGGCAGCGCAATCTGGGCCGCGCACATCAGGATCATGAAGGCAAGGATCACGCCGGCGATGATCGTGAGCGTCCGTTGCCGGCTCAAGATGAGGATTCCGAGCACGAGCAGGGCCAAGGCCAGGGTGACGGCCTGCTGCCGCGGGAAGGCACCGCCACGGAACCAGGCCGTCCACGCCGGCGCCTGCGTCAAGGCTTCGCCGGCAAGGGCCAGGAGGAGGGCGACGATGCCGCCCGCCGGCGAAGGGCGTGGCGGGGCGGGGGGAACCGGCGGGGGCCCGGACGGCGAGGTGGCAGCCGGCCTGCTCTGCAGCCGCGGCCGGCCGGCAGGTTCGCGTCCGGGCGGGGGCATCTGGGGCAGCCGGGTTGTGCCTTCGAGGGGGAGGATAGTGGTCTCCGTCGCCGGCCCCGGCTCCGCCTTCTTCGGCGGCGGGGCGGGGGCGGGCCGCGGCGCGGGCGCAGGCTGCGGCGGGTTGACCGCGGCAGGGGGGAGGTCATGCGCAACCGGGGGCTTGACGCCTCCGAGGGACAAGCCGGTGATGACGGTGGTCTGGGTGCTGGACAGAACCTTGCGCTCCGGCTCAGGGGCGGGGGGCGCAGGCGTCACCCCCTCGGGCGGGGCGGGACGGAGACGCGAGGCCGGTTCGTGCCGACGGACGGCGGCCGGCGGCGCTTCGCCGCCTGCGCGGGACTTCAGGCGCAGTTTCGGCCGGGGACCGGCGCCAGTCTCCTCGGCCGGCGCAGTCCGGCCAGACCCCGTGGCCAGGGGCGCCGCGGCGGGCGGGGCGGGAGGCGTCGGAGGGACCTCCGCTCCGTCGGAACCCGGCGGTGCGTCGGGCGACGGGGGGTTGGAGGCGTCGTTCCGCTGAAAATGGATCGTGCGGAAGGTGCGCTTGCCCGAGTCCTTTGAATTGTCGGCCTGTTCCGTCATCTCTGCGCACCTGAATCCGCCACTGCCGTGGGGGTGCTGGCAGTCTGCCTGCCCGGTAATCTAAGCGGCCGTGCGTCGGGTTTCCAGTCAGATGCCGGCAAGGCGCGGAAAGGCCTGTTTCCTGCCTGAACGACTGCGCCCACATCGCCTCCCGAGGCTTGACAAGCCCCGGCGGCGCGCTACAATCCCGCCGAAGCCGGACGTTGCGAGATCCCTGGTGCCCCGGAGGTGCCGCGTGGAGCCCGACTGTGGCGACGATGCCGCCCCCGCCAAGGTCAATCTGTACCTCGACATCCTGGCCCGGCGGGCCGACGGCTACCACGAGATCGAGACGGTCTTCGTGCCGTTGCCCGAGCCCGCCGACCGCGTGCGCGTCTCCGCCGCCGACGCCGACGGCATCCACCTGACCTGCAGCGCCCCCGAGCTGCCGGCCGACCGGCGCAACCTGGCCTGGCGCGCCGCCGAAGTGTTTGCGGAGTCCGCAAAGCGGCCGCCGCGCTGGCGGATTGCGATCGAGAAGCGGATTCCGGTGTCGGCCGGCCTGGGGGGCGGCAGCTCGGATGCCGCCGCCGTACTGCGGGCGCTGAACCGCCTGCACGGGGATCCCCTCGACCGGGAGGCGCTTCACGCGGCCGCCCGGTCGCTGGGCGCGGACGTGCCGTTCTTCCTCGATCCGCGGCCCAGCCTGGCCCACGGGATCGGTGAGATCCTCTCCCCCATCGCCTGTCCCGTGATCCCCGCGCTGGTCATCGTCAATCCGGGCTTCCCGCTGTCAACCCGCTGGGCCTACGGGCACTGCCGTCCGGGCCAGGCGCCGGGGCGGCTCGAGGCGTTGCTGGCCGCGCTGGCGGCGGCCGACCTCGACGGCCTGTGCGCCAACGCGTGGAACGGCTTCGAGGACGTGGCGTTCTGGAAGTTCCCGGTCCTGGAGCTGGTCATCGAGTTCCTACACGTCTGCGGCTGCCGCGCCGCCCACCTCTGCGGCAGCGGGCCGACCCTGTACGGGGTCTGTGTGTCAAAGGAACAGGCTGAACACGCGGCCCGCGAGGCCGTCGAGCGGTTCGGGCCGCGCTTCCGCGCCTGGGCGTGCGCACAAACTGGAGGTTGGCAAGGATGAGGCGTGAACGGCTGACAACACTGGGGAGAGCGGACGCCGTGGGGGCCCGGCCGCCTTGGCGGCCCCGCGCGCGGGTGCCGCGGCCGCCTCTCGTCGCCGCGGTTGTCGTGCTCCTGGCTGCGGCGGCGTGGGCCGGCGAGGCGGCGAACCTCGTCGCCAACCCCGGGTTCGAAAAGGGCGACCAGGGATGGAAGACACGCTTCCCCGAGCCGACCGAGACCAAGTACGCCCGCAACCACGAGTGGGTCGGCGTCGTCGCCCGTCCGGACGGCGGCGGCCGCTGCCTGCGCTTCGGGCTGAACGGCGCGGTGGCGGCGTCCGAGGGGGTCAAGGCCGTCACACCGATGCTGCCCATCGCCGCCGGGCAGACCTACGAATTCGGGGCCGATGTCCTGACTCGCGGCCCGACGCTGAAGATCTTCCTCGAAGGCTACCGCGCGGAGGCCGGGCGCACCGACAGCGGCGCCGACCAGTATCCCGGCTACCGGCGCTGCTACCGCAGTGTGATCCACGTGCGCAACGGGGTCGGGGCGTGGGCGACCGCCTCCCAGGTCGCCAAGATCCCCGACGCCGAGCGCTACCGCCCGACCCACGTGCTGCTGAAGCTCTATGCCTACTGGCCCGAGGGCGAGGCCTTCTATGACAATGCGTTCGTGCGGCCGGTCGGCGAGGCGGCGGATGGCCATGGCGGACAAAGACAACGGGATTGACTGGCGACAGATCGTCTACCGCGGCGTCGAGACCCAGGAGCTGGACTACAAGGCGGCCCAGAACTGGCTCCGCCTGCCGCGCGTCGGCAAGGCCAAGTTCGTCCGCCACGCCATGGCCATGGCCAACACCAACGGCGGCTACATCGTGGTCGGCGTCGGCGAGGACACCAACGGAAACCCCACCGTCTACACCGGGCTGGACGAGGAGCAGCTGCGCTCGTTCGACCCCAGCGTCGTCGGCCAGTTCATCAACCTGTACGCCGACCCCAGCATTGACTTCGACATCGTGCGGCCGGCGGTGGACGGCCGCCGCTACGCCGTCTTTGTCATCCGCCGGTTCAGCGGCCTGCCCCACGTCTCCAGCGACCACTGCGGCGACGAGCTGCAGCAGGGCGCGTTCTACATCCGTACGCCCGACGCCCGCAGCCGCCCCGCCTATCGCGCCTCAGAACTGCACACCCTCATCCAACGCGCCCTCCGCAACCAGCGCGAACTGCTCGGCCGCATGTTGCGCGGCGTGCTCTACGAGGGCCGGCAGTTTGCCGAGCCGGTCGCCGAACACGAGTTCCAGCGCCAGCTGCAGGACTCCGACGCCGCCTTCCGGCAGTGGCTCGGGCCCCGCCACGTGAACCGACTTCTGTTGCTGAAGCTGGTGGCCTTCCCCCCGGTGTTCCGCGAAGAGGCCTACGCCCTCTCCGACATCAAGAAGGCCATCGCCGACGTCGCCTTGCCCGTGCCCGGCGACTTCCCGCTGAAGGCCGTGCGGCGCGGCGAGCAGTATTTCACCAACGCCTCGCTGCTGAGCCGGCGGCGTGATCCCAGCCTGGCGCGGCTCCACTTCTGGCAGGCCTTCCAGTCCGGGCTCTTCCATCACGTCTCCAGCCTGCCGCCGGCCGCCGACGGCCGCGCCATCGCCTACGGGCTGCTGGTCAACCGAATCGCCGCCGCGCTCCGGCTGCTGGCCGACTTCTACAGCGAGCTCGGGCTGGCCGACGAGCTGCTCACCGTCACCGTCGGGCTGGCCAACGTGCGCGACTGCCGCCTGGTCGCCGACGGCCGAGGGCCGGCCGCCCTGCGACGGCAGGAATACACCTGCTTCATCCCCGACATTGTCGTGCGCAAACAACGGACCGCCGCCGACCTGTGCGCGGGTGCCGCCCAGCACGCCCATCGGATCATCACCGAGGTCTGCGAGCGCTTCAACTTCCCGGCCGACCAGCACCCCAGCCTGCGCAAGCGGCTGGACGGAATCCTGGGGCGCGGCGACGGACCGCCCGACGCATGAGCCGCGCCGGCGGCCGCCGCGGCCTGCGGGAGGGGTGTGCCTTCGTGCCGTCGTGCTCCGTGCTTCGTTCCCGGCATCACCGGCGGAGACCGCCGGCTCCAGGCTCCGCGCTCGGCGCCCCGTTCTTCGTTCCTCAGTCATCCACCCTCCGCGCTCGGCGCTCCATGCTCCGTGCTTCGTTCCCCGCATCACCGGCGGAGACCGCCGGCTCCACCTTCGGCGTTCCGCGTTCCGCATTCCGCATTCCGCGTTCCACCTTAGCCACCCGCGCCCGCTTTGGGGCGCTCCGCATGGGGCGACCGGGCACCCCCCGGTTGCACCGGGGGCTACAGACCTCGGCCCCTCCGGGGCCGCCGCGGCTCACGCCCCACGGACGCCCCGTGCCTTCGTTGCCGGTAACACCGATCACGGATCACCGATCACCGGGTCACGGCATTACCGGCGGGG
>MVZH01000260.1 GCA_002068325.1 Lentisphaerae bacterium ADurb.BinA184 | reverse complement strand
GCAGCGCCCTCCAGTCCTTGGCCAGCTGCACCCGCCACGGTTCGAGGGGCGGCGAGGTCGGCCCGGCGGACGGGGAGGGGCCGGCGGCCAGGCTGGCGACGGCGGCTGCACCGAGGAGCACGGCGGCGAGGCGGAGGCGGGACACGGTCATGGCGTACGTCCTTTCCCCGGGGGGGGCCAGGGGCGGTCATTGCGACGCTTGCGGCGGCCGGGGCCGCGGCTCAGTTGTCCCTCAGCACTCTGTCCAGAATGTCGCCGGCATTATACTCCGCGGCCAGGGGCATGGCCAGGCCGCCGCGCTGATTCTCGCTGTTCAGGACCATCTTGTGGCCGCCGGTGCTGTAGCGGGCGTTGGGCGAAGGTTCGCAGGCGGAGGTGGCCACCCAGGTGACGTGCCCGTCGCCCCAGGCGGCGTTCACGCCTTCCAGCCGCGACGCCAGCGTGTCGCGTGGCAGGCCGGCCCAGGCAGAGCCGAGATACGAGGGATTGACCATGCGGTGGGTACCGACCGCGAACCCCGTCCCGTAGGCGGTGCAGTTCACGTACCAGGTTGGGCAGGCGACGACCAGGGCCCGCGCCGGGTTCTCGTGGTACCGTGTCAGCACCCAGGAGTGGAGGCGGTAGCCATTGCCTACGACGACCCCGCCCGACACCTCGGCGGGATACCCCAGCTGGGCCAGGTAGGGGTACGCCATGCGGAGACGCTGGTCGCGCGCCATCGAGTATTCGTGGGTGCCTCCGACCAGCCGCATCCACGCCTTGGCGCCGGGGTCGCCGGCGATGGTGTCCAGCAGTCTGTCGTAGTTGTGCGGAAACGGATAGGCGCCCGGCTTGGAGAGGTCGGGCAGCCCGAGGTACTCCCGGTAGCCCAGGTGCCAGTACTGGTAGATGGGCGTGTCGTTGTAGGCATAGGTTCCGAGGAAGCCGTGCGGCCACCGCACGTAGGTTCCGCGGTAGCCGTTGTTGGTTTCGTTGCCGTAGTAGCCGCCGTCGTGGTCCACCGAGTAGGTCGCGACGCCGACCACGAGCTGGCGCTGGTTGCCCCGGCAGGCCGTCTCAAGCGCCAGCCCGCGCGCCGACGACAGCGCCGGCAGCAGCAGCGCCGCGAGGATCGCGATGATGGCCACCACGACCAAGAGCTCAATGAGTGTGAACGTCCTGCGCGGCATCGGGCGCTCCGCTTTTGTCAAGCCGCGGTTGCCGGCCTGCCCTGGCCGGGCGGCGTGTGACGACGGCCGCGGCCGCCAGCGCCCCCAGCAGCAGGGTGCCGGGTTCGGGGATCCGCGCGTGGGTCAGCCAGAGCTGGGTGCTGTCTCCGCCGGGCACGGCGCTGCCGAGCACGAGTGAGAACTCGCCGTGTGGTGAGGCCCCGGCGGTGAAGCCGGTCAGGTCAAGCATGAACTTCTCGGCGGCGTAGTCGGCGGCCAGGTCGGCGGCAGCGTCCAGGATTTTCCAGGAATAGTCTTGGCGCGGGTTGAAGTCGTGGACGTCGCCGGGCGTGTTGTCCAGCCCGAGGCTGACGACCTCGATGACGAAGGGGTCGGCGGCCGACGCCTCGAGGGTGAAGGCGTCGGGGGCGACCGCCAGGTCCCAGCCGGGGTTCCCGCCCTCGGCGGTTTCCGCCTGGTTGATCTCCCAGCGGTAGATGCCGCCTTCGCCCCAGGTGAGATCGGCGTAGCTCTGGCTGCCGGGGCTGGCGCCGGGGGAGAGGATGACGCCGCCGGCGATGACAAGGGCGGAGTCGATGGCGCCGGTGCCGCCGATGGTGGCGCCGGCATCCGCGCTGACCGTTGCGGTGAGCGCGATGTCCGGATTATTGTAGAACAGGGCAGCCCCCTCGGCAACGGTGATGCCGCTGGTGGTGTTGAGGGTGCCGGCCGTGTCAACGAGAAGGGTCCCCGAGTTGACCGTCGTGGTGCCGGTGTAGCCGTTGGGGCCTGCGAGCGTCAGGGCGCCCGGGCCGTTCTTGGTGAGGGATCCGGTTCCAGTGATGGCGTCGGCCTGCGTGACCGGGCCGTAGTTGTCGAAGATGAGCGTGGCGTTGTTGACGATCGGGCCGGCGACTGCGCCGTCGTGGCCGCTGGTTCCATCGCCCAACTGCAGTGTGCCGGCGGAGACGGTGGTGGTGCCGGTGTAGCGGTTCTCCGCGGCCAGGATCCAGGTGCCGTTGCCCGCCTTGGTGAGGGAGAGCGTGTTGCCATTGGGGTTGGGGATCCGGCCGGCGAAGACGTTGGCGCTGCCGGTGTAGGTGCCGCTGAGGGTCAGAGTCTTGCTGCCGGCGCCGGGCACGCCGAGGTCGGTGGCGATGGTCAGCGGGCCGGTCGTCGAGTTGTTGTTCAGAGTGATGGTCCCCGTAGTCCCCAGGAGAACGAACTGGCGGCCGTCGAATCTCTGTTCGCCGCCGGTCCAGTTGAAACCGACTGCCTGGTTGCTGCCGCCCAGGCCAATCACCCCGTCGCCCGCCGTGTCGCTGAGGCTCCTGACGGTCAGGTATCCGGAGCCGTAGTAGATGAGCGGGCCGGCGAACGAGTTGCTCTGCCCGTTGAGAGTCAGGCTGACGTTCGAGATCACGGGCCGGAAAATCCCGCCGCTGCCGGTGACGTTGCCCTCGATGGTCACATTCAACCCCGTGAACTGGGCGATGGCACCATTGTTCAGAACGATGTCGCGGGCGGAGTTCAGGGTCATGCCGGGGTATGCCGCAGCGCAGTTCAGCGTGCCGTTGCCATTGAAGATGATATCCCCGCCGGGCGTGCCGAGGGCGCCGTCGCCGGGGCAGCTGACCGTGCCTTCGTTGATCACCAGGCCTCCGCTGAACGTGTTGGCCGAGTTGCCGAGGTGGAGGAGTCCGCTGCCACTCTTGACCAGGGTCAGGACGCCAGTGCCGTTGTCGGTGACCGGCACCCCGATCCCCACGCTGCTGGTCTGGGAGTTGACATGGAGGGTCCCCGGTTCCGTGCCGGGCAAGGTCACCACCCCGTCGCCGGCATCGAAGATGCCCAGCGGTCCGCTGCCGGCAAGCAGGCCGGTCGTCCGGAGGTCATTCCCCCCGAGATTGACGGCACCCGAGACACCGACCCCGGAACGGTCGTTGTTCAGACTCACGACCGTCCCCCCTGGCGTGGCGGCCAGCTGAAAGGTGTCCGGTGCGGCATTGATCACATAGTAGACTTGACCGTTGTTAAAGCCGGTGGGGTTGTAGTAGTACAGAACCACCGCGTCCCCATCCACAAAGGTGTGCCCAGACAGCGTCACCCGATCCGTTGCGTTCGTCGTGGTAGCGTTGTTGTTGGCGGTTACGCTGCGCAGCGCGGTGATCGTGCGCGCCGCGGTCAGCGTCGGCCCGGTGCCCATCTGCGCGTCGAACGTGTAGGCCCGGGCCGCGTCCGTCCAGGTTGGCTCTCCGCTGGCCGCGATGGCGGCGGGGACAACGTGGTCGGCGGCGTAGACTGCATAGTCGCTGAGGACACCGGTGCCGCCGGTTGTCGCCCACGGGCCGATGATCTCCCCGGCCGCGGTCGTGCCCGCGCCCGTGACCACGATCCTGTTCTTGTTGCCGGCGGCCTGCGGTCCGGTGCCCGCGGCGGCGAAATGGACGGCGTTCGTGCTCCCGTTGCGGGTCAGCCCGCCAAGGGTCAGCGTCTGGCTGCCGGAACCGGTCTGGTTGTTCGCCTCGACGACGCTGAGCAGACCTGAGTTGAGGGCGACCGCGCCGAGGGTTTCGGTGTAGACGGTGGTGCCCGACGAGTTGGTGAACGTGATGGCGCCGCCGTTTGCCGTGATGCCGGCCGTGTCATGGACGCGGTTCAGGGCCGCCTGGCTGGCGTTGGTGTTCGTCAGCCGGATGCCGCCGCCCGCGAGAGAGATCCCACTGGTGCCGATGAGCGCCTGGTTGCTGTCGGCCAGAGCCAGCGTCATGCCAGTCGTGACGGTTGTGGTGCCCGACCAGCCGCCCGTCGAAGTGCCGTTGAGGGTCAGCGTGCCCGCGGTCTGTCCGCCATACGCACCACCGGTGACTATGAGGTTGCCGGTGCCCGCAACCGCTCCCGTCAAGGTGGCAGCCGCTACATTGCCCAGGGTGATCGTGTTGTCCGCCGCGCTGAACGTCAGCGTCTTGGCCTGGGTGCTGGCGTTGACGGTGTAGCCCGTGGTTCTGAGCTCGAGTCCGCCGGTACTGATGTCGTCGCCCAGGGTCACGGTGCCGGCCGTCCCCCAGAAGACGGCGGTGTCGCTGCCGGCGTTGTTCCATGCCGCGTCGGCGGCCGACGCCCCGTCCCACCAGTTTTCGGTTGAGGTATCCCAGATGCCGGCGCCGCCGAGGGTGGCACCGGTCAGGAGGCTATTGGCGTCGGTGGGGTTCGCGCCGTCCCAGTGGAGGGTGCCGCCGTGGGCACCGGCGAGAGTCAAGACGAGGGCGAGAACGACGGTTCGAACCAACGATGTGTTCATGGCGGACCCTTTCTGTCGGTGGACGGTTGATACGGCGAAACGCTGTACGGAATGCATCCTTTTGCGCGGCATGAAAAACCCCCTCGTGAGTGGCCGGGGCGTTGCCGCCCCCCGGTCAAATCACAGTTGGCACCCTGGCCCTTGCTGGAGCTGACGACGGTTTTCGAAATGGTAACATCAGAACCGTAGTCTGACAGTCTGTGTGTTCAACCCTGACGGCCTGGTTTCCCGTCCTCTTGGTTGCGGGGCTGGCCTTGACGTGTGCCGAAGAGGTACGGAAGGCGCGGATAGGCATTTTCGGGGATCCCCGCGGCGCACTGCCGGCAACCGGTGCGGCACGGCTTTGGGAGGCGCGAGTGCGGGCAGGTGCCGGTGGCCGCCGGAACGGTTTGTGCACCGGCGGCAGGCCGGGGCGGGCGTTGCGGCAGGGGGGACGGGGTTTATAGTGCTTACATGGCACGCGCACACTCTTCGGTTTTGTGTTGGCTGGCGTTTGCGCTGGGTTGCGCCGTTGCGGGGTCCGCAAGTTGGGCGCAGGAGGCGGCCGCCCCGGCCGCGGCGGCGGAGCCCGGGCCGGTGGAGATGGTGACCGTCCGGCTGGTGGATGCGGCGGGCACGCCGGTGCACGAGCTGGAGTCGCTCGAACCGGTAGTCCGGACGACGTTTGACGCGGAGGGCACGCGCACCGAGACGCTGGGTGAGCGGGCGGTGCTGTGGGTGCGCGGGGCGGGGGTGGACGGCGCCTTCACCTTCGAGCGTTTCCACGAGGGCAAGTACATCAACCGCAATGCGGTGCTGGAGATTCCGCGGGCCGGGCTGGCCGCCGGCGAACACGTGATTCAGCCGGGCGGCCATCGTTTCACCGTGGCGGCGGACGGTGCCCTGGCCTCGGCCGACCCCGAGATCGCGGTTGAGGGGTTGCGCATTGACTTGCGCGTCCATCCGATTGATGTGCTGGCGGTGGATGGGGCGGCGGGGGGGCCGCCGGAGCAGCGGCTGGTGGCGGCGGAGCTCGGCCTGGTCGAGGCCGGCACCGACGTCGTGGTGCAGGCCGACTCACTGCCGGATCCGACCAAGCTGCCCAACCTGCTCAGCCACGCCCGGCGCTACTACCCGCTGCGCGTCTACCTGCCCTCCAATGCGGCCGGTGCCGCCTACCTGCTGTACCCGAGTTTCCAGGCCTTCCGGGTGAAGCCGGGCGGCGAGGTTGACCTGGGCGCCGCGGGGACGCCGC
>MVZH01000259.1 GCA_002068325.1 Lentisphaerae bacterium ADurb.BinA184 | reverse complement strand
AGAAGACGTGGCGGCTGCGCGGGGTGATGGCATTGTGGTCGGCGCCGTAGCTGCCGATCACCCAGGTGCGCCATCTGTCCGGCAGCGGTTTCCAGGGATTCGGCATGAGGAAGAAGCGGAAGCGGAGGGGCTCGTGCAACTCGGTGCGGCGCGCCACGACATTGAGTTCGAGATGCGTGTCCTCGCCCTGCGCAACCAGCTCCATGGGCAGGCGGCCGGCGGGATCGTGGATCCAGCCGCGGTCGTTCTCGGCGAACCAGGCCAGGCCGCAGTCGGCGTTGCCGATCTGCAGGTACGAGGCGAAGGGGTGGCGGTTGGGCACGGGGTCGAAGGTGCTCTGCGAGGAGGCGGTGAAGACGTCGGCGGCGTCGAGGAGGACGCCCTTGCGGCGCTGCCTCTCGGGATCGAGGCCGCACCACTGGATGCGGTCGGTCTTCCAGTGGCCCGCCTCGTCGCGTTCGATCGCCAGGTGCCACAGCCAGAGTCCGGCGTGGGCGAGGCGCACAATCTCGGGGCGGTAGGGGATGCGCAGCTGGACACCGTCGAGGTCGAGCGGCGCGGCGGGGGTCAGTGTGACGTCGTAGCGGCACAGCCCGTCGTACTCCATGTAGCCCTCGATGTCGAGGCGATGCCCGGCTGAGGACTGCGCGCGGGCCGTCCACGCCGCCGTATCGCCGTCCGGGGCAACGGTGACGGCGGGGCCCGGGCCGGTGAATGCGAGCGGCTGGCCGGCGGCGGTCACCCGCAGGCTGACCGGAGCGGCGAGCAACTCGTGTTCACCCATGCGCAGCGAGGCGGGAAGGCCTTGGGCATCGAGGGTGAACTGCCACAGGACCGTGCGCACTGACACCCCCTCGCCACGCAATGGGGTGAACGGTGGCAGAACCTTGATGACACGGCTGTCCCACTCCCCTTTGTCGAAACCCAGCCACGGCCAGTCCTGTTTCGCGGCGGTCCACGGCGCGGAGGCGGCCTCGCCAAGTACGCCACCTTCCGCGTCGAACACCGTCGCCTGCATGCGATAGGCCCCCGGCGCGAACGGCCTGGGATCGAAGATCCTGAACACGCCCTCGGCCAAACCTGAGGGGAAGCCGGGGATCTCCAGCTCACCCACGCCCTCGCCCGTCTCGGTATTCACGCACTCGACCCGCGCGCGGGCGGCGGCCGCGACGGCCTTGACATCGATGAAGACCACGGCCCGACCGCTCGTGAACGCCCAGTCCGACCACACCCGCACCGGCGGCGGCTCGGGAACGGCGGGATCGGTCGCGGCACCATCCTCAATGAAGCGCGAGAAGACGCGCAGGTCGCGAAGGTCGCAGGGGCTGGCGAGCAGTTCGAGCCGCGCCTCGCGGCTGTGCATCGGCGCCAGGCGGCTGAGGGTGTGGGCGATGGAGGCGTGGCCGGCCAGCCGGCCGTCGAGCCAGAGGAAATGGTGGCCCGATCGCCATGTCCACAGCAGCGTGTGCCATGCCGCAGGCTCGCGCACGTCAACGGTGGCCTCGGCGGTGCGGGTGAGCGGGGCCTCCGGGAAGAGCTTGAGGACGACGTTGAACTGGAGGGTACCGCGCGGCGTAACATCCTCCAGTGCAGGAAGATCAGTGGCGGTGACAGGTTCCTCGACGCCGCCGGCTTCGATCCCGGCCGTGGTCGCATCAAGGGCGTCCTGCGCCGCGTCGCGCGCCTCCTGGGCGGAGACGGTCTGCTTCGGCTGGTAGGGCGCCTCGCGCAGGTGCAGCGTCCACTCGCCACCGCCGCCGCCGGCCAGGCGCAGCACGGGCGGGAGGGTTCGTCCTGCGCGTGGGTCGGCCTGGGGCGAACGGAAGCGGAGGAACACGGCGCCCTGCGCGTTGTCGAGGACCGCCGCGGCCGGCCACGCTGCCACGACTGCCGCCGTCGGCGCGGGCCCCTTGGCTGCCGGCGTGCCGGCGAGGCACTTCGCCGCCGGGTCAAACCTGGCCGCGGCATCGCTGTCGAGGGCGGGCGGTCCGACGGCGCTCACGAAACCCGCGTCGAGCGGGACTGAGAGCGTAAGCGGCTCGCCGCGGGACACGGCCGCACCCGCCATCCAGAGTGCCGCCACAAGCCGGAGAACCCTCCCCGAACCCCGGACGGATTTGCGGACCCCGCAACGCCGCGGCGCCCGGCGCGGGCGCTCAGGGGAAGGCTGCTGTCTTCGGGCCATGGAAGCACCTCGTGAATGCCAGGGAGCCGCCGTACGCCGTGTCGAGGAACGTGCCGCCCGGCGCCGACGGAGATCCCTGGTTCGGCTTCGCGCGCATCGCGCCCTCACGTCCGGTCGGTAGCAGCGTCTCACTCCAAGGTCAGTTCCCCGAACCGCTCGGGCACATGGAAGTCGGGCCGGCCGTTCGGCGACCAGGCAAGCATCTCGCGGTACACGTCGCCGCTGCCCGTCTTGCAGTAGAAGTTGCCGTAGAAGACGTCGCCCGGCCTGATCCCCCCAGGCACGAGGGTCGGCAAGGGGAACGCCACGAGTACGAACCAGCCGTCAGGCCCCGCTTCCGACCGCACGGCGGGGCCGCACAAGGGCAGCGCCGGGTCGCTTGTGACTTCGAGGAAGGCGCCGCGGGGATCGATGCCGAGCTGTCGGTAAGGCTTACCCCGTCGTGCCGCCAGGAACACTTCCCACCCCTCGCTGGTCCACACGCTGTCGTCGCACTGCACGTCGTCGTCCGGCACGTCCCGCTCAAGCTTGACGTAGAGGTAGCGCCCGTCATGGGCGACCCGCGCCTCGACCCGGCGATCCGTCGGCGGCCCCTCGACCTGGCGCCACCCGGCGAGCGGCGCGGCGGCACGCCAATCGACTCTGGCAGGGTCGCCGTCGGCGTCCCCCGAGGCCAGCCGCGGAACGCCGGTGCGGGGCGGTTCGCCGATCTCGTAGTCCGGGGGCCGCCAGGCTTTGAGGAAGACCTCGCGCCGATAGGCGGACACCGCAGCGCCAGCCGCGTCGCGCAGAACCAGGGAGACGGTGACGGTTGGGGTGTTGTGGACAGCCGGCGGCAGGTCGATCGTCGCGATGGGTGTGGCATCGAGCGGCGCCACGTCGGCGGCCACCGCACCTTCAAGGAGAACGCGGCCATGGTCGGCGGCCTCGAGGCGCCAGCCCAGCCGGCACCCCGGCAACCCCTTGTTCCGGTCATTGGCCACCCACAGCGCCAGCCTGCGCCCCTCGTCGAGGAACCGGAACAGCGGCAGCACAGGCTGGTTGAGCTGGGCCAGGGCGAAGAAGGCCCTCTTGGGGGTGCCGTCGAAACTGACGAGCGATTTCTGCCATTCGGCCGGCAGGGCATCGATGAGATGGAAGACGAAGTGCCCGGCGATGCGTTGCGGCGAGAGGCGGAACCCGGTCACCTGCTCCGCGAGCGCGTCGGCCTGGTAGGTCTGGCTGGCGTCGATGTAGTCGCGCAGGCCGTGCGGTCTGCGCCCGCGCAGGCCGATGGTGAGGCGGGGGTCGCCCCGCTTCACCTGCGCGTGCCCCCAGAGCCGGTCGGCTGTGGCCGGCGGCGGCTGCAGCAGGGGCGGGTAGCGTTGCATCGTCGCGTAGCCGTCCAAGGCCTCGGCGCCGAACTCACCGACGGTCAGCATCCGGCCCGGCGGACAGGAGGTGGCCGATGGCGACAGCGGCAGGCCCCGGCGGTACCAGCCGTTGTAGCAATGGAAGTCGTTCACCACGTTGTCCCACTGCTGTCTTGAGAGTGAGGGGTAGTCCGGCGGCGGGCACTCGTAGGCGCTGCCCCAATCGCGCATGTTGCCGCTGATCGGCTTGACGATGCGTTCTGGATCGGCATCGAGCACGGCCGTGACGATGTCGACGGGATCGAACCCGGTCTCGATGCCTCCCGTGGTCAGCAGGACCACGCCAGGATGGTTGTAGCAGGCCCGCGCCAGCCGCACCGCCAGCTCGCCCAGCGTCGCGAGCGGCACGGCCCCATTGCCCGCGCCGCCCGATTCCGGCGGGACGTAGCCGACCCCGGCGCCGACGAGATCCTGCTCGGAGAGGATGCCCAGCCGGTCCTGCAGCTCGCGCACTTCCGCGAACTGCACGTGCTCGCAGGCGCGCACGGCATTGAACTGCCCGGCCTTCACCATGAGCAACACATCGATCAGCCGGTCTTCCTGGCACCAGTACCAGAGGGTGTTGAGCGCCGGGGAGACCGCCGCGCCCCGCAGGTAGACCGGCTCGTCGTTCAGGAGGAACAGGCCCGTGGGCAACGGGCGCGCGGCGTCGCGCTCCGTGACCAGCCGGAACGAGCGATGGCCGAACAGGGCGTCGGCCGCGTCGAGGCGGCGCTCGCCGTCGAGGAGCGTGACGCGGCAGCGGTACAGGCAAGGCTCGGCCGGCCGCCACCGGCGCGCGCCGGGCGTGGGGACGCTCAGCGTGTGCGAATCGACGCCGTGTCGAACCGGACGCGTCGCGGTCGTCCTGTAAGCCCTGCCCTCGAAGTTCTCGGGAAGGATCTGGACTGCCAGGGTCACCTCACCGTCCTCGAGGGCATCGGTCTCCACCCGCACCGTCGCCGCCGACGCGCCGGCCGCGCCGCGGACAAAGATGGCGGCCACCGCGACCGCGCACGTCGTCTCGAGGAAGACCTCGCGGTGGATGCCGAAGCCAGTCGCAAAACAGCTGCTCTTGAAGGCGAAAGGCGTGCGTTGCCCCAGGATCGACCGCGCGGCGTCGCGCACATGCCGCGGCTGCTCGGCCAGCGCACACGACAGCACCGTCCATCCGGAGACCGGTTCGCCGAGTTGCGGCCCGGCGAGCACCCTTACCGCCAGGACATTCCGTCCGCGCAGATGGCGCGTGACCTCGAACCGGAAGGGCTCCCAGTACGCGGTGTGACGGCCAAGGAAGACGCCGTTCAGCCAGACCTCCGTCTCCCAGGTTGCGCCCGCGAAGGCCACGAAGACACGCCGGCCCGGGGACGGCGCGGCGGCCGCGAAAGTGGTTCGGTACCAGACGATGCGGCTGTCGGGGCGATGGGCCCTCGGGTCGATCTTGGCCTCGGCGGGCGTGGGGGCGTCGTAGCGCCATTCGGGGACGGCTGTGGTGGCCCAGTCGGCGTCGTCCAAATCCGGCCGGTGCCAGTCGGGGGCCGCCGGCCGCGGCCCGCCGGTGAAATCCTCGACCTCGAACTTCCAGCGCCACACGCCGGACAGGTCGCGCCGGGATCGGGCTTCGAGAGGCGCCGGCAGGCTCCGCAGGAACGGCTCGAAGCAGACCCGCAACTCGCGGATCCGTGCCGTCAGCGCGGCCTCGCTGGCGGGGACGGGATCGGCCGTCGGCGCAACTCCGTCGTGGGTCACAGCCATGCACCCTTTCGGAATGCGTTTGTGAGTCGTCCTGTGGGCAGGCACCCCAGGCTCAGACGGGGAAGGCGGTTGCAGAACCCACCGTGGACGACACGGAGGTCGTCCCTCCAGCATGCCAGACAACGGGCTTTCTCGGGGGCGATGGAGGGCCGGGCTCCGTCCCGGCCACGTAATGCAGGGGTTCTGCAAGTGCCTCAATGTGCTTTCCCTCCGGGGTTCACAAGAAACCTTTCGCTACGGGTCGAAAAAGCCGTTGCCACCCGCGAGGCGCCAATGGTATAGTACCTAACTTGAGAGTGCCGACTTCTCTGGTATTCCCTGCATCCGCTTCCCGCTCCCGCCCCACACCCGTGAAGCGTGAAGA
>MVZH01000258.1 GCA_002068325.1 Lentisphaerae bacterium ADurb.BinA184 | reverse complement strand
CGGGAGACGGGGGCGCGCACCGGGCAGGTTGCCGTTCCGCAACCGGGTGGGCTGGCCTACGCGGCGGACGGCGCGATGATGGTCGTCTCGGGCACACAGGTGTTGCGGATCGCCGGCGGGGCTGCCGCGCCGCTGGTCACGGCCGGGCTCGAGCGGCCGGTGGACATGGCGGTGGACGGCGAGGGGCGGCTGCTGGTCACCGACCGCGGCACCCACCAGGTGAAGGTGTTTGGAAAGGACGGCGTGTTTTCGCACGCCATCGGGGCGAAGGGGGGCCGTCCGCAGCCGGGCGCCTGGGTGGCGGGCGCGTTGCGGAATCCGCGCGGTGTCGCCGTGGACGTGCAGGGGCGGGTGTGGGTGGTTGAGGAGGACATGTGGCCGAAACGTGTGAGTGTGTGGACGGTGGACGGCCAGCTGGTCAGGGACTTCATCGGCCCGGCGACCTATGGCGGCATGGGCGCGGCGGCCGACCCGGCCGACAAGACGCGGCTCTTCGGCATCGGGTGTGAGTTCCGGCTCGACTACGAGGCCAACCAGGCGAGCGTGGTGGCGAATGTGCTCGCCGGCAACCTCGTGGGCGATCTTGTGAAGTTCGGCGGGCGCGAGTATTTCATGGTCAAGCGCAACGAGCTGTACCTTCGCCGCGGCGATGCGCTGGTGCCGGTGGCGCGCTTCGGCCAGGTCCGCGTCCAGGACTTGGCGGAGAGCGGGCTGCCGGTCACCCCGCCGGAGGGGGCCAGGGACGCCTTCACCTACCTGTGGAGCGACGGCAACGACGACGGCGCGATGCAGGCGGAGGAATTTGCGACCTCCGCAAAGCACGGCCTCGACACCGGCTACTGGGGCGGGTACTGGCTCGATGAAAGCTTCAATCTGGTGAGCGCGCCGGGCGGCTACGGGCGGCAGACAGTCAGCCTGGTGCCGTTGAAGGGCTTCACGACGGGCGGCGCCCCGATCTGGGACGTGGCCGGGCAACGGCTGGTCGCAGACCGTGAGTCCCCCGGGCCGAACAAGCTGTTCCTGGCGGCCGACGGCCTGATCATCGTCGGCTCGCCGCTGGCCGCCCTGGCCGCCGACGGGACGGTGCGCTGGACCTACGCCGACAAGTGGGCGGACGTGCATGGCTCGCACCGTGCGCCCATCCCCGAACGCGACGACCAGCTGGTGGGCACGCTGAGCTGCATCGGCACCGCCAAGACGCCCTTCGGGAAGGTGTTCGCGCTGAACTCGAACATGGGCCGGCTGTTCCTGTTCACCACCGACGGCCTGTTTGTGGCCTCGGTGTTCCAGGACTGCCGCATCGGCCCCGACTCCTGGCCGGCGGAGATGAAACGGGGGGCGCCGCTGGGCGGCGTCACCATGGGCGGCGAGTGGTTCGGCGGCTACTTCTTCCAGTCGGAACCGACCGGCGAGTACTACCTGATCGCCGGCGGCACGTCGTACAACCTGATCCGCCTGGACGGGATGGCGACGGTCAAGCCCCTCCCGGCCACGGCCTTTGCCTACACGGCGGAGCAGTTCGCCGCGGCGGAGAAGCTCCAGCAGCGGCGGGCCGCGGCGGCGACCGCCTCGAAGACGCTCGCGGTGGCGCGGCTGGCGGGGCCGGTGAAGATTGATGGCAACCTCGACGAGTACGCCCCGGAACGCTTCGTCGAATGGTCGGCCGGGCCGTACAAGGCGCGCGGGGCGGTGGCGACCGACGGCGCCAGCCTCTACCTGGCCTACGACGTCGCCGGCGATGCCAACCCCATGGTCAACGGCGGACAGGACGTGAACCAGCTCTTCATCACGGGCGATGCTGTAGATCTACAGCTGGGCACCGACCCGGCCGCCGACCCGCAGCGCACGGACCCGGTCCCCGGCGACCTGCGGCTGCTGATCTCCGTGCTCGACGGCCAGCCGGTCGCCGTCCTCTACCGCTGGCGCAGTGGCGGGGAGAAGAAGCCGCAGACGTTCAGCAGCCCGTGGCGGAAGGTGACGCTGGACTGGGTCGGGGCGCTGGCCGGGGCCCAAGTGCACATCGTTCGGCGTGGCGGCGGCTACACGGTCGAGGCCGCGGTGCCGCTGGCGGAGCTTGGGTTCGCCCCGCAGCCCGGCAAGGCGTACAAGCTGGATCTCGGGGTGATCTTCTCCGACGCCACCGGCACCAATCGGGCCGCGCGCGTCTACTGGTCGAACCAGGCGACCGGGCTGGTCAACGACGTGCCGGGGGAGATCATGGCCACCCCCAGCCTGTGGGGGACGGCACAACTCCAGGAGTGAGCGGGCGGCGCGGCGCCCGCGGCGCCTCACTGCCCTCATGATGCCAATCGTCCCATCGTCATCTGGAGGTGCCAGCAGAAGCCGCGGACGACACGGAGCTCGTCCCTCCACCGTTGCAGACGGCGTCCTTGTCGGCGCTGATGGAGGGTGGGGTCTCCGTCCCGGCCTTGGAGTTTGGCACAAGGCGACTGCCATGAACGATGACACCCTTCTTGTGTTTGGCCTTTGAAATACCGCGGCGGAGCCGCTCTGGAGTGCGGTCGCCTGCGTGCCACGCCATAGCCCTCTGGCGACGGCGGGCGACCGCTTTGTTCCGCCGGCCCCATGCGACTTGTCCGTGTGACCTATCGAGACTATCTTTCGACAACCATCAAGAGCCTGTCCCCCGCGCTTTCGACAACCATCAAGAGCCTGTCCCCCGCGCTCGAGCGGACGCACCACCCCCAACAGGAAAGGGAACCACGATGCAGACGCACGTCTCCGCCCTCCGGCTCATCGCCAACCTGCGGACGGGTCTGATCCTGCTCCTCATCGGCCTGGCAGCCGCCAATGGCGCCACGACGCGGACATGGGACGGCAACGGCGACTCCAACGCCAGCGGCAACTGGGCGACCGCCGCGAACTGGTCGGGCGACGATGTTCCGGACACTGGTCTGAGCGCGGGCGAGACGGCCTCCCTGCCGGACGTCGCCGCCGCCGGCACGCGGACGGTCACCAACAACGCCTCGCACACCATCTACCGCCTGCAGATGACCCAGAGCACGGCGGGCGGCGTCAACAAACTGCTTCTGAACGGTCCGCTGACTCTCTCGGACAGTTCGGGCAACGCCAATCCCTTCAGCCTCACCGCCGCGGCCGGCGTCGGCTCGCTTGTCGTGGACTTGAACGGATACACGTTGAAGACCACGGCGAGCGGCTACTCCGGCATCAGCCTGGCGGGCACGTGGGAGCTGCCCAGCGGCTCAGACCTCGAGGTGGAGTTCACCGGCAGCCAGAGCCACGCCGTCCTGACCAACAGCGGCAGCGTCTCGCTCGACGGCGCCACCCTGACCTATGACTGGGCCGCCTCTGCCAACAACTCCGGCAGCCGCAACATCGCCAACGCCGGCACGATGGTCCTGGAGAACGGCTCCGCCGTCCGCTTCGCCTCTTCCATGGGGCGTCCGGCGTGGGTCTTCCAGAACAACACCAACTCGGGGACGCTGCGGGTGCTGAGCAACTCGACCTTTGACTCGATCAACCTGACCAACACCGGCACCCTTGAGTTGGGCAGCGGCGCCGTCATCGGAGGAATCCAGAGCAACCTGACCCTGACCAACCGGGGCGCCCTCGACATCACCGGCGACAGCGCCTTCCGATCCGCGCCCAACCCGGCCTCGAGCGCGACCCTGCTCAACGACACCGCGGGCACCCTCACCCTCGGCACGGCGGGCAGCCCGGCCGACTTCCTGATCCAGGCGAACAGCCCCTATCTGACCAACCGCGGCACCGCGACCCTCGAACCCGGCTCGACCATCACGTTGCAGATCGCCAGCAACTCGGGCGGCTACCGTTTCGACAACTCAGGCACCTTCGTCCAAGATGACGTTGATCTCATCTATGACTGGGCGATAACCTCCGGCAACAACGGCAGTCCGCGCGACTTCATCAACAGCGGCACCTGGACGCTGCGCAACGCCTCGACGCTTGCCTTCATTTCGAGTACAGGTTGGAACAACTTCGGCTATGGCACCCTCTCCCAGTGCAGCAACTCGGGCGCGCTGACCGTCGAGAGCGGTTCGAGCGTGGCATTCCGCGGACTCACCAACACGGGCACCATCACTCTGGGGGCCGGCGCGGAACTGGGCACCAACACCTTCGTCGGGGGGGTCACCCTCACCAACGGCACGAACGGGAGCCTCGTTGTGGCGGGGAGCAGCGCGGCCAGCCCGGCGCGCATCGGGTTTGTGAATTCGGGTTCCGGCTCGGCGTCAATCAGCACCAACGGCACTGGCGCCGCCCTGACGGTGGGCACGGGCAGCGACGCCGCCGTGCTGGCCGTCCAAGGCAATCACGCCACCGTCGCCAACACAGCCGGCAACACCCTGACCGTCGAGGCCGATGCCACTCTCCGGCTGGACACTAACACCGCGGCCGACGGGCACAACTTCGTCGCGCACAATGCCCAGGTGACCAACTCCGGGCAGTTGACGCTCGCCGGCCAGATCGAGTTGAACCCCAATCATCAGTCCACCGGGTACTATCTCGACAACTCCGGGCTCGTAGCGATTACCGGCGACGCCGCTTCGGTCGAGCGGTTGAAGAACCGTTCGACAGGCTACGACACGCAGTTCTACAACCGGGTCGGCGGCACGGTCGGTGGCGTCGGCACACTCACCTACATCAACTCCACCGGCGACGCGGGCCGGAACCGGATGATCCTGACCAACGCCGGCACCCTCGCCCCCGGCAACAGCATCGGCACGCTCGAGTTCGTCAACACCAACGTGCAGTTCCCGGCCGGCGGCATCTACGAGTTCGAGGCCGCCTCCGCCAGCGACCATGACTTGACCGTCCTCACCGACGGCAACCTGACCCTGGCCGACGGCTGGGTGCTGCGGCTGATCCGCGCCGACGGCTATTCATGGCCGGGGGAGACGTTCACCCTGTTCACGGTCGACGGCGGATCCATCTCGCTGGGCACGGCCAGCATTCTCTTCGAGCCGGCAAGCAAGTGGGGCGGCACCCCTGCGCTGAGCGTGGTGGGCCACGACGTCATTCTCAGCGGCGTCTACATCATCCCCGAGCCCTCGGCGGCGGCCCTTCTCGCCGCGGGCCTGCTGGCTCTCCGCCGCCGTTACCCGCGCTGACGGGCCTCGCCGACAACATGAACCCCAGGGAAGGCCGATGAAAGACGTCGACCATACGTGTTTTTTTCTGCACACGCTGGATGCCCGCCGGCGCCTTCCCGCCGGCCAGATTGCGGGCTCCGCTGTACTCCTAATCCTGCTGGGCCTGGCCGGCTGCTCGCCGCCGGCCGATGAAGGGAAGAAGGCGGCGAAGGCGGTGCCGCCGCCGGCCGCGTGGGAGCCGGGCGCCGACGATTTTGTCACCGTCTCCTCGGCCGCCTCGCCGCACGTGGCCTATGCGTTGCACCGGCAGCCGGAGGCCCTGACGGTCGTCGTCGCGGTCGCCTCGTTCACCGATTCCGGCACAGACACGGTGGTCGAGCTGGGGGTGTCCGCGGCGCGGCCCCAGATGCTGAGCAGCGAGACGCCGGGCCACGCCACGGTCACGCGGCAGGAGCAGACCCTGCACCATCGTTTTGCCGTGCCGGCGGCCGCCCTGGCCGATACGCCGGAGGACTGGCACGCCCTGCGGCTCGGGCTGGCCGTGCGCTGGGCCGGGGGGCCGTTCGGACTCGACCGCCAGCGCGAACGCTTCTGCCACACCGGCGGCGCCGCACACGCC
>MVZH01000257.1 GCA_002068325.1 Lentisphaerae bacterium ADurb.BinA184 | reverse complement strand
CCCGCCAAGTCGGCTGACCGGCGCTCGGCGCGCAAGTCGCGGGCGGGACGCCATCACGACCCCGCGAAGCGAGCTATGTGACGAGCGCCGAGCTATCCGCCTCACCGGTGCCCCGCCCACAGATCCGGCGGAAGACCCACATCTTCTTCGAAGGACGCCTGCCTGCCCGAGTCAACCTGCACAAGAAATCTGACACCCCCACAACCAGCGCCGACTCCACTCGACCCTCGACCACAAGTCCCTACCCGAACTGCGCGCCCTGTTCGGCAACTTCGTGCGCCGCGCAAGCCGGTGTGCGGTCATCGGCGCCGACAGCCCGGAGGCGCTGGCGCTGGCCGGACAGGCGGCACACGCCGTCACCTACAGCCTCACAGACCGCAAAGCCGACTGGCGGGCCGGGAGCGTGCATCCGCACGGCGACGGCGTGTGTTTCCGCTGTCGCAACCGCACCGTCCGCCTCGCCGTCCCCGGCCGCCACAATGTCGCCAATGCCCTGTGCGCGGCCGCCTGTTGCGAGGCCCTTGGCGTCGCCCCCGCCGAGGCCCTGGCCGCCCTCGAAAGCTTCCGCGGCATCGAGCGCCGGCTCCAGGTGGTCGGGCGGACGCCGGACGGGATCACGATCCTCGACGACTTCGCCCACAACCCGGAGAAGATCGCCGCCAGCCTCGCCACCCTGCGGGAACAGCCCGGGCAGATCATCGTCTTCTACCAGCCGCACGGCTTCCGCCCGACCGCGATGCTGCGCGCCGGGATCGTCGAAGCCTTCGCCAGCCGCCTGGCCGGAGGCGACCTCGTCCTCATGCCTGAGATCTACTACGCCGGCGGCACGGCAGAACGCAACCTCTCCTCCCGCGACCTGGTTGCGGACCTCGCAGCCCGCGGGGTGGACGCCCGCTTTGCCGAGAGCCGGGCCGCGGCCGCCGACGCCATCGAGCGGGCCGTCCGCCCGCCCCGCTGCCGGGTGGTGGTCATGGGGGCGCGCGACCCGTCGCTGGGGCCGTTTGCCCGCTACCTCTACGACACGCTCGGGCAGTGCGACTGAGTGCGCGGCGGCGCAATCAGCCCTCGGTTGCCACCTCGCGGGCGATGCGTTCCCAGGCGACAAGGCGTTGCGGCTCGTAGCGCACGGTGCTGACGTCCTTGAGGATCAGCTCGCAGGGCGTCCCATGCGTCCGGCAGGCGGCGACGATGTGGCGCAGCTCACGGCGCACCCGCGCCTCGTCAAAGCGGTCGGTCGCCAGGAAGGCGGGATTGGGTTTGGCCGAGAGTACGAAGTCGCGCCCGATCTGCTCGGCGGTGCGCTCGGGGTCGGCCCACGGACTGGCCGAGATCTTGCGCACGTTGCGGATCTTGCGGACGATGTGGATTTTGCGGTCGAGGGGATCGCAGCAGCCGTAGTAGGCCAGGCCGAAACGTTCGAGGTGCGGCTTCATCGGCTGGATCTCGAACACGTCGTGCATCTCCGGCGAGATGGTCGAGAAGACTTGGGCCAGCCCGAAGACCCACACGTCGCGCGCCTGCGCCCGCCCACCGTGGTAGTCCGCCGAGGGCAGTTCGTCGGTGTAGGCGCCCGTGCAGTGCACCCCGGGGGCGCCGACGTCCAGCAGCCCGAGCGCCTCGTACTGATCCACCGTATGGCTGAACATCGCGGCGAACTTGCTCACCATCCTGAACGAGAAGTCCGGCCGGTCAATGATGTCGTAGAGCACGCGTTCAGCCCCGCGCAGGCTGGTGATGGTGTCCCAGACGCCGGCATGCACCCCATAGCCCCAGGCCGGCCCGACCGGGCGCACCGGCAGAATCCCCTCGAAAATCTCGCCGGCCAGCGCGAGGTTGCGACGGTCGGCCGCCTCGTCAACGATGACCTTCGGCATCGGAATCCGTTCGAGCGCCGCGTCGTCGGGGATCTGATCCTCGAACTGGTGCGAGACCACGCCGCTGGTCGGGTCGGTGGCCAGGGTGGTTTCGTGGACATGCACACCCGTCTCGACGCGCACCGTCTTCGGAATCTCGACACGGTCGTGCATCACCATGTCGCCGCGGAAGTGCCGGAACTTGTACAGGCGTTCGCGCAGCTGCCATTCGAGCGAGCGCAGGAACGGATCCTGGCAGCGCAGCGTCAGCTCGTCGTTGACATTCAGCTCGTTCCACGGCAGCTGGTCGAGCATGATCATCGGGCGGACCGGCCGCAGCGTGTTCAGGCATTTCCAGAGCCTGACCGTCTCGCCGTTGATGTCGAGCGCGGCCGCCTCGGCCACGGCCTTGCCGAGCTCACGCAGCACCCCGATCTCTTGCTTCATGGTCTCCACTGCCTCGTCTTGCACACCCGTCTTCGGTGCGTCCCGCGTTTTTCTGGGAGCTGCCGCCCGGTCCTGTCCCCGCCGGCCGCACGTCCCTCTCTCGACGACGCCGGACGGGCGCCGCCCCGGCCCGACCGGTCCAGTCTTCCGGTCACCAGACGGCAATCGTATGGTGAAAGTACTACCCGGGGCGGGCCAAGTCAAATCGTGAGTTCCAACACCGCGCTTCGGTGCTACATTCTGCCGCATGAGCCGATTTCTCCTGCGACGGGTGCTCATCGCGCCGCTGGTGCTGCTGGCCTTGGTGTCGGCGACGTTCTTCCTGATCCGCCTGGCGCCGGGCAGCCCGTTCAGCGGCGAACGCGAGTTCCCGCCCGAGACCGAGCGGGCCCTGATGGCGCGGTACCGCCTCGACCGGCCGGTGGGCGTCCAGTACCTGCACTTCCTCGGCGGCCTGGCGCGCGGCGACCTCGGGCCGTCGCTGAAACACCGCGGACGCTCCGTCAACGAGATCATCGCGGCGCACCTGCCCGTCTCGGCCTGCCTCGGGACGCTGGCGCTTGTGGCGGCGCTTGGCGGGGGCGTGGCGGCGGGGATGGCGGCGGCCCTGCGGGCGCGGCGCTGGCTGGACTACGCCGTGATGTCGGCCGCGGTGCTGGGCATCAGCCTGCCGGTCTTTGTGATCGGGCCGCTCCTGCAGATGGGGCTGGCGCGGACGTGGAAGCTGTTCCCCGTCTCGGGACTGGGGACATGGCGCCACCTGGTGTTGCCGGCGGTCGCCCTCGCCCTGCCGTTCACGGCCCGCATCGCACGGCTGACCCGCGCCGGTTTCATCGAAGTGCTCAATGAGCCGTTCATCCGCACGGCGCAGGCCAAGGGACTGCGCGCCCACACCATCCTGCTGCGGCACGCGCTGCGCGGGGGCATCCTTCCGGTGGTCAGTTACCTGGGGCCGGCCGTCGCCTCCATCACCACGGGGAGCCTGGTCGTCGAGCGGGTCTTTGCCATCCCCGGCCTGGGGCGCGAGTTCATCGAGAGCGCGCTCAACCGCGACTACACCCTCGTCATGGGCACGGTCATCGTCTACGGCGCCATGATCGTGCTGTGCAATCTCGCCACCGACCTTCTTTACGGTGTGCTCGATCCCCGGGTGCGGGCAAGCCGCGGCGGGCCGTAGCCGGCCCTCACTGCCCGCCGGCGCCGAGCGCGGACATGTACTGGTAGCGGCTGAAGAGGCTCGCCTCGGGGTTGACGGCCTGCGAGAGCCGCCCGCGGAACTGGGAGAGGCTGGCAAAGCCGTGCCGTTCCATCCAGCCCGCCATCGCGTCGAGCATGCGCGGCATCTCCTCGACCCCCTTGGCCAGCAGGGCGGTCAGCACATGTGCCGCGGAGGCGCCGGCCAGCACGGCCCGCACCACGTCCTCGCCGCTGTGCACGCCGGAGTTGGCCGAAAAGTCGGCGTTGACCCGCCCTGAGAGCAGCGAGGTGGCGCGCAGGGGCGCGGTGAGGTCGCTGGGCACACTGCGGTTGCTGCCGAGGCGGACCGCCATCGTCTCGATGTCAATGGTCGGCGCGTAGTAGCGGTTGAAGAGCACGAACCCGGCGGCCCCCGCACGGTGCAGGGCTTCGACGACCGCCGGCAGGCTGGTGAAGTGCGGCCCCAGCTTGACTGCGATCGGCAGCCGCACCGCACGCCGCGCCGCGGCGACGATCCGGGCATAGCGGGCCTCCAGCGCCGCCGCGCCCTCGGCGGCGGTCTCCGCAAACAGGGCGATGTTCAGTTCAAGGGCGTCGGCGCCGGCGGCCTCGACCTCGCGGGCAAAGTCGTCCCACGACTGGCTGGTCACGCAGTTGATGCTGGCGATCACGGGCAAGTCTGTCTCCTGCTTGGCGGCGCGGATCAGTTGCAGGTAGTCGCGTGTGGCGTAGCGCAGTCCGACGCCGGCCCGGAGGTACTCGGAGGCCTCGCCGTGGCTGACGGCCTGCTCGCTGATCGCCTCGGTCAGCGCCGCCGTCTCCGCCCGCAGTTGTTCCTCGAACAGCGAACGCAGCACCACGGCCCCGGCGCGGTTGGCGGCGCACTTGCGCACCCCGTCAAGCGAGCAGGTCAGGGGGCCTGACGCGACGATGATCGGGTTGGCCAGCTTGAGACTCAAGTATGTCGTCGAGAGGTTCATGGGCTTCTTTCCATCTCGGGCGCCGGTGCGGCGTTCCCGGCAGCAACCTTGCGCAGGGCTGGACAATACATGCCCGGCACCGTGCGCGCAAGGCGTCGCCGGCCCACGCGATGGAGTGGGTTGGCCGCTGGCGCAACGGCAGGACAAACGCCTGCCGCGTCTCAGCCGCCGTGGCAGGCGGCGGGCCGCAGGTTGAGCAGGCGGACGCCGAGTTCGCCGAGACGCCCGATCCAGCCGTCAACCATGGCATCGCTCGGCGACTCAAGATGATCGAGCGGCCCGCGCCCGATCCCGAGGCGCCCGTTCTTGCTGACGCCGAGGCGGTGGTACGGCATGATCTCGACCCCGCGCAGGCGCGGCAGGCCGGCGACCAGGGTGGCGACGGCCCGGAAATGGTCGTCACGGTCATTGAGGGTGGGGATGATCGGCAGGCGCAGGATGAGGGCGGCCCCGCGGTCGTGCAGGCGGCGCAGATTGCCCAGGATGGGCGCGTTGGCGACGCCGGTGAACTCGCGGTGGCGTGCGGGGTCCGTCTCCTTGAGGTCAAAGAGGAACAGGTCCACGGCGGCGGCGATGCGGTCGAGGGTTGCGGGGTCCGCATATCCACAGGTTTCGATGCAGGTGTGCAGCCCTTCGCGGCGGGCGGTGCCGAGGAGGGCTTCGGTGAAGTCGCCCTGCATCATCGGTTCGCCGCCGGAGAGGGTGATGCCGCCGCCCGACGTCTCGTAGAACGGCCGGTCCTTGAGCACCTCGTCCATCACCTCGGCGACGGAGGTCTCGCGGCCGATCCGTTCGAGGGCGCCGGCATAGCAGTGTTCGACGCATTTCCCACAGACGCGGCAGCGGTCCCGGCGCAGGATGTGGCGGCCGTCCTCCATGGCATGTCCGTCCTCGGGGCAGACGCGGAAGCAGTACCCGCAGCCGATGCACTTGTCGGGCAGGAAGGAGAGGAGGGGCTGGCGGGTGCGGCTCTCGGGGTTGTGGCACCACAGGCAACGCAGCGGGCAGCCCTTGAGGAAGACGGTGGTGCGGATGCCCGGGCCGTCGTGGATACTGAACTTCTGGATGTCGAAGACCGTGCCGGTCATGCGTCACCGCCTGCCGCGGCGTCCTGCCTGTCACCTGGATGTGCCGACCCGCGGCGCCGGCGCTGCGAGCCGCTTCACAGCCGCGGCAACCATATCGTGATGCCCCGTCGATGGCAAGGCCGGCGGCGCCATGCCATATTCGCGCGCAGGCGCCGCCGGCGGGC
>MVZH01000256.1 GCA_002068325.1 Lentisphaerae bacterium ADurb.BinA184 | reverse complement strand
GGCGAGCAGCCGCTTCATGTGCAGCTCGGGCGAGGCGCGCAGAAACCAGTCGCCGGAGGGCTCGGCGTCGATGTACTCCTCGTTGGCCGGGGCCCGTACCCGCACCGGCGTGTCCACCTCGGTGAACCCCCGGCCGACAAAGAACGCCCGGACGGCCTGCAGCAGGCCATGCCGGGCGTCGAGGAGAGGCAGCAGGCGTTCGAGGCGGGCTGTGTCCTCAGGCTTTCTTGCTGACGCGTTCACTGTACTGGCCCGTGCGGGTATCGATCTTGACCAGGTCTCCCTCGTTGACGAACAGCGGAACCGCGATCTCGTAGCCGTTCTCGATGAAGGCGGGCTTGGTCACGTTGGTGGCGGTGTCGCCGCGGGCGCCGGGCTCGGTGCGCGCAATCACCGCCTCGATGAAGTAGGGCAGGGTGATCTCGATCGGCTTGTCACGGAAGAACAGCACCTCGCAGACGATGCCGTCCTTCAGGAAGTACTGGTTCTGCCCGATGACGTCGCCGGAGATGATGATCTGCTCGTAGGTCTCGCCGTCCATGAACACGAAATGGTCGCCCTCGGCGTGGGAGAAGACCATCTCGCGCTCGGTCAGGTCCGGCGTGTCGATCTTGTCCACCGAGCGGAAGGTCTTGTCCGTGGTCGAGCCGGTGATCATGTTGCGCATCTTGCAGCGGTACAGGGCCTGGCCCTTGCCCGGCTTGTAGAAATCGAACTCCGTGATCACGTACGGATAGCCGTCCAGCTCAATCTTCAAGCCCTTGCGCAGATCCGATGGAGTATACATGCCGCGACCTTTCCGACTTCTCCTGCTGGGGCAGAGCGTGTCCGCCGCCGGTTGAGACGAAGCCTGCAAAACGAGTCGGGTAATGTAGCCGCCGGACCCCTCCGCGTCAACCGGGGCCTCTCCGTGTCGGGGTCAGCCGCCGACCTGGAAGATGGCCAGGATGATGCCGGCGGCGACGACCGAGCCGATCTGGCCGGCGACGTTGGCGCCCAGCGCGTGCATGAGCAGGAAGTTGTGGGGGTCGCTTTCGAGGCCGAGGCGGTTGGAGACGCGGGCCGCCATCGGGAAGGCGGAGACGCCGGCTGAGCCGATCAGCGGGTTGACCGGGTTGGCCTTGCAGAACAGGTTCATGAGCTTGGCGAAGATCACCCCCCCGGCGGTGCCCAGCGCAAAGGCGAGCAGGCCGAGCAGGAGGATGCCCAGGGTGCTGGTCTGCAGGAAGCGGCCGGCCGACATCTGCATGCCCACGCCCAGCCCGAGGAAGATCGTGGCCACGTTCATCAGCTCATTTTGCATGGCCTTCGAGAGGCGCTCGACGACCCCGGTCTCCTTGACGAAGTTGCCGAAGGCGAAGCAGCCCATCAGCGGCAGCGCCGAGGGCAGCAGCAGGATGCAGACGGCCAGGACCAGGAGCGGGAAGAGGATCTTCTCGATGCGTCCGACCGGGCGGCTTTGGCGCATGCGGATGGTGCGTTCGCGGCGGGTGGTCAGCAACCGCATGATGGGCGGCTGGATGAGGGGGACGAGGGCCATGTAGCTGTAGGCGGCCACGGCGATCGAGCCCATCAGGTGGGGGGCGAACTTTGAGGCGACGTAGATGGAGGTCGGGCCGTCGGCGCCGCCGATGATGGCGATCGAGCAGGCCTCCTTGAGCGTGAAGTCGAAGCCGGGCAGGGCGTTGAGCGCGACCACGCCGAGCAGGGTGCCGAAGACGCCGAGCTGGGCGGCGGCGCCGAGGATGGCGACGCGCGGGCTGGCCAGCAACGGCCCGAAGTCGGACAGCGCCCCGATGCCGATGAACACGACCAGCGGCAGGAACTCCGTCTCGATGCCGTGCTTGAAGATCATGCCGAGCAGGCCGTGCTCGGAGGCCATGCCGGCAAGGGGGACGTTGACGAAGATGGTGCCGAAGCCGATCGGCACCAGCAGCAGCGGCTCGAAGTTGCGCGCGACCCCGAGGTAGAGCAGCACGAAGCCGACGACGACCATGACCAGGCTCTTCCAGCCGTCGCCGTGGCAGAAGTCGCGGATTCCGGTGGCGCGAAGGATGTTCATCAGCCCGCGCGAGAACGAGAATTCGTCGCCGGTGGTGGTCGCGGCCGTGCCGTCGTCGTCGGCGCCGGGGTCCAAGACGGCAGGGAGGTCGGCGGCCAACGTGGCCGGGGCGGTCGGCGTGGCCGCGGCGGAGGGCTGGCGGTCCAAGGCCGCCAGGGCGGCGCCGACGAGCACGAGAAGGGCGCAGCCGGCCACGGTCTGCACGAGGATGCGGCGATTCCTGCCCGACATGGGGACTCCTTAACAAACTGGGTTCCGTCAAACTCACCCAAGACCCGGTGCTCTCCACTTAAGCGAAGCGCCTGCAGAACCCCGGCGGACACCAACTGCCTCATGCGATGGAGGGCGGACCTCCGTGTCCGCCAGGTCATACCCGAAGACCCGATCCGCCGCAACGGAACCCGGACGACACGGAGGTCGTCCCTCCAGCCCGACAGACAGCAGGCCTTGTCGAGGCCGATGGAGGGCCGGACTCCGTCCCGGCCACTCAGGCAGGGGGTCTGCAAGGATCTCTTCCATGTGACGCGTCCGGGTCAGCGCACGTCCGCCAGGGCGGCGCCGGCCTTGACCGTTTCGCCGGGGGCGACCCGGTAGTGGACACGGCCGGCCTTGGCGGTCTTGATCTCCATCTCCATCTTCAGCGCCTCCATGATCAGAAGCGTCTCACCGGCCGCGACCGGGCTGCCCTCGGGACGCGCCAGCTTGAGGATCGTGCCCGGCATCGGGGCCTCGACGGTTTCGAGGGGCGCGTCGGCGGTCGCGGCCGCGGGCGTGGGCGCAGCCGCACCCGCCTCGGCGTCGCGCGGGCGGACGGCCAGGCGGAACGTGGTGCCATCAACGGTGACGGCGGCGCCGTCGCGGCCGGGTTCGTGTGTGACATCATAGTCGCGCCCGTCCACGTTGACGGTGAAGCGGGCCGGCCCCGCGGGCGCGGCGGCGGCGGCCTTGGCGGGCTTGTCCGGCGGCGGGGCGAAGACCACCGGGCCCTTGACGCGGGTCTGGAAGAAGGCGAGGGCGACCTGCGGGAACATGGCGTAGGTGAGGACGTCCTCGCGGCTCACGCTGGCGGCGCCCAGCCTGGTCTTGAGTTCCTGTTCGATGCCGGCCAGCTCGTTGGCCAGGTTGTCGGCGGGGCGGACGGTGACCGGGGCCTCCATCTTCAGCTCGGCGAGGGCCTGGCGCACCAGCTCGGGGTTGGCCGGCGCCGGGGTGGCGCCGTAGTTGCCGACCAGCAGGTTGCGCGACTCCGCGGTGAGCCGTTTGTAGTGCCCGAAGAGGACGTTGAGGAGGGCCTGGGTGCCGACGATCTGCGAGGTCGGCGTGACCAGCGGCGGGTAGCCGAAGTCCTTCTGCACGGTGGCGATTTCGCCGAGCACCGCGTCCAGTTTGTCGAGGGCGTTCTGTTCGCGCAGCTGGCTTTCGAGGTTGGAGAGCATGCCGCCGGGGACTTGGGCGATGAGGATGCGGGTGTCGGCGCCGAGGAAGGATGACTCGAACTGGCGGTAGCGCTTGCGGACCTCGCGGAAGTGGGCGGCGATGCGGACCAGCCGGCCGAGGTCCAGCCCGGTGTCATAGGGGGTGTCGCGGAGGATTTCCACGAGGGTTTCGGTGGGCGAATGGCTGGTGCCCATGGCGAGGGCGGAGATGGTGGTGTCGAGGAGGTCGGCGCCGGCCTCGACGGCCTTGAGCAGCGTCGCCACCGACATCCCGGTGGTGGCGTGCGAATGCACGTGGATGGGCAGGCGGACGGCCTGTTTGAGCGCCCGCACCAGGTCGAAGGCGGCGTTGGGCTTGAGCAGGCCGGCCATGTCCTTCACGCACAGCGAGTCCGCCCCCATGGACTCCAATTCGCGGGCGAGGGCGACGTAGGTGTCCGGGGTGTGCCACGGCGTGGTCGCGTAGCTCAACGTCGCCTGGGCGTGTTTGCCGGCGTGCTTGACGGCCCGGATGGAGGTGCGCAGGTTGCGGGGGTCGTTGAGGGCGTCGAAGATGCGGAACACGTCCACCCCGTTGGCCGCGGCCAGCCCGACAAAGGCCTCGACGACGTCGTCGGCGTAGTTGCGGTACCCGACCAGGTTCTGCCCGCGCAGGAGCATCTGCATCGGGGTGTGGGGCATGGCCTTCTTGAGCGCGCGGATGCGCTCCCACGGGTCCTCGTTGAGGAAGCGGATGCAGGTGTCGAAGGTGGCCCCGCCCCAAGTCTCCAGCGACCAGTACCCGACCTGGTCGAGGTCGGCGGCGGCGGGCAGCATGTCGGCCAGTGTCATGCGGGTGGCCAGCAGCGACTGGTGGCCGTCGCGCAGGGCGAGGTCGGTGATCCGGACTCGTGCCATGATCGGGTTCCTTGGTCAGGCCCTGCGGTGTTCGTTGACGGCGACCGCGATGGCCACGGCGAGGGCGGCGGGGGAGGCGTCCGGCGGCGGCGTCGCCTCGGGAGGCGGTTCAGGGGGCTCGAGCCGGCGGGCCAGCACGGCCGACAGCCGTACGCCCAAGATGAGGACGAAGAGGAAGACGAATACCAGGCCCATGCCCAGCGACATGATGGTCAGCGCCTGCCAGAACATTTCCATGGCTCACCTCGCGACCCGGCCGCCCCGCGGCGACAAAAACGAAGCACTCCGCGCGCAGCATGCAGCGACAACCCTGCATCGCACACGGAGCACAGCCTGCCCATTCCCACTCACAACCACCGCGCCGCAAGGCCGACACGACTGGAGGTGGCCTGCCCTTGTCACCCCGCGCGGCCACACCGGCTTCTATCCCGTGGGGACGGCCTCGTGCCGTCGGCAGGCGGCGCGGCCAGCCGGCCCGGCGTCCGGCGCGGCGGCCTACAGCCCCTTGCCGACCGAGCCTTCGAGGTCGAACACGTCGTCCTCGGCGGCGGCGATCTTGGTCGGGGTCTTGTAGGTGGGCAGGTAGCGGTAGTAGACCTGAAGGCTGAGGCAGTTCAGCGCGGTGCTGAAGTAGGGGTCGAAGGACTTGGTGTGGTCGGCCTCGCCCCACTCCCAGTGGCCGTCGGGCTTCTGGTTCTTGATGAGCATGGGGGCGAAGGCCTTGTTCCAGTCGCTGAAGGTGCCCTTGCCGCCGTGGAACATGGCCTGGGTCATGTAGTACCAGGCGTAGCTGGGGTGGAAGCCGGCGGCCATGCCGTTCTCCCAATTCATGCCCGGCAGGTACTGCTCGTGGACGCTGCGCGCGCCGGACTGCGCCTCGACGGTCTTGCCCTCGCCGAGCAGCTGCAGGCACAGGGTGCCGGCCCCGCACATGCCCCAGCTGCCCGAGCCGGGCGAGCAGTAGCCGAAGCGCCCGTTGGCGTAGGCGTTGTCCTTGAGGAACTTGATGGCCTTCTCCATGGCCGGTTCGAGGCCGGGCAGGTTGGCGCCGGCCACATAGCCCGCCTTCATCGCCTGGAACTGCCAGGCGCTGACCGAGAGGTCCCAGCGCTCGCCCTTGGCGTAGCCGTAGTCGTAGCCGCCGCCGGGCTGCTGGCCGTTGACCAGGATGTTCAGCCCGTTCTCCATCGCCGGCTTGAGGAACGGCAGCTTGGTCATGCCGTAGCCTTCGGAGAGGGCGTAGGTGGCGATGCCGTGGCTGTAGGCGTTGAGCGGGCCGCTGCGGCCGAGCATGTAGTTGGCCAGCCACTGGCAGGCCCGCTGCACGGTGGCGCCGAACTCGGGCGAGTCCGGGGTCTCGCCGTGCGCCAGGAAGGCGAGCAGG
>MVZH01000255.1 GCA_002068325.1 Lentisphaerae bacterium ADurb.BinA184 | reverse complement strand
GCTCCGTGCTCCGTGCTCCGTGCTCCGTGCTCCGTGCTCCGTGCTCCGTGCTCCGTGCTCCGTGCTCCGTGCTCCGTGCTCCGTGCTCCGTGCTCCGTGCTCCGTGCTCCACGCTCCACGCTCCGTGCTCCGTGCTCCACGCTCCACGCTCCACGCTCCACGCCCCCTCCTCCTCCGCCTCGCCCCTGCGCGGAATGGCGTTCGCCCCGGCCCGCGTTATCTTACCGGCCTGCCGCTGCTACCCCGTGGTGTAACGGTAGCACAACAGGTTTTGGTCCTGTTTGTCCTGGTTCAAATCCAGGCGGGGTAGCCATCGCATTCCTTCAACCTTCCCGTCTCCGCGGTGACGGCGCCCGCGGCGGCTAGGCGCTTTCGAGCAGTTTGCGGATCTGCAGCTCGCGCGTCTCGATGCTCTCGACCAGTTTGAACTGGACGCGGGCGCGGTGCAGGTTCTGTCCTTCGTAGCGGACCTTGAAGTAGACGTCGCCGGCGACGTAGTCGGCGAAAAAGCGCAGGCCCAGCTCGAACGCGATGAGCCGGATGGCGTCGTAGAGGTACGCCCGGTCGGCGTCGTCGAGGAACAGCCGGCCGAAGGCCATGTAGCCCTTGACGATGGCGGCGCACAGGTCGGTGTCAAAGTAGACCTGGCTGAGGTCACGGGACTCCTCGCCGGCGGGGTTGCAGCAGGAGCGGAGGCAGTCGCCGAAGTCGTAGTGGATGAGGCCGGGCATGACGGTGTCCAGGTCAACGATGCAGGTGCCCTTGCCGGTGGCGTCGTCAATCATGATGTTGCCGATCTTGGGGTCGCCGTGGATGGGCCTCACCTTCAGCTCCCCGCGGGCCTTGGCGGACTCGAGCACCGAGCACCAGTCGCGCCGCTGTTGCACGAACTGCAGGCAGCGCTGAGCCTCGACCGAACAGCGCAACCGCTCGGCGCCGGCGTCGTTGGCCGCCGCCTCGTCCAGCTTCCCCAGGTATCCCGGCGTGACATGGAAACCGGGAAGCGTGACGGCGAGCTGTTCCGCCGGCAGGCTGCTGATCAGGCGCTGGAACTGCCCCAGCACAAAGCCGGCCTCGTGCGCGTGCTCCATGCTCTGCACCTTCTCGTACGAGTGCGCCGAGGCGATCAGCGAGATGGCGCGCCAGAAGCCGCCATCGCCGTCCACCACGAAGTCGCCGCCGGTCTTGGCCGGAATCACCCGGGGCAGCTGCCAGATGCGGTCGGACAGGTAGACCTCCTCTTCGAGCCGCCGGTGTACATGGTCGGTGACGATGCGCATGTTCTGCATCACCGACTCAGGATGGGCGAACACCCGCGTGTTGACGCGCTGGAGGATGAAGCGGTGTTCGTCGAACGTGGTGCGAAGGATCACCAGATAGGTGTCGTTGACGTTGCCGCTCCCCGCGCTCTCCACCGTGACTAGCCGCCCCTCGACGGCGAACATCTGGGCCATCAGTCCTGCCTTCATCGGGGTGCGCAATGTCCTTTGTGTCAGAGGTGGCGACGCGCCGCCGGCCGTCTGCCGGATGTGGGTTCCGGACGGTCCCCGGCGACAGCCCGTACTATAGCGCGTCCGGCCGCGGATGAACCGGGGACGGACACATGAATCGTAGGGCGTGGGGCCGGCGTCGGCAGGGGGTCTGCGTGGTCTTGGCATGACGAGGCGCTTGCAGAACCCCCGCAAGCGCCGGTGTCAGGTGACAGGGGGCTGCGTTCGGCGTTCTGCGTTCGGCGTTCGGCGTTCTGCGTTCGGCGTTCGACGTTCTGCGTTCTGCGTTCTGCGTTCAGGTGTCAGGAATACGCAACGGATTGTGGTTGCATGAGACACTTCCTGACACCCGACACCTGAAACCGGCATGGTTCGCTTGCGGAACCGGGTTCTGCAAGTGGCACATAACCTCTTATCCATAAGTCTCTTGCGTCCGCATGGACACGGGGGCCGCCCGCCCCGTAACCCGCCGTGCCGCGTTTGCTTTCCGCGCCCCCCGGCAGTACGTTCCCCGACCTCCGAAACCGTGGAACCGCCTATGGCCAGACGCATCACCCGGAAACTGTCGGCAGCGCCCCTTGAGCCTGAGGGGCCTGCCCAGCTCAAGCTCAGTTTCAGCACCGACAATCCCCTGGGGGAGAACCTCCGCCGCGGCGAGTTCTCGGTGCTGGTCGAGGTCAACGCGCCGCCGCGCGAGCAGCCGTTCGAGCCGGCGGTGGCAGTGGCCGAGCGGATGGCACGGGAGATCCGCGACGTGCCCTGGGCCACGGGCATGGCGGTGACGGACCGGCTGCGCAGCGAGGACTGCTACGACGCCGCCTCGCTGGTCGGGCTGCTCGCGACGGCCAGCGGCAAGCCCGTGCTCATGCATCTGTCGGGCAAGGGGTCGGACAAGGCCCGCGTCCAAGAGATGCTGGCGCGGGGCCTCTCGGCCGGCGCGCGCAGCCTGCTGGCGGTCACCGGCGACCGTTCGGACAAGCATCCGGCGCCGCACGGCCTGGCCCGCAACCCACCCCATCCGGTGGGCTACTTCGACAGCGTCGAGACCCTCCACACCGCGGCCGCCTCGGGCCACGGGTTCCTGCTCGGCGCCGGGGTCAACCCCTTCAAGTACAACGTCGCCGACCAGTGCCTGCAACGCTACAAGATGGTGCGGAAGCTGGCCACGGGCGCGCAGTTCCTGGTCACCCACGCAGGGTGGGACATGAAGAAGCTGCAGGAGCTGCAGTGGTTCCTGCAGATGCGCCAGGTGGACGTGCCGGTGATCGCCCGCGTGGCGCTGCTGTCCGGCGACCAGATCCGCGCCCTCCAGGACGACGTCTTCCCCGGGGTCTTCCTGTCGCGCACCTTTGCCTCGGTTCTGCAGCGCGAGTCCGAGATCAACGACACGCAGTCGCTGGCGGCGCAGCTGCAGCGCCTCGGCCTGCAGGTGGCCGGCTGCCGGCTGCTGGGCTACAGCGGCGTGCAGGTGGTCGGCGTGCGCGACGAGCGCACCCTGGCGATGGTGTTGAAGCGGATTGACGAGGCCCTGGCCGCCTTCACCAGCTACCCGGAGTGGGTGGCGGCCTGGACCGAACACCACATGTCCATGGAGTTCTCGCCCCTGGCCGGCGTCTACTACGGCTTTCCCAACCTGCTCACGCCGCAGCATCAGTTCTACGAGGCGGGGGCGACGGTGGTCAGCCGCGCGCTGCCCCTGCCGTCGCGCGGCGACCGCCGGCGTTCGACGGCGCTGCGGCTGTGCCTGAGCCGTGTCGCCCCCGAGTTCGTCAAGAAGGCCGGGGTGGGGGTGCTGGCCCGCGGCTGGACGGCGCGGCGCGACCGGCTGGCTTACACCTTCCATCTCAGCCCCGAGGCCTGCCCCAAGCGGCTGGTGTTTGGCGCCTGCGGGGGCGCCGGCGCCGACGGCACCTGCGAGTTCGGCGGCGCCCGCTGCTTCTTCCATCGTGTCCTGGCCATCGCCGCGCGGCGCGGACGGCTCGACCGTCTCGAACAGGGGCTGACCGGTGACTGAAGACCGCTTCTTCCAGGAGCTGTTTGCGCGCCTGCCGCGGCCGCCGGGGGGGGTCGTGGTGCCGCCGGGCGACGACTGCGCGGCGGTCACAGTGCCCGAGGGCCGTCTGCTGCTGTTCGCGGTTGACCAGGTGGTCGGCGGCCGCCATTACGTGGCCCACGGGCCGGCCGACACGCCGCCGCGCCTGGTCGGGCGCAAGGTGCTGGCCCGCAACCTCAGCGATGTGGCGGCCA
This sequence comes from Lentisphaerae bacterium ADurb.BinA184, assembly GCA_002068325.1. Taxonomy (GTDB): domain Bacteria; phylum Verrucomicrobiota; class Lentisphaeria; order Oligosphaerales; family MVZH01; genus MVZH01. Next base: position 2,048 of record MVZH01000255.1, on the reverse strand, counting down.
TGGGGGGGACGCCGACCTATTGCGTGGTCTCCGCCGCCCTGCCGCCGCAACGCAGCGAGGGGTGGCTGAACGAGGTGCTTGACGGGGTCGTCGCCCTCGCCGCGGAATATGGCGTGCACATGATTGGCGGCGACCTCTCGGCGGCGCCGCACGACGAGGTCGTCAGCCTGGCGATCCTGGGTGAGGTCGAGGCCGCCCGCGTCTGCCGGCGTGGCGGCGCCCGCGCCGGCGACCTGCTGCTGGCCACCGGCCGCTTCGGCGACTCCTTCCCGAGCGGCCATCATCTCTCGTTCGTGCCGCGGCTGCGTGAGGGGCAGTGGCTGGCCGGCAGCGGCGCGGTCACCGCCATGATTGACGTCAGCGACGGCCTGTTGCTGGACGCCTCGCGGCTGGCGCGCGCGTCCGGACAGGCTGTGGCTCTCCACCCGGAGCGCGTGCCGTTGCGGACTCCGCAAACTTCGCTGGCGGCGGCGTTGCACGACGGCGAGGACTATGAGCTGCTGGCGGCGGTCCGCCGCGACCGCGCCGAGGCGCTCCTGGCCGGGTGGCCCTTCGGCGACGTGCCGTTGACGGCGCTGGGCGAGTTTGTGCCCGGCCGCGAACCCGGTGTCTACGATGGCCGGGGGGCGAGGCTGGACACCCGCGGACAGGCCGGTTACGACCACTTGCAAGGGCGCGAGGCGAACCCATGAGCCAGGCGCCGGCTGACGCGGAACGCTTCACCGAGTTCGTCACCCGTACGGCGGCGGCGACCGAGGCCCTCGCCGCCCGCCTGGCCCGCCGGCTGGCGAACGGGCAGACCCTCGCGTTGCACGGCGAACTGGGCGCCGGCAAGACCGTCTTCGCCCGCGGGGTGGCGCGCGGACTCGGCATCACGGAGGCGGTCACCAGCCCGACCTTCACCGTGGTGCAGGAGTACCCCCGCCCCGACGGCGGCTGGTTCTACCACCTGGACCTGTACCGCATCGCCGGCGCCCGTGACGCGGAGGCCTTCGGCATCGAGGACTACCTGTTCGCACCCGACGGCGTCTCCGTGGTCGAGTGGCCGGAACGGATCGCGGAGCTTCTGGCCCCGCCGCCGGGCGGCGTCGCGCGGCTGGCCGGCCGCCTGGTGGCCGTCTACATTGCCGCGGAGTCCGGGGGTGTCCGCCGCATCCGCCTGCCGGCCAGTTGGGCCGACGGGCTGGAGACCGAGGCGGCCGCGGTCGGTCCGGCGGGCCGGCCGGACGGCGCGCGGGCGCCCCTTTCCCAGCCCCAACATCGAGTCATTCGCCACCATGATTGAAGCCGCACTCGACACGTCACTGGGGCTGTCGCTGGCGGTCGGCGACGGCGGCAAGATCCTGTGCCGCCAGTCGCTGGCGAGGCCGCGGCATGACTCCGACGAGAGCCTGGCGCCGTGGGTGCAGGAGAGTCTGGCGTCCTGCGACCTGCGGGTCGAGAACGTGGTGCGGTGGACCGTCGGCCTGGGGCCGGGCAGTTTCGCCGGCCTGCGTTGCGGCATCGCCTTTGTGCGCGGCATCTGCCTGCTGTCCGGCGCCTGGTGCCGCGGGCTGCCGAGCAGCCTGGCGCTGGCGTTGCAGGCGGAGGTTGCGGCCGCCGGCGGTTCGCCCATCGCCGTGCTCCACGATGGCCGGCGGGGTCAGGTCATCCTCAGCCTGTACGCCTTGAACGGGGCCGGGATGTTGCCGACGGAGCCGCCGGTCGCCGTGCCGGCCGCCGAGTTGCCGGCCCGCCTGGAGGCCTGTGCCGTGGCTGTCACCGCCCAGCCGGACGCCGTCCTGCCCCTGCTGGATGCCGGCCTGCGGGCGCGTGTGCAGAGCGTGTCGCACATTGATGCCGGGCGGCTCCTTGCCCCGGCCGGCTGGCCGTGGCCGGAGGGCGCCGAGGTCCTCGAACGCAGTTGCGAGCCGATCTATGTGCGCCCCGCCGTCTTCGTCGAACCAGTAACCCGCCGTACGGGCGGTCCGACACCATGACAAACCCCTTCGCCCGTCTGCTTGCCCTCGTCCTGCTTCTGCTCGTGGCGGCCGCCGCGGCGCCGCCCC
>MVZH01000254.1 GCA_002068325.1 Lentisphaerae bacterium ADurb.BinA184 | reverse complement strand
GCACAGACGATCATCTCCTATGCCGATGCCGGCGTGGATGCGGTTATGTTTCCTGAGGACTGGGGCACCCAGCTGGGCCTGATGATCCGGCCTGCAGTCTGGCGCGAGATGTTCAAGCCGGGCTTTGTTGACCTGTGCCAGACGGCCCACGCCCACGGGTGCTGTCGTGCCCTCGTGCTTCGTTGCCGGAATCGCCGATCACGGGTTCCCGGCATTACCGGCGGAGACCGCCGGCTCCAGGGGAAACGTACCGGCGGAGACCGCCGGCTCCACGACCTACGACCCACGATTCACGATCCTCACCACCCGCGCCCGCTTTGGGGCGCTGCGCATGGGGTGGTCGGCCGCTACCCCCCGGTTGCACCGGGGGCTACATACCTTGGCCCCTCCGGGGCCTCCACGACGTACGACCCGCGCCTCATTCGTTGCCGCGGGCGGGCAGGCAACCGGAGTTGCTTTCGAACCGTTTGCGGGCATATTACCCGGCGCGGGTGTTTGCTGTGATTCCGGCCGGCAGGGTTGGTTGGCGGCCGGGGCGGGGGCAGGCGGGTGGGGAGCGGTTTTACGAGACGGCGGATCCGACGGTGAGTGACGCAGGCCCGGGGTTGGTTGGATGGCGGACGGTGGTGTCAAGAGACGTCTTTTCACGGTCCGCAACCCCCTGGGTCTCCATGCGCGTCCGGCGACCTTGTTGGCGCGTACGGCTGGCCGTTTCAGTTCGAGCATCGAGGTTCGCAGGGGTCGTCAGGCGGCCAACGGCAAGAGTGTCCTCAATCTGATGATGTTGGCGGCCGAGGCCGGCGCCGTGCTCGAAGTGCTGGCCGACGGTGAAGACAGCGAGGAGGCTCTCGATGCCCTCGAAGCCTTGTTCGAAGACGGCTTTGGCGAAGGCTGAGGGGCGGGCGCGGCGGGGGGCCGCGTTGTCGGGGATCGGGGTTTCGGCGGGCATCGTGATTGCCCGTGCCCTGGTGGTGGGTTCGCGGCGCGGGCCGGTGCAGGAGGTTCCGCTGGCCGCGGCCGACGTTGACAAGGAGATCCGGCGTTTCAAGGCGGTGCTGCAGGCCTCGGTCGAGCAGCTGGAGGGGTTGCGGCGTCGGGTGGCGGGGATACTCGGCGAGAAGGATGCGCGCATCTTCGACGCCCACCAGGCGATGGTGGCTGACCAGGGGTTGATTGACGAGGTCATCAGCCGCATCCGCGAGAAGCGGCGCAACGCCGAGTTTGTCTTCGCCCAAGTCATCCAGCATTATGCCGACGCGTTGAGCAAGGTGGACGACCCGTTCATCCGCGACCGCCTGGCGGACATCCGCGACGTGGCCGGGCGGGTCATCGGCAACCTGCTCGGGGAGAAGGCGGTTGACCTGGCCTGCCTGCCGCGGCGCAGCATCCTGGTGGCCCACGACCTGTCCCCGTCGGACACCGCCGCGCTGGACCGCGGCAATGTGCTGGGTTTCGCCACGGCGATCGGCAGCCGGACCTCTCACACGGCGATCATGGCCCGTTCGATGGGCATCCCGGCCGTGGTCGGCCTGGCCGCCGTGCTGGATCAGGTGCACACCGGCGACCTGCTGATCATGGACGGGGTCCACGGCAAGGTGCTGGTCAACCCCGACGCCGCGACGGTCGGCGACTACCGGCGCCGCATCCGTTCGCAGGAGCGCTGGCTGCGGCGGATCGAGCAGGACGCCGAGCTGCCGGCGGAGACCCTTGACGGCTTCCGCGTCCAGCTGGCCGCCAACATTGCGTTGCCGGCCGAGGTTGAGGAGATCCGCACCTCGTACGGGGTTGGCATCGGCCTGTTCCGCACCGAGTATCTGTTCATCAACCGGACGTCGTTGCCGACCGAGGACGAGCAGTTTGAGGCGTACCGCAAGGTGGCCGAGGAGATCTATCCCCACTCGGTGATCATCCGCACCCTCGACGTTGGCGGCGACAAGTTCCTGTCGAACCTGCGCATGCCGGGCGACCTCAACCCGTTCCTCGGGGTGCGGGCGATCCGTTTCTGCCTGGCCCGGCCGGACATCTTCCTGGCCCAGTTGCGCGCCATCCTGCGGGCCTCCAGCTACGGCAAGGTACGCATCATGTTTCCGATGATCGCCACGTTCGAGGAGTTGCAGAAGGCGGCCGCCCGGCTGGCCCAGGCGCGGGCCGAGCTGGACGCGCGGCACGTGCACTACAACCCGAACATGGACATCGGCATCATGGTCGAGGTGCCGTCGGCCGCGTTGCTGGCGGACAGGCTGGCGCGGCACGTTGACTTCTTCAGCCTCGGCACCAACGACCTGGTTCAGTACTCGCTGGCGTGCGACCGGGCCAACCCCAACATCTCGTACCTCTACCAGCCCAGCCATCCCTCGATCATCCGGATGATCCAGATGGTGGTTCAGAGCGCCTACGAGCACGGCAAGTGGGTGAGTGTGTGCGGGGAGATGGCGGGCGAGCCGGTGCTGGTCCCGCTGGTGCTGGGGGTTGGCATCCACGAGCTGAGCATGAGTCCCGTCTCGCTGGGTCCGATCAAGCGGCTGATCCGCAGCATGCGCCTGCACGAGGCAGAGGGGCTGGTTGACCGGGCCCTGGCCTGTTCGACCGGCCAGGAGGTGCGCGCGCTGTGCGAGCGCTACGTCGGCCGGGTCGCGCCCGAGTTGCTGACCAACTGAGCGCCGACCATGCCCGACGCCGTCCATCCCCCCATCGAGATCGTGCAGCGCGACGGCCTGCGCTGGACCGCGGCCCACGTCAAGCCGCGGGCCGAGAAGGTGACGGCCCGCTACTGCGCCCAGCACGATGTGGCCTGCTACCTGCCGCTGCGGCGGCGGGCGCAGCGCTACCAGCGGCGGACGGTCGAGACCTTCCTGCCGATGTTCCCCGGCTACCTGTTCGTTCAGCTCGACGAGGAGCGCAAGTCGGTGTTGCTGTGTTCGCACAAGGTAGTCTCCGTGCTGGCGGTCACGGCGGGCGGGGAGGCGACGCTGGTGCAGGAGCTGCGCGCCGTGCAGTGCCTCGAACAGGCGGCGTGCCACGGGCAGTTGACCGTGCAGCCGGAGATCGTCCCCGGCCGCCTGGTGCGGGTGGTCAGCGGGCCGTTCAAGGGCATGATGGGCGTGGTTGAGAAGCGCAACAAGCAGACGCGCGTGTCGGTCAACGTGGACATCCTTGGCCAGTCGGTGTCGGTGGACTTGGACGTCGAGGAGCTGGACGTCGAGCCCGAGTGAGGCCCGGCGCCCGTCAGGCCAGTGTGGAGGCGACGGTCGTGAGTTGTCACTATGACGTGTGGCCCCGCGTGGTGCGGGCCGGGGGCGAGGGCACGGTGAGCCTGCGGGCGCGCAGCCCGCACGGCCGGTTCGACGACGCCGCCGAGTATGAGGCCACGATCGTCCCGATGGAGGGGATCGGCGGGCGGACGGTCCGCGCGGGCCTGCGGCCGGTCGCCGGCTGCCTGCGGATTCCGCACACCTTCGCCGCCGAGCAGGAGTACGCCCTGGCGGTGGCGCGTTGCGACGGCGAGGCACGGGTGCCGGCGGGCGAGTTCCGGGTCTACGCGGTGGGGCCGGACCTGTTTGCGCGGCGTCCATTCAAGGGCGACCTCCACCTGCACAGCAGCGAGTCCGACGGCCGTGAGAGCCCGGCCTGGGTGGCCGCCGCCTGCCGGCGCATCGGGCTGGACTTCATGGCCGTCACCGACCACTGGAAGTATGCCCCTTCGCTGGACGCCATCGCCGCGTTCGCCGGCACGCCCATTGACCTGCGCATCTTCCCCGGCGAGGAGGTTCACCAGGAGCCGGACAATCCGGTGCACATCGTGAACTTCGGCGGTGCCCACGGCATCTGCCCGCTGATCCGGGCGGGCGAGCCATACCTGAGCGAGGTCCGGGCGATCGCCGAGGGGTTGGGCGCAGATGGGCTGCCGCCGGAGCTTCGCTTCGCCTATGCGCAGTGCCTGTGGACGTACCGGAGCATCCGGGCGGCCGGCGGGGTGGCGATTTTCGCCCACCCCTACTGGATCTGGAGGGCGCAGTACAACGTTCCCGAGGCCTTGATTGCCCGGCACTTCGCCGATCAGCCCTTTGATGCCTTCGAGCTGCTCGGCGGCTTCCACCGGTACGAGACCGAGTCCAACCTCCTGCAGCTGGCGCGGTATCACGACGAGTGCGGGCGCGGCCGCCGGATTCCGGTCGTGGGTTCGAGCGATTCGCACGGCTGTGAGCGGGGCGAGCTGTTTGGCTGGTACTGGACGGTCGTGTTTGCGCCGACGGCGGAGTTTGCGGATCTCGCCGCCGCCATCCGCGGCGCGCACGCGGTGGCGGTCGAGGCGTTGCCGGGCGAGACGCGCCGCGCCCACGGCCCCTTCCGTCTGGTCAAGTACGCCCACTTCCTGCTGCGGGAGGTGCTGCCGTTGCACGACGCGCTGTGCGTCGAGGAGGGGCGGCTTATGCTCGACCATGTGGCCGGCGACCCCGCCGCCGCCGCCGCGCTCGGGCGGCTGCAGGGCCGCACCCGGCGGCTGATGGACTCGCTCTGGCAGGCATAGGGCGAGGGCGGACGTTGCGGCGGGGCGGGGCGCGTGTATAGGTTGAATGGGATTCGGGCCTCGCGGGAAGCGGCGTCGGCCGGGGCGCCGCGTAGCGGCAAGGAACGCGCATGACGGCAGAGGCAACCGAACCGAGAGACCCGGCACCCGGCGACGCGACGCCGTTTCCCGAGGCCGGGATGTCGTCGGTCGAGGAGACTGAGCTGTTGCGCCTGGCCCAAGCCGGCCACGACGAGGCCTTCAGCGAGATCGTCCGCCGCTACCAGGCGCGGCTGCGGGCCTACACCAGCCAGTACATCGACACCACCAGCGACGTCTTCGAGCTCGTCCAAGATGCCTTCCTCAACACCTACCGGCACCTCGACCGCTTTGACACCGCGCGGGCCTTCTACCCGTGGCTGCGCACGATCTGCCACAACCTGATCCTGAACTACTTCCGGGCCCGCCGGAGCAGCCGCAACGTCAACCTGCAGCTGGTGGACGATGCGCTCTGGGAACGCATCAGCAGCGAGGAGCCGGCCGGCGACGACCTCGGCGCCGAGCAGATCGAGTCGTTGCGCGAGTGCCTGAAACGGCTGGCCAAGTCGCAGCGCGACCTGATCTACGACCGCTACCACGGCGGGGTGGCGGTAAAGGACATCGCACTGTCGCTGCGGGCCACCGCGGCCAGCGTATCAATGCGGCTGCGGCGCATCCGCGACCGCTTGCGCAAGTGCATGGATGAACGCATGAGGCGGGTGACATGACGCGCGAGGAAATCAGCGATTTCCTTGAGGCCTACCGCGACGGCGTCATTGACGAGGCCGGGGCGCGCCGCCTGGCCGAGACCCTCCGCGCGGGCGGCGAGCCGGCCGAGTGGGTGATGAGCGAGCTGGCCTTCTCAGGCTGGATCGCCCAGGCCCTGGCCACGCTCGACGAGCCAACCTTTGTGCGCAGCTTCCTCGAACGGCTCTACGCCGAGCGCGGCGGCGCCGACTTCCAGCGCGCCTTCGAACAGCGCTTTGCCGCGACGCGGCGGCAGCTGGACGGCCCCCGCCCCAGCGTGTGGATGAAGAAGTTCGTGCTGTGGCCGGTGATGGCGCGGCAGCGCGCCGCCGCCATCAAGTCGCTGCGGCGCGGCCGGCTGCTGCCGTTGGCCGGGCTGGCGGCGGGGCTGGCCGTGCTGTTCGTGGCGGGGCGGCTGGCGGTCCGGCTGGGGATGGACATCCGGCCGGTCACGGTCGGCACCGTGCTCGAGGCCAGCCCCGGCGTCGTGGTGTCGCGGGGCAGCTCGCGGGGGCCGG
>MVZH01000253.1 GCA_002068325.1 Lentisphaerae bacterium ADurb.BinA184 | reverse complement strand
CGAGTGGGGCGTCCTCGCCGCCGCGGCGACAGTCCTCGACGAGCCGGCCGGCCATGGCGGCGATAAGCGGGTCGTCCGGCCGTCGGGTCAGTGACTCCATTTCCTCCTCCGAGGGGATCATCTGCAGCTGGTTGTAGAGTTTGAGCCGCAGCAGCCGGGCTTCGATGCGTTCGAGGAGGCGGCGCAGCTGAAGTTCGCCGGTGATGTCGCATGTCCCCGAGAGCCGGAGCTGCAGCAGATCCTCACGGGTGCGGGCGCCCAGGAGTTCGTCGAGGCGGGCTTCGAGGTGAGGTAGGCTGGCGGCACCGGCCAGGTGGAACTCCTCCGAGAGCCAGTTGAAACGGGCGGTGGCGCGGATCGTCACGAGCGGGGCGCTTCCTCGTCCGGCCAGTTCGACGGCCAGGATGTTGCCGGGGTTGTAGTCGCCGCCCTTCATGAAACGGTCGAGTTCGGGGGTGCCGGCGTACCAGGCCTTGCCGCCGGCCTCGCGGGCGCCATGCCAGTCGCCCAGCGCGATGTAGTCAATCTGCGCCGTGTCGAGCCGTTCGGGGAAGAGACGGTTGGCGCTGCCTGTGTCGTCCTCTTCGTCCTCGGCGTTGCCGAAGTCCTGCACGCTGCCGTGGGCGAGGACGATGCGCGGTTTGTCGGGCGGCAATCCGGCCAGCGTCTGTGGATCCTGCAGCCAGGCCAGGGGGTCGGCGGTCTCCTGACGCCGGGTAAGGGGGCAGGGGAGAATGACGGCGTCATCCAGAATCACCGGTTCCGGCTTGTCCAGGACGTGCCACTGGGGCGCCAGCCGTTCCCGCTCATGCAGGAAGAAGTCCTGTTCCCAGATGCTGCCGGGGGCGGCGTAGTCGTGGTTGCCCGGGATCGAGTAGAGCGGCACCCCGAGCGCGCCGATGACGCCGCAGGCCGCGGACACCGTGCTCTTGTCCGGGGTCACGGAGTCGAAGAGGTCCCCGGCCACCAGGACGAAGCGGGCATCCTGCTCGCGCGCCGCCGCGGCGATGCGCCGGATCACTTCGATCCGCTCGCTGCGCAGCAGCGTGCGCTTCTCCGCGTCCTCGACGCGGGCGAAGGGCTTGCCGATCTGCCAGTCGGCCGAATGGATGAAACGGATCACGTGGCGCTCCTCCCCCGTCCTGCATGGTTGACCGGCAAGCCGACGAGACGCCAAGCCATTGATGGTGAATATCTTACGATGACAAAACAGCGTCGTCTACGTCAAACCTGGCCGGCTGCGACTCCTGCGTGGGAAACGTTGCGGCTCCGCGTTGGCAGGATGGTTGTCGGTGCCTGGCGCCTCGGCGTCCCGGCGGTTCCAAAACCGGCAGCGCCCGCCGGTTTGCGCGGGAGGGTGTCGTCCCCCGCAATACGGGGAACATAGCCGCCAGGCCGACGCCGTGCAAACCCATGCCGCCGTCGCCTTCCCCGGCGCGGTGCCGGACGCAGCCTCGTGCCGGCCGCGCAGTCGCCCAGTGGCGGCGGCTTGACGCGGTCGGGGCGGCAGGCTACAATCCGTCACGCCTGCGAGTGCGCACCGACGGCGCCGGCAGGCGGGTTCGCATCGGGCCGCCGACGGATTCCGGCGGGGCGCCGCCGGCCGGCGGCACAGACAGGGACACACGGGCATGGCCATCGAGATCCTGTTGGTTCCGCATCATCACTTTGACCCGACGTGGCGGCGCTGCTTCGAGCGCGACGCGGTCTACAACGGGGTCACGGTGCGCAGTTACGCCGAGGTTGAGGCGCACTGCATCAACCGCTGGCTCGATCTGGCAGGCGCGGGGTATCCGTTCAGCGAGGGGCAGGCGGCCGTGTTGCGCGCCTATCTGCGGCGGCATCCGGCGGTGGTGGACACCCTGCGCGCCCACGCCCGTGAGGGCCGCCTTGATGTCGTGCTGGCGGGGGAGACGGTCTCCGACACCGTCCTGTCAACCGCCGAGGGGCTGGTGCGCAACTTCCTGGTGGCGATGCCCTTCTACCGCGACCTGGTGGGGGCTGACCATCCGGGGCTGAAACTGGGCTGGCTGGAGGACGCCTTCGGCAACAGCCCGAACTACCCGCAGGTGCTGCGCGGGGTGGGCGCCGAGGCGGCCTGCTTCACCAGCTACCGCCCCTGCCCGGAACCGGTGTGGGTCGGCATAGACGGCACCCCCATTCTCAACTTCGACTCGCACCCCTCCGGCTTTGCCGGCGGTTTCGCGAAGCATGCGCCGTGTCCGTCCTGCCAAGGCAAGGGATGCGCCGAGTGCTCGGACACAGGGATGACTTTTGTTGACGGGTTTGACCTGGCCGGGGTGGAGAAGGGGATCGAGAGCGCCCTCGAACGCCACGCCGACAAGGGCTGGGTGGCGATCCGCCTGCTCACCGAGGAGATACTCCCCGACCGCCGGGTGGTCGAGTTTGTCGAGGCATGGAACCGCCGCAACGAAGGGCGCGCCCGGATCCGGTTCGCCAACTGGAGCGAGGTATTCGCCCGCAACCGGGCCGCTCTCGAGGCGGCGGCGCGCGAGCGCGGGCCTGGGCCGAGTGCGGACCTCAACCCCGCGATGCCGGGGTGCATGGTGTCGCGCATCCGTTGCAAGCAACGCACGCGCGCGATCGCCTATCACCTGGTGGCGGCCGAGGCGGGGCTGGCCAACGCCGCCTGGAAACGGGGGCAGCCGGGGCTCCCTCCCGCCGACCTCTCCGAGGCGTGGCGGCAGGTGGCCTTCAACCAGTTCCATGATGCCATCACCGGCACGCACATTGACTCCGCCCACCGCGAACTCATGGACATGCTCGACGCGGCCGGGACGGTCGCCGCCAAGTACCTCAAGGTGCGGCGCCGCCGCCCCGCCGCCCGCGAATTCACCCCCCATCCGCAGGTGGAGGGTACACAACGGATCGGCCAGCTGGACCTGCGTTTCGACCGAGCCGGCATCCTCGCGGTCACACGCGACGGACGCGACGTCTTCGGCACCCCGGACCACCCGCGCCACAACAACCGCCGTCGCCTCCACCGCATCGCCGAACTGGTCCTCGAACCCGACTACGGCGACGCCTGGGGCACCCGCATCCCTCCCACCATCGGCGACGACCCGCGGGCCGACTTCTGTCTGGCCTTCCTGGGCGATTTCCATACCGCGGTCGAGACCGCGCCCGACGCCGTCCGCTGGCGCGGCCGCTACACCGGCGGCGACTGGAAGGTGCGCCGGCTCGAGTGGACGGTGACCGCCGCCGCGTCCGCCGACGGCCGCCGGATTGATTTCACCACCGACGTGAACTGGGACACCGGCAGCCGCCGGCTGAGGGTGCTGGTGCCCGTACGCTCACAGGCGGCCAGCGCGGTGTACGAGGTGCCCTTCGGGTTCATCGAACGGGCCTATGATCCCGCCCGGCTCGACTACTCGCTGTGGAACAGCAACACCCTGGAGTACCCCACCCTGCACTGGGTCTGGCGGCCCTGCGACGAACGCCAGGGCGTCGCCCTCCTCAACCGCGGCCTGCCCTGCAACCGCTGGACCCCCGGCCGGCTCGACCTCTCCCTGGTCCGCTCGCCTGAGTACCCCTTCTGCGTCGTCGAGCCGGGCAGCTACGAGTTCTGGGACACCGACGGCCAGCGCGACGCCGGGCGGCACCGCTTCGAGTACTCACTGTTCCCGTACTACGACGGCATGACCGCCGGCGAGCTGACGCGCGTGGGCTATGCCTACAACCTGCCGGCCCCCGTCGAACCGCCATTCCGCATCCTCGGGGATGTCGTGGTCACCGCCTGGAAACTGGCCGAGGACGGCGACGGCTGGATCCTGCGGCTCCAAGAGGGCAGTGGCCGCGGAACACGGCTGCTGCTCGACTTTGGCGAGGAGACCGCCAGCCGAACCGTGGTGCGCACCAACCTGCTCGAACAGCCGGCCGGCGAACCGGTCCGTGGGCGGTTCTACGACACCGTCCTTCATCGCCACGGCATCCTGACCCTGCGCATCCGGTGAGGCGCCGCCCGGCGGGGCCGCAGGATTGACTTGCCGTTGCGCCCTCTTATGTTGCTTCGCGGCGCCTTGGCGGGCCGATGGTCGCGGCCGGCGGGGCGTAGGCCCGAATCAGCGTACAGGGACAGGGAGAACAGCGATGCGGGACAGGTTCGTGGGGCGGCTGGCCGTGGCGGCGGTTGCCGGGCTGGCGATGCTTGCCGTCGGGTGCCGGCGTGCAGACGACGGGCAGGCCGGGGACGGCACGCCGCCGGCGACCGCCCCGGGCCTCGCCGGGATCGAGGCCCAGATTGCCGCCAAGTGGGGCAAGAGCCTGTCGGCGCTGCCGGCGGAGAAGCTGGTTCTGATCAGCGCCCACAGCGAAAACATCCAGTACGAGTTCCAGCGGGCGTACAGCCTGGACTACGCGTTGCGCCACGGCCGCCGGGTCGAGTTCGAGTGGCGCGACGTCGGCGGCGGCACCAGCACGATCATCCAGTACCTGCGCAACGTCTACGCCCACGCCGACAGCGCCGACATTGACCTGCTGTGGGGCGGGGGCGAAACCACGTTCAAAATGCTCAAGCAGGAAGGCGCCCTCGAACCGCTCGCCCTTGCCGAGGGCAGCGACATCCTGTCCGCCATCCCGGAGCGGCTGGGCGGTGTCGAGCTGAGGGATCCGGACCTGGCCTGGTGCGGCTCGGCGGTGAGCGGGTTCGGCATCCTTTACAACCGCGAGCTCCTCGAACGCCGTCAGCTCAGGCCGCCGGCCCGGTGGGAGGATCTTGGCGACCCCCGGCTGTTCGGGCTGGTGGCACTGGCCGACCCCTCGCAGTCCGGCTCGGCCGCCGCCTCCTACGAGATGATCGTGCAGTCGGCCCCAGACTGGCCCGAGGGCTGGGCCCGGCTGCTCGCCATCCTCGCCAACGCAAAACGCTTCTACGACAGCGCCGGCGACGCCGCCAGCGCGCCCGGACTCGGCGAGGCGCTGGCCGCCACAAGCATAGATTTCTACGGCACGCTGCGGGTGATGGAAGCCCCCGGGACGCTGGTTTACATCAGCCCCAAGGGCCAGACCGCCTTCACCCCCGATCCCATCGCCATCCTCAAGAACCCGCCGCATCGGGCGCTGGCCCAGGACTTCGTCAGCTTCGTGCTGTCCAGGCCGGGGCAGCTGCTGTGGGCGTTGCCGGTCGGCCAGCCCGGCGGGCCAGTGCGGGACGCGCTCGGGCGCCAGCCGATCCGTACCGACATCTACGAGTCGGACGCCGGACGGCTGCTGCCGTGGATCGTCAACCCGTACGCCGCCGACAATGTGATGGAGGTTGATTTCCAGATCAAGGAGCAGCGCGACGAGGTGCTCAAGCGCCTGGTCCGCGCCGCGGCCGTGGACAACCGCGACGGCCTGCGGGCGGCGCGCGGCAAACTGATCGCCGCCGGATTCCCCGCCGACAAGGTGGCGGAGTTCAGCCGTCTGCCCGAGGGGGTGCGTGACGTCGAGGGCCTCCGCGCGACGGCGGCCAGGCTGCGCGATCCGACGGAGGCGGAGAAGGTGGTCTCCGAGTGGCAGAAGTACTTCCGTGACCTCTATGCGCGGGTGGCGCGCTGAGCACGCGATGCCGCCGCGCGCGGAGCGGCAGGACGGCGCGGCTCGCGATGAACGCTCGAACGCTGCCCGCTGACGGACGCTTCACCCGGAGACGCTGACGGCGCAACCCCATCGCGGGCCGGCGGTGTGCGGACCTCGGCTGGCGACCGTGGCTTTGCCGGCGGCCAGGCGGCCGGGCCCGCGGTGTGCGGACTTCGGCTGGCGACCGTGGCTTTGCCGGCGGCGACGGCGGGGGCGTCTCACTGCGTCGCTTCGGCGCGGTGCTCCCCATTCCATAGCAGATAGCCAATAGCAGATAGCAGAAGATCCACAACCCACCCTTTGCCCTCAA